>CAYUEG010000065.1:8985-20660 GCA_964443245.1 uncultured Burkholderiales bacterium | reverse complement strand
CGCGCAAAGCAGACGATGTCGTGCACGGTAAGAAAAAACGGCTCGTAGGCCAGATCACGGATCAGCAACAGCTCGCGCTCGACCAGCGCCACCACACCGGTCGGCACCTGCGCCGTCGTGCCGTCGCTTGCCGTGAGCGTGGTGGTCGCCAGCCCGGCGAGTTTTTTGTCGCCCTGCATGCGTGCCGAGATCGACGGGCGGGCATAGCGCGCCACCAGCCCGTCAAAGGTGAGGCGGCGCAAATGGCTGATTGGCGTTTCACCGGGGGGCACGATTTCCTGCGGGTATTCATAGCGCAATTCATCCAGGCTGAAGCGGCAACGGTCGGCAATGACGAGGGTCTCGGCCATCAGTTCGGGCGGATACAGGTCGGCGATCGCATGGATTGGTCGCAGCACCTGCTCGGCATTGGGTTGCGCATCCAGCCCCAGTTCGGCAAGCGGCTTGCGCAGGCGAATCGCCGTCAGCACATCCTGCAAAGGCTTGCGGCGTTTCTCGTGCATCAGCACATGGCCGGTGGCCACGGCCGGCAGCCCATTGGCCGCCGCCAGCGCCATGGCATGCGCGAAAGTGCGTGCATCATCGGCACCCTTGAGTTGTTCGACGGCAATCCACAGCGATCCCGGAAAACACGTCTTGAGTACGCCCAGCGCTGCCTCCGGCCAGGCCAGCTGCGGCAGCATCTCGGGTAACACCATGGCCAGGCAATCGGTCATCGGCAGCCCAGCCAGGTCCGCCAGACGCAAGCTGTAGCGCCCCTTGATGGCACGCCGCCGCGCCTGCGTGATCAGGGCGCACAAACGGGCATAACCCTTGCGCGAAGCCGCCAGCAGCACCAGCTTGCCACCCTCTTCGAGCATGAATTCGCTGCCGATGATCAGCTTGAGGCGAGTGTTCTTGGCTGCCACATGCGCACGCACCACGCCTGAGACGGTGCACTCGTCGGTGATGGCCAGCGCGGTGTAGCCAAGCAGGCTGGCCCGCGCCACCAGTTCTTCCGGATGCGAGGCACCGCGCAGAAAGCTGAAATTGCTCAGCGCATGAAGTTCCGCGTAACTCGGTTGCATCCTGTACTTCTTCAGGAAAGATCAGGCAAAAAAGCCGTGCAGATACCAGCCACCGCGCGCCAGATCGTGAAACACCCACAGGGTCTCCCCCTCGCGATTGGCCATCACGTAGTAATCGCGCCGCGCCGGTGCGCCATCCCACCAGCCGGTTTCGATGCGCTCCGGCCCGGCCAGCTGGCGCAGTGCGCCGCGATGCACCGGCTCGCCCTGCAGCAGGATCAGCGAACGCGGTTGCCGCAACAGCCAGATCGGCCGCGGCGGCGCTACGCTTGCCGGCACGGGCGGCCGCAGCGACGCTGCGTTTGCCGGTGTGTTGGGCCGCGACATCACTGTCGTTTTCGCCGCCACACGATGCGACCGATAGCCCTTGCGCTCCTCTTTCACACCATGCGCCACCTCGTGCGTGGCCTTCTCGGGCCGGTGGTCGTGCCCTTCTTCGACCATCAGGATCGACCCGGCCCCCATGCGCGCCAGCAACTGCTCGATGAGCAAATGCAGATTGCGCGCACGCGCCCCGGCATCGGGAAAAAACGCCTCGCTGGCCGGCTGATAAACCTGCATGTCGACCAGCTTCAGCCCGAGCGCGCACACCGTGTCGTCGAGCGGCTGACGCGCCAGTTGCTCGCGCAGCAGCCGGCTCCAGCGCCGTACGTCACGTGCCGGTTCGCGCGTACCGATCATCAAGGGTGTAGCGCGGTGCCGGCCGTGTTCGAGTTGCAACTCGATGCGCGTCGTGGCCTGCCCGCGTGCGCGCAGGAAGTCGTCCACCTCGGCGAACAGCAGTTCGGCGGCGTGCAGCACCAGCGCACTGTCGCTGGTCTCGCACACCAGTTCCAGACGCGTGCTGAAGCGCTCGGGCAATTCGAGCGGCGTGCGTGGGTCGGCTCGTTCACCCAGAATGGCCTCGATGTCGCGCACGATCTCCACGCCGAAGCGGCGCGCAATGCCATCGCGTGGCAGGCGTGCCAGATCGCCAAAGCATTCGATGCCCAGTGAAGCGAGTGCGTCAGTCACGTCCTGCGGCCAGCCGGTCAGCTCCAGCGGGATGGCAGCCAACGCGGCGGGTACATCCTCAGGCCGTCGCACATGCGGTGCCTCGACGCCACAGGCACGTGCATGGGCCAGCAACCAGGCTGCGCGAGGGGTGGGCGCACAGGCCGCCACGGCACGTACCTCGGCACGTCGCACCTCGCCCTTGATGCGTTTGGCCAATGCCCCGAGGCCGCGAAACAGCATCAGGCTGGGTGCCACTTCCAGCAACACCGCCTGCGGTACCAGCGTCACCATCGGCGAAAAGTTGAGCGCCACCAGCCCCACTCGCCGCTGGAGCGCCGCCTCACGCGTCAGATCGCGCCGCCACACCGCCAGGTCGGCCACCAGCGCGCGCGCAGCACCCAGCGCCATACCGCTGCGAATGCCGCAATCACGTGCTGCCGTATTGGCAGCGAGAATCAACGGGCGATCCTCAGGCCCATCGATCACCGCAAACGGCACATCGATGAGCAAACCGCGCCCAGCCGCCTGCAAGGGCAGTTCCAGCAAAAACAGTGCAATCCAGAGAGGCTTGGCCACGTCACAGCCAGAGTGCAAGCGTCACCGCTCCGGCAAGGGATAACGCCGCTCGACCAGAGGCACCATTGGCCTGACCTGGAGCAAGTTGCGCGGCAACCCAGCCCTCTGGGTACTGTCAGGCTCCATGTTGTGTGGCTTCTGCGATACCTTTTCCGGCAAACCCGGCTGCGGCTGGATCAACAAATCCGCCCAGCGATTCGACGCCGTTTCCAGACACAGCATGCGCGAGGTCGCAAATCCGCGCCGCTTCAACAGATTGACCGCCAGCCGCCCCTGGACCGGGTTCAACTCCAGACGCAGCGCTGCCGGTGACGCGGTGCGCGCCGCTGCACGCGGGCGATACACGAAACCGGCACAATTGCCGTGGGCCGCCGCCAGTTGCAGGCGCCGCAGCGCCGCGTAATCAACCTGTGCACCCAGCCACAGCACCGCCATGGCGCAGGCGCCGTCGCGCAAAATCCGCTCGGCCGCCCACAGGGCCACAGCCGGCTTTTCGGGTTGCACCAGCAACAGGCGCTGCGCCTCAACGCCATCTGCTGCAAGGCGTGGCGCATACGGCATGTGTGGCGGCGCGACCCAGGCGACCGACTCGCCTTCGGCCGTCAGTCGTGCCAGCGCGGGCAGCATCAGCGCCAGCTCGCCAATGCCGGTGTGATCGCACAGCAATTCAGTGAGGGCGCCGCGCGGCCAGCCGCCATCCGGCAGTTCCCGGTCCAGTGCGGCAAAACCGGTGGCGAGGCCGTCGGTGCGCGGCGGCGGGCGGTCGCCAATCCTCCAGACGGCGGTGCGTTGAAACAATTCCTGCAGGGTAGACACGGTGTGCGCAGCTCTTCGGGGAGAACGGCAGCACAGTATAACTATACTTTTATACAGTTATCAACTGGTGATGACCACATTCCGGAATTTCTTACCAGGCATGGCCTGAAACCCTTGGTGGGAGCGGTTCTTGGCCATTTCACCCTGAAATCCGTTGGTGCATGCGGCGCGCAGCAGCATCAAGATTGGTGTGTATCTGACAAGGCCTTTGCCAACAAACACCACATCGACTGCGCCCTGGCCTTGCACCCGCACCGCAGCAAAGTGTTGCAGTATTTTCAAGATTAAAGCGCCAACCCGCTGAAAATACTGGACATTTACCAGATTCTTCAGGTATGGTTCACTCCTCTTGGCGGGAATCGCCTTCCCGCCAGTCCAGTGGAGCGATGCATTCATGTCCGTGATTGCAGTGGTAAATCGCAAAGGCGGGTCGGGCAAATCGACTCTGGCTACCCATATCGCCTGCTATCTGGCGCAGCACGGCCACGAGGTGATGCTCGGCGATGTCGACCGCCAGCAGTCCTCACGCCTGTGGCTTGGCTTGCGTCCCGCCACCCAGCCCAGAATCCAGGGTTGGACGATTGACGAACGCAATTTCGCCCGCCCGCCAGCCGGTGTAAAGCATGTGGTGCTGGATACGCCGGGCGGCTTTCAGGGCATCGGCCTGATGAAGGTCGCGATGTACGCCGATGCGATCCTGATTCCGAGCACCCCGTCATTGTTCGACCGGCAGGCAGCGGCCGACTGCGTCAAGGAGTTGCGCACGTTCCCGCGCATCGCCCTGGGCAAATGCCGCCTGGCGAGCATCGGCATGCGAATCGACGGGCGGACGCGCAACGGTGCCTTGCTGGCCACCTGGGCTGACGAATTGAACCTGCATCATCTGGGCACCGTCAAGGAAGCACAGATTTATGCCCGCTGCCTCGAGCAGGGCTTGTCGATCTTTGATTTCCCGCAGAACAAGGTGGAGGCGTACTTGCCGGAGTGGCAGCCCACCAGCGCATGGCTGGAGCAGATTCTCGCCTCCCCCGCTGCCGAACCTCCGCGTCCGGAAGTGGAACGGATTCGCCCGGTGGTCAAGCCGATCCTGACACCCACCCCCGCCTTTCTGACTGCCTGAGACAGCTGTTCATGTGGTGAGCCGTTCCAGCTCACACCACGAAGCACGCAGCGGAATCGAGCCCGATACCGGGTCGGCACGCGCGGTGTCAATCACCTGGTTGAGGTTGGCAGCCAGCAGGCCGGCGGTGCCCGCGTCATTTCCATAAGGACTGCCCGCCGGACCTTCGATCCACCAGCCATGCTGTGCGCACACGGTTCCGGGCGTCAGGTCACGCGAGAATTTGGCCCGCGCCACGGCACTGCCGGCCACAGTACGAATCCGCACCCAATCGCCATCGGCAATGCCGCGCACTGCGGCGGTTTCTTGCGCGACTTCCACCAGCGGATCGGGCATCAGGCGCCTTAGCGATGCAAGGTTCCGGTGCTGGCTGTGGCAGTAGGCAACGATCTTGGCCGCCCCCAGGCGCAGCGGAAAACCCGCGGGAGAGCGTGGCAGATCCGCTTCTTCGAGTGTGGGCAGGGGGGCGATGCCGTGATCGAGCAACGTTTCGGAATAGATTTCGACGCGGCGGCTGGGGGTGGCAAAGCCGGCAGGTCGTCTGCCGCGACCATCATCCACTTCCCGCGCATACGCCTTGAGCGGTACCTCACCCTTCAACTCCACGCCACCAGGCGTGGCGCGCAACTGTGCCACCGTAAGTCCGGCCGGTGCCAGCACGGCGTCGTGCCCCGCATCGGCAGACAGGTTGAAGAACTGGTCGCGCAGGCCAAGGCGTTCGGCCAGGCCCAGTACGATGTCGGTATCGCTGCGCGCTTCGCCAATCGGCGCCACCACCGCCGGGCGCAGTTGCACGCGTTTGAGGGAAGCCAGGCTGGTGTCAAACCCGGCACGCAAACCCTCGCGCTCCCATGACGTGGCGGCGGGCAGCACGATGTCGGCGTACTGCGCCGTCGGATTCAGAAAGAAATCCGCATGCACATGGAACGCCAGCTTTTCCAGCGCGGTACGCGCCAGGGCGGTGTCGGGCTGGGATGCGAGCAGGTTGGTACCGAACGAGAACAGCATGCGTACCGGATAGGGCGTGGCCTCCAGCACGGCACGATACACATCACGCGCTGTTACATAACCAAGGCGCCCGGGCCCGAGCGGCCGCAGATCCAGACCGAGCGCCTTGTCGCGCTGTGCCCGTGGCAGAAGATCGCCGCCGGATATGTCAACAAACGGCGCTACGCCACCGGGTACATTGCCGCCGCGCGCACCGACGCTGCCAGTAAGTGCATAGAGCAAGGTCAAGGCACGGTCTGTCTGCGTTGCCGTGGTGCTCTGGCCGATGCCGTTCCAGGCGTAATACGCCACCGATTTTGCAGAACCGATGATCTGAGCCGCATGCCGCAGGTCTGCTTCAGGTACCCCAGTGACCTGCGCGACCCGCACCGGCGGCCACTCCGCAGCCACAGCGGCGTAGAGTTCGAACACGGTGCGGCACCCTGCGCGACCTGAAAGCGTTTCTACCTGGATTGCGCCCGTCAATACCACACCTGCAGCACCGCGCGGCCAGAGCCCGCGTGTGGCATCGTAAGGCAGCAGCCTGCCACCCTCCCCCCGTCCGTAGAACACGGTATCGCTGCCGCCCGCCTCCAGATCACTCTGGCGCAACAGGCGCCCGGTGTCGCTGCGTACCAGCAACGGGGCATTGGTCCAATCGCGCATGAAGGCGTGATTGAAGGTGCCGGCCTCGATCAGCAGGTGCGCCAGACCCAGGGCCAAAGCCTGGTCCGTGCCTGGCAGCACCTGCAGCCATTGGGTCGCCTGTTTGGCGAAGGCTGCGGGGCGTGGGTCCACCACTACCATGCGGGCGCCGCGCTTCATCGCTCCCTGAATCTCGGCCACACGCGCCAGCCATGTCACTGCCGGATTGTTGCCCCACAACAGCACGCAATCGGTGTTGGCAAAATCGGGCGTGCCGATGTCATGCCCGAAGGTGAAGCGTGTGGCGTGGTCCTTGTGCCAGTTGCAGATTTCGGTGGCGTAAATCGTGTTCGGACTACCGTAGGCGCGAATCAGACGTTCGATCCACGAGATCGAATCCTGCAGGTGCGACCCTGACGGCGTGGTCACCGAAAAGGCCACCTGCTCGGGACTATGTTCCTGGCGAATGGTCCTCATGCGTGCAGCAATTTCGTCCAGCGCTGCATCCCACGACATCGGTTGCCAGCCAGGATCGGCTGCACCCTTGGGCGCGGTGCGATGCAGCGGCGTTGTCAGACGGTCCGCGTGATAGACCAGTTCGGGCGCAGCGCGGCCTTTGGGACAAAGCTTGGCACCGGTAGGATGGGCCGCGTCAGGTTCGACGGCAAGGAGCTTGCCATTCTCGACCACGGCAATGCAGCCGCAGCGGGAGCGGCATTGGGTGCAGAACGCTGGCACGGAATGACGATCAACAGGTTCTGATGCGCGTGCCGCTTCGCTTTCCATGCTGTCTCCTGAATACGCCAATCTTGGCGCTGACTATAAGCCAGAAGGCCATCTGGAAGCGCCCTTGCGCCCCAACGAGGCGTTTTTGGTGCACACTGCGCAAGCTGCACGCCCTTGGAAGGTGTGCGAGCCTCGATAACAAGGAGACAAGATGCGCAAGATTGCCCTTTTCCTCGGCACCCTGATGCTCTGCGGTGCTGCGCTGGCCCAGCAACCCTATCCGAACCGTCCGCTGCGCATGGTAATTCCATGGCCGCCGGGCCAAGCCACCGATCTCGTGGCGCGCGTGGTTGCCCAGAAGCTTTCCGAAGTCCTGGGGCAACCGGTGGTAGCCGAGAACCGTCCCGGTGCGGGCGGCATGACCGGCACCGACTTTGCGGCCAAAGCGCCTGCCGATGGCTACACCCTGCTGATGGGTTCGAGCGGGCCCATCAGCATCAATCCGTTGCTGCAAAAAACGCCATTCGACGTCGACAAAGACCTGGTGCCCGTTGCCAAATCCGCCCGTGCGCCCTTCATGCTGGTGACGGCACCATCGTTCCCGGCGGCCAACGCCCGTGAGTTCGTGGCGTTGGTCAAGGCCAACCCAGGCAAGTACAGCTTCGCCTCATCCGGCACGGGCGCCACGGCCCACATCCTCGCTGAAGCCTTCAATGCGGGAGCCGGACTGACCGTAACGCATGTCCCCTACAAGGGCAGCGTACCGGCGCTGACAGACGTCGCCGGCGGTCAGGTGCATTACGCCCTGGAGACGGTGGCCGCCGCCATGCCGCTGGTGCGTTCGGGTCGCCTGCGCGCTTATGGTCTCAGCACCGGCACGGCCACCCCGCTGGCTCCCGGGGTCGAGCCTCTCGCCGAAGCGGCCAACATCCCCGGCTACAACCTCAGCGCCTGGATTGGCGTGATGGTGGCTGCGGGTACCCCCAAGCCGGTGATTGATCGCCTCTCGGCTGCCATGCAGACCGTGATGCAGGCGCCCGACGTGCGCGAGCGCCTCAACACGGTAGGCCTGGATGTCGATTACGCCAATGCGGAGGATTTTGCGCGCGACCTGCGCGACCAGAAAGCCCGTTTTACCGAGACCATCAAGCGCGCCGGCATCAAGATCGAGTAAGGGTCGTCAGCACACATACAGCCCTTACTCGCTCGCACGCTGTTGCCGCTAAGCCGGCGGAATCACCGGCAGCAACACACTTGCTGCCCGGTCCGGCCCGAAGTGCAGCGTGACCTTGGTGTCAAAAATACCGGGGGGTCGGTCAACCGGGTCGTCGTGCACAAACGGGCCGCAGCCGCGCATCGGATGCTTCATGTTCGAGAGCGTCGCCGACGGTCCGTCCCACTCGTAATCCTTGCCGCGCAGGGTCAAGGCAATCGTATACCCCTTGGGCACAACGATGCAGGTGGCCCAGATCTCCACATCAAGCTCCACGATCTTCCCCGGTTCGAGAAGCTGCTTTTCGTCGTGGGTATGGAACGGCCGATAAGGCAGAGAGCGCACCGGATCGAGCTTGCGGTGCGACGCCCGCAGCCAGCCCAGGCTGATCGGCGTATGCGGATCAAGCGCGCCCTGAAACACCACTTCGGTACCCTGGGGATCAAACACCCGCAACACGGCAAACACGTCGGCATCGACTGTTGCCGACGACAGGAACAGCTTGAGTGCCGACGGGCCGGTGATCTCGGTGGCCTGCTCCAGCGGTGGTGTCCGGAAGGTCACGCCGTCGCCCATGGTGTCGTAGGTTACCGTCCCGGTGCTGGTAACCGGTGTGGCTGACAGGCGCATGCCGTTCGGATCCAGATAAAAATGGGTCCAGCGGGTACGCGCCAGCGGCCACTCGGTTTCATGCCGCTCGACAAACTTCTCGCCTGGGTGGCGAATCTGCAGCCGGATGCGCGGCTCCTTGTCCCAGCCATTGGCAGCACCCTTGAGAAAGTAGTCAAAGAACTTCTTCTGCATCTTGACACCGTAGTCGGTGTAGAACGGCGCCCAGTGCGAGCCACCATGCGCTTCGAGCCACTTTTGGGTCGAGGCAGCGCCGACGAAGCCTTCCAGGTTGCCGCGCAGGTGCAGGCCATGGCCGCCCCAGTTGGCCGCCGAGAGCAGCGGCACCTTGACACGCGACAGATCCGCCGAACGTTCCCGATAGTACGGGCCGTCCATCTCGTGCTCCAGCAGCTGCTGCGCCATGTTTTCACGATTCTTGACCAACTGCTCGGGGGTCAAGGTGTCGGGGCCGCAGGCCCACTCGCCGGTGACCGGGCTTTTACGACCATTCTCCCCCACCCCGTGCTGGACGGTCTTGACCTGCATGTCCTGCCAGTTCTTGCGGAACGTGCAGAGGATGCCGCCGTGATGATTGCCGTCGCGGTAATTGTCGTGCCAACCTTCCCAGACGCAGATGGCGGCCAGATGCGGCGGTTGCATGGCGGCTGCGCGCCATTGATTGGCCGCGTAGTAGGAGATGCCGTTCAAGCCAACCTTGCCGGTTGACCAGGGTTGTACCGCAGCCCATTCGATGCAGTCGTGATAATCCTTCTGCTCACGGTCATTGTTGTGACACAGGTAACCGGGTGAACGCCCGGCGCCGCGCGAGTCGACACGAATGCACACATAGCCGTCCGGAACCCATTTTTCCGGATCGACCACCTCCCAGTTGGCATACTTGTTGGTCGTGCCGGACACGGCATCCGGATTTTCCCGGCACATGATGTCCCATGACGTCTTGTAGCCCTCCTGGAATGCCACGCCCTTGCCATAGGGGCCGTAGGTCATGATCACCGGGTAGCGCCCTTCGGCTATCGGGCGAAACACGTCGGCTCGCAGCACCAGGCCATCGTCCATGGTGATCGGGACATCCCAGTCAATGCGCATGCCATCACGCACTTCGCTTTTGAAATCCATCTTCTTTGCCTCTCGTTTATTCCGGTTTGATGTTGGCCGACTTCGCCACCCTGGCCCACAGGTCCATCTCTGCCCGTACCCGGGCGCCAAACTCCTCTGGCGTCTGTCCCCCGGGTTCGGCGCCAATGTCGGTAAACCGCTTTTGCACCTCGGGGTCCTTGAGTACGGTGGCGACATCGCGCTGAATCTTGGCGATCACATCCCTGGGTGTGCCTTTCGGTGCAAACAGGCCAAACCAGGAAATCGCCTCATAGCCCGGCACTTCTGCCGCAATCACCGGCGCATCCGGAAACAGGGGGGTCGGTTTGGTCGAAGCGACACCCAGCATGCGCACCCTGCCCGCCTTCACCTGACCCTGAACCGAACTGACTGCCGCGATGCCGATCGGTACGTGACCGCCTGCCAGATCGGTCATCAGCGGCCCGGCACCCTTATAGGAAACGCTTTGCAGGTCGGTCTTGGCGAGCATGTTGAACAGGTGCCCGGCAAAGGCCGAGCTGGAATCCGAGGTGCCAAACGACACCGAGCCGGGCTTGGCGCGCATCATGGCGATCAATTCCTTGATGCTCCTGGCCGGGAAACTGCTCGCCGCCACCATCGCGAACGGGGACACGGACACAATGGTGACGGGCTGAAAATCACCCATCGGGTCATACGGCAACTTGAGATACATGCTCGGGTTGACCACATAAGCCGTGGACGTCAGCAGCAGGGTGTAGCCATCGCCCGGGCTCTTGGCCACTGCATCGGTACCGATGATGGTGTTGGCGCCCGGCTTGCTCTCGATGATGACAGGCTGACCCCAGAGCGCAGCCAGTTTCTCGTTGATGATGCGTGCATTGGCATCGGTACTGCCACCCGGCGCAAATGGAATCACGATACGTACCGGTTTGGAGGGGAAGGCCTGGGCGTGCGCGGCCACCGGCACGGCAGCCATGGCAGATGCAACAGTGAGGGTCAGTGCAAATCGAGCGAACAATGATTTCATGGTGTCTTCTCCAGGTGAGCGGCTCTTGCGGCCGCTGATCAAAACAAGGTAACGGGATGGGCGGATGCAGCGCTCATTCAAGCTTGATTTTGGCGTCCTTGATCACACGACCCCAGCGTGCCGATTCGGATCGAATGAAAGCAAGGAATTCTTCCGGGGACTCGCCGCCATATTCATAACCCTGTTGCAGGGCATCGGCCTTCATGGCGGGCGAAGCGAGGATCTTGGCAGTCTCTGCCTGCAAACGCAGAATCACATCGCGCGGTGTGCCCGCGGGTACAAACAGGCCGTTCCAGCCGGATGCCTCAATGCCCGGCAATCCCGCCTCTGCAAACGTCGGCACATCCGGCAGGAAGTTGAAGCGCTTCTGCGCGGCCACGCCGAGCGCGCGCAGCTTGCCGGAGCGAATGTGCTGCGCCACCACCACGGGCGCCAGATAGGCCGTCGACACATGCCCCGCCAGCAGATCGGGTAACTCGGCACCAATCGCCTTGTAGGGAATCTCACGCACCACGATGCCGGCTGCCGACTTCACTTTCTCCCCCAGCAATTGGGTGATGGCGCCGGTGCCGCCCGAGGCGAATGTCAGACGCTGCGGCTCCGCCTTGGCCAGCGCGATGTACTCACGCAGATTGTTGGCCGGCACCGAAGGATGCACCACCATGACCAGCGGTGTGCTGGTCAGGCGCGTCACCGGCACCAGGGCTTCGCCCAGGCGGCAGCAGGTATCGCTCGACAGCAGATCGTTGAGCGAGTTGTTGATATTGGCATGCAGCCAGGTGTGGCCGTCGG
>CAYUEG010000065.1:0-8885 GCA_964443245.1 uncultured Burkholderiales bacterium | reverse complement strand
AACGCGCGCAGGATGCTGTTGTAGCCACTTTCGTTCTGCAGATTGGCAATGTGGGCAGCACCCGGCACCGGTGCATAGGTGGCACCCGGCACTTTGGCAGCGAGGGTGCGCATCAGGGCTTCCGGGCCACCGACCTTGTCTTCCGCGCCGCCCATGAACAGCGTGGGTGCGGTGATGCGGCCGATTTCGTCCTCGATGTCGAGCCCGACAAACGCCGCCACATTGCCGAGATAGCCGTCCTTGCTGGTGGCACGAATCATGGCACGCACTTCGTCGAGCTTGTCCGGATGGGCCGCCTTGAAATCGTCGGAGAACCAGCGCTGCGCGGTCTGCTCGACAATCGCCTCCACACCACCGGCCTGCACGGTCTCGGTCAGGCGCGCCCACATGGCGGCGAAGTCCGGCACCATGCGCGCGCGACAACAGGTCGGCGCGAGCGAGATGATGCGTTCTGGATGGTCGATGGCGACCCGCATCGCCACCGGGCCACCCAGGCCCAGTGCCACCATATGAGAGCGGGGAATTTTCAGGGCATCCCACAGAGCCACCAGATCCGAGGCCAGCGACGCAATCGAATACGGCCCGGGCGTCGATTCGGATTTGCCCTGCCCGCGCAGGTCATAGCGCAGCACCCGGTATTTGTCCGACAAGGCGCGCGCCTGACCGGCAAACAACGTGGTGTCATTGGCAATGCCGGTGATGAACGTGACCCATGGGGCCCCTTGGGGCCCGTTCACCTCGAAGTTCACCCAGATGCCGTTGGCTTGTGTCTGCATGTCCGCGCCCGATCAGGCTGCGCCGTGGCGGCGCATGAAGTCGACAAACTTGCGCGCCATCATCGGCTCGTGCGGTGCCCAGTCCGAGAACGGCAGGAGCGGCACATCCTGATCTTTGATCGGCAACTGGAACAACTCGCTGCCGGGAATCATTTTCGCGGCAGCCAGACCATTCGCCGACGCATGGGTATTGTCGTTGCCGGGCACGATCAAGGTCGGTACCTTGATCGAAGCCATCTGCTCTTCTGTCACCCCCATCACCGGCGCGCGCGGCCCCTTGAGGAAGATCGACAACCAATGCTCCATCACGCGGATGTAATCCTGCGGATCCATCGCCATCAGCTTGTCACGGTTCGCGGGATTGGCGGCAATCCGCTCCTGATACTGCTCGGTGGCGCACACCGCCGCCATGCCGCCCTCCTGCGCCGCCTTGATGAACTGGCCGTAATACATGTTGGGCAGGCGTCCGGCCGCAAACGCACCGCCGGTGATGCGCGCCAGGATCAGGCCACGCACCTTGTCCGGATGGCGCAGATACACCAGCATCGACATGCGCGCCCCGGACGAGGTGCCGCCGATGAAAGCGGGCAATGCCCCCAGTTGCCCGAGCAACACAATCAGGTCATCGGCCCAGATTTCCTCTTCACCCTCCTCGCCGGCGATCACCACTTCGGATGCGCCGGTATTGCGGCGATCATGCAGCAGCACCCGACAGCCTTCAGCTGCCAACTTCTGCGCCAGAGACACAAACTCCGCATAGCCGCGCCGCCCGCCGGTCACGAACGCAAACCACGGACCGCTGCTTCCGAACACCTCGTAGTTGATGCTGACGCCACGTACTTGTGCTATGGCCACGGTATTACCTCCGGTGTGAAGCCCTGCTCTGGCAAAAATGGGCAATCCTGCGACTCTTGGCGGCTGCTATTGTGCTGATTGCCGGTCGCGGAACCATTGTCGGAACCACTGCCGCCTCCCGATCTAATTTATCACATGTTAAATAGCGCATGAAGCATGGCGCCTTAAGTGCGCGGTAAGTTGGGCACGGCCGATCCTGCGGCGCGCCCGCTTTCCCGGCCATCCGCGATAATGGGGTTCGGCTGGCTTCCCCCCTACTTTCCGACCCATTCCCAAAGACCTTCATGACAGCACCCGCCCGCAACCTGCCCCCGGTTCTCAAAAAAATCCAGTTTCCCGTCATCGGTTCACCGCTGTTCATCATCAGCAACCCGAAACTGGTCATCGCGCAATGCAAGGCCGGCGTCGTTGGCGCCATGCCGGCGCTCAATGCCCGTCCGGCGTCGCAACTCGACGAATGGCTGGCGGAGATCACCGAAGCACTTGCCGCACATGACAAGGCACATCCCGAGTCCCCGGCGGCCCCGTACGCCATCAACCAGATCGTGCACCGCAGCAACGACCGGCTCGAACAGGACATGATGGTCTGCGCCAAATACAAGGTGCCGATCGTCATCACCAGCCTGGGTGCGCGCGAAGACGTGAATCAGGGCGTACACGGCTGGGGGGGCGTCGTGATGCACGACGTCATCAACAACGTGTTCGCCCACAAGGCAATTGAGAAGGGCGCCGATGGCCTGATTCCGGTTGCAGCAGGCGCAGGTGGGCACGCCAGTGTGAAAAGTCCGTTTGCCATGGTGGCGGAGATTCGCGAATGGTTTGGCGGCCCGATTGCGCTGTCAGGTGCCATCTCATCGGGCGGTGCGATTCTGGCAGCCCAGGCAATGGGCGCCGACTTTGCCTACATTGGCTCGGCCTTCATCGCCACTGACGAAGCACGTGCGGTTGAAGGCTACAAGCAGATGATCACGCAATCGAACTCGGACGACATCGTGTACAGCAATTTCTACACCGGCATTCACGGCAATTATCTGAAGGGCAGCATCAGGAACGCCGGCATGGATCCGGACAATCTGCCGCAAAGCGACCCGAGCAAGATGAACTTTGCCACCGGCGAAGGGGCCAACGCCGCCAAGGCCTGGAAAGACATCTGGGGTTGCGGCCAGGGCATCGGTGCGATCCGGGAAGTGGTGCCTGCTGCCGAACTGGTGGCACGCTTCAAACGGGAGTACGCCGAAGCCCGGGCGCGCCTGTGTGCAGCCTGACCCCGGCAGAGTGCACCCCTCCCTGCCCCGATTTCCCTCACCTGACAACCTTTCGAACATGAAATTCAAACCTCTCGGTCGCTCCGGCGTCCAGGTCTCGGCACTCTGCTTTGGCACCATGTCTTTCGGTGGCGACGCCGACGAGGCCACTTCCGCCAGCATGTACAAAGCCTGCCGTGACGCCGGCATCAACTTCTTTGATTGTGCCGACCAATATAACAATGGACGGTCCGAAGAGATTCTGGGAGGTCTGATACAGGGCCACCGCGACGACCTGGTCCTGACCACAAAATGCTTCAACCCGGTCAGCACCGATATCAACGCGCGCGGCACATCACGACGCCACGTCGTGCGCGCCATCGAAGCGAGCCTCAAGCGCTTGAAAACCGATCGTGTTGAAGTGCTGTTTTTGCACCAGTTCGACAAACGCACGCCGATCGAGGAGTCGATGCGCGCCCTCGAAGACGTGGTGCGCTCGGGCAAGGTGCTGTATCCGGCGGTAAGCAACTACGCGGCCTGGCAGGTGCAGCGCGCCGTAGGCATCCAGGAGCACAACAACTGGGCGCGCCTGCAGGTGATCCAGCCCATGTATAACCTGGTCAAACGCCAGGCCGAGGTCGAGTTGCTGCCGATGGCCGAGGCCAACGGCATCGGCGTGATCCCCTACAGCCCGGGAGCGGCAGGGCTGCTCTCAGGCAAATATTCGGGTCAGGCGAGTGGCCGTCTGAAGACCAACAAGATGTACGAAGCGCGTTATGGCGAGGACTGGGTGTTCGAGGTGGCTGAGAAGTTTGTCGCCCTGTGCAAGGAAAAGGGGTTGAATCCGGTGGCCACGGCTGTCGCCTGGGTGGGCGCTCATCCGGCCGTCACTGCGCCCATCATCGGTGCCCGTAATGTGGAGCAGTTACGCGACTCGCTGGCTGCAGTACAAGTAGAGATGACGCCCGCCTTGCGCGCCGAGATTGCCGCCCTCTCGCGCACCCCGCCGCCGGCGACCGACCGGCTCGAGGAGATCAAGCTGTCCCGCACCTGAGAGAGTGCTGCCCCCGCAGCCGGACTCGCCTGGATCCGGCTGCCGTGCGGTAAAGCCGGGCGTGGACCCGCTCTACGTTCGATGCATCAATCGATCTCGATCGCCGGCCCGTAATCCTCGTCGGCGACGAGTTTCCAGCGCCCAAAGTAGGCCCCGATACCGGTAGCGACCACCCCGGCATTGATCACCAGCACCCAGGGCAGTTGCCAGTTGCCATCAAATGCGCCAAACAGGCTGGCGCGGAAGGCCCGTACTACCCAGGTGAAGGGCAGGTAGGGCGAAATCTTCTGGAAGAACTCGTTGGTCAGCTCGATCGGGATCAGCGCACCGGCAGACGAAAGCTGCAGAATCAGCAGCAGCATCGCCAGCACCTTGCCAATGTCACCCAGCAACTTGACCATCGAAAACACGATTGCAAGAAACGTCAGTGAGGCAATCGCCAGCGTGAGCATGAACGTCGCCAGGTTCGGCACCCTGACATCAAATACCAGTACCATCATGATCAGCATGACCAGCGCCTGCCCCAGTACGAGCAGCGCCGGTACGGCAAGCTTGCCCAGCCAGCGTGCCGGAAGGGAGGCCTGTGCCACACCCATGGGCAGTTGGCGCACGTGGAACAGAAAACAGGTCATCAAGGCGCCCACCCACAGCGCCATCGGCACGAAATTGGGGGCAAGGCCGGTGCCGTTGTTGGGTACCGGCGCCACCACTTCAAGAACAGACTCGGTTGACGCAGCCAGGCCGGGTGGACTGCCATCGAGCGTGGGCGTCTCAGCGGGCAGCGAGGTGGCCAGTAACTGCAGCCCACTGGAGAGGCGGGTCGCCCCTTCGTCCAGCCTGGTCAACGCCGCACCAAACGAAGCAGCCCCTTCGTCGACTTGCTTCAAGCCACCCTGCAGGGTCTGGGCGGCCCTCGCGGTATCCTTCAACCCGCTGGCAAAGTCGTCTAGTCTGCTTTCTTCCGGCAGGGCAGCAGTCAGGCCCGCGACACCGGTGCCAAGGGCAGTCACACCGGCAGCCAATCGATACACTCCGGTCTCCAGCTGCTTCGCACCGCCCAGCAGCTTTTCCTGCTGGGTTGCCGCTTGCCGCAGACCATCCCGCATCTGGACTGCCCCGGCCTGCAGCCGCGCGGCGCCCTGCGCCACCTCAGCGCCAACAAAAAGCGAGTCTTCCGCACGCTCCTTGAATTCACCCATACCGGTGGCCAGTTGACCAGCGCCGGCCTGTAGCTGCCCGAGGGCATCGGCCAGCACCGCTTCCCCAGTCGCCAGGCTGGTGGCACCAGTGCGCAAGGCGCGCAGCTCTGCATCTGTGGGCAGGCGACCCTGCATCTGACGCAGGGCGCCCACGGTCCGGCGGAATCCATCGGTCAGTGGAACGCCAGCATCAGCCAATTGGGTGGCGCCCGTACCAAGCTGGACGGCTCCGGCAGCTGCAGAACGCGTCCCGGATGCGAGGCTGACGCTGCCCTTCTGGGCCTGGCGCATGCCCTCGGCCAGCTGCTCGCTGCCTTCTTTGAGGCTAGCCACATTGTTCCGCAGGGACTGCAGGGTGCGCGCCGAGCCCGCACTTGAATCGAGCACCAGTGACCAGCGCTTCTCATTGAGGGTTTCATTGACCTGATGCGCCACTTCGGGGGCAAAGCGCCGGGCGATACCGGCGCCCGTATAGCTGTTGCCTTCCGATGTATAGACAATCAGGCGCCCCCGCTGTGCTTCTGCTCCCGGGGTGGCCAGACGGCTGAAATCGGCCGGCACGATCAAGGCAAAGATCGCCTCGCGGCGGCGCACCGCCTCGCGGGCCGCATCTGCGGTAGGGTAGCGCGTATAGGCAAACTCTTTCTTGGCTTCCAGCGCACTCAACAACTCATTGCCGACGTTGACGTTGATGCCGCGATAGATCAACCCGGCATCTTCACTTACCAGCCCTACCGGCAGCGCCTGGGTGTAGGCGTTTGGGTCCCACACGCTCGCCAGGTAGATAAGTGCGTAAATCGCCGGGAGCAGCAGCACGCCCAGCGCCGACAAGCGCAGCTTCGAATGGCGTCGCAACAAATTCCATTCGACGCGGGCCACGCACGCAATCTGGCTGAAAGTCGGGCTCATGCTTGACGATTCATCGCTGGAACAGCCTGTGGAAGGTCGATTATCACCCAGCGATGCGCTCACCCAACGGGAACCCGGACCCGTTGCGCCGCTCACCACCTTTTCGGATACCATTTTGGCCAGTCTGACCAACAATCCGTGTTTCTGTCAGTCTTCGCTGCTCCAGCTTGCCACCAGAGGGAATTGAGATCCGCATGAAAGCCTCCCAGAATGAACGCATCACCCGCATCGGCCCCGGTACACCTTGCGGCAACCTGATGCGCCATTACTGGCAGCCGGTTGCTCTGGTGGACGAATTCAACCCCAAACTCGACCCCAACATGGCGATCCGCCCGGTCAAGGCGGTGCGCGTGCTGGGGCAGGATCTGGTGCTGTTCAAGGACGCCAAAGGCACCTTTGGCCTGCTTGACCGTGACTGCCCGCACCGCGGCGCCGATCTCTCGTTCGGCCGCAACGAAGGCGACGGCCTGCGTTGCCCCTTTCACGGCTGGAAGTTTGATGTCACCGGCCAATGCATTGAGACCCCGGCCGAACCCCCCGGCAGCAAGTTGTGCCAGCACGTCAAGCAGCGCAACTACCCGCTGATCGAACGCAGTGGCATTTTGTTTGGCTGGTTCGGGCCTGAAGTTGAACATGCCGGCAGCACACCGCCGGCGTTTCCCGCCCTCGATTGCTTTACCGCTCCCGGCACCCACACATTCGCGTTCAAGGGCATGTGGGCCTGCAACTGGCTGCAGGCGTTTGAAGTGGGCGTGGACCCGGCGCATGCATCGTTTCTGCATCGGTTCTTTTTCGACGAGTCGCTGGAGGACACCTATGGCCGCCAGTTTCGCGGTGCCAGCGCCGGCGACATCAACGGCGAGCGCTGGCCGATGACCAAGGTCATGCGCGAGTTCGATCAGCCGAAGATCACGGCCGAGCCCATGCCCTACGGCATGCGCCTCACCGCCCTGCGGCCGATGACCGACGCCCTCACCCACGTGCGCGTGACCAACGCGATCTTCCCGCACACCTTCGTGATCCCGCTTTCGGAAACCATGACCATCACGCAGATGCATGTGCCGGTCGACGACACGCATACCTACTGGTATTCGGTGTTCACCAGTTTTGCCGGCCCGGTCGACAAAGAGGCCATGCGCAACCAGCGCCTGCGCGCCATCGACCTGCCTAACTACATTCCCAAGTCGGGCCGCCACAACAACTGGGGCTTCAATCCGGAGGAACAGGTGTCGCGCACTTATTTGGGCATGGGCGAGGACGATATCAACGTGCACGACCAATGGGCCTGCGAGAGCATGGGCGCGATTCAGGACCGCACCCGTGAACATCTCGGCACAAGCGATGTCGCCATCATGGCGAACCGCCGCATCCTGTTAAAAGCCATCGACGATGTGGAAGCCGGCAAGCTACCGCCCGGCATGGCGCAAACCGCACTGGCCGCACAACGTATTGGCCCGGATACGGTAGACGGCATTGCCCCAGCTCAAGGCTGGGAAGCCTGGTGGCGCAATGCGGTCGACCGCAAGCGCAATGGCGCCCCGTGGAACGCTGCCCTGCCCGAGCGGGCCACCGGTATCACCGAAGCGGAAGGCCAGACGTGACCCACGCCGCCCCGGGTGGTTTGCAAGACACCGCCCGTCAAATCGAAGCCAGTAACGTCGAGATGGTGCGTTTTGCCTGGTGCGATGCGCACGGCATGCTGCGCGGCAAGACGCTCACCCGATCTGCCGCTCTCAAGGCGCTGAAAACCGGTGTCGGTATGGTGAGCACCCTGATGCTCAAGGACACCTCCGACCGCACCGCTTTCAAAGTGTTCGAGCCCGGGATCGCCAGCGAGCTGCCCGGTTTTGAATTCGCCAACAACCTGATGCTCAACCCGATTGCGGGGAGCTTCAAGGTCTTGCCCTGGGCCGACAAGACCGGCTGGCTGCAGTGCCAGCCGGTGTTTCAGGACGGCACAGCGGTCTCCTTCGACACGCGCCGCCAGTTGCAGCAAGCGCTGGCACGGCTCGCGCAAAAGGGCCTGGGCATGGTCTGCGGTCTGGAAGTCGAGTTTCACATTTACCTCCTGCGTGACCCGCTGCATGGCGCTGAAATGCACCCCGACAACGCGGCCTGGCCGGGCCTGGCACCGGACGTGAGCCTGATCCACCCCGGCTACAACCTGCTGGCGGAAAACTGGTTTGACCTGGCCGAAGAGCCGTTGCGCATTGTGCAACACACTGCCGAGGCACTGGGCCTGCCATTGGCTTCGCTGGAAATCGAACTCGGCCCCAGCCAGGTTGAAGCGGTATTCGAGGCCACCGACGCACTGACCGCCGCCGACAACATGGTGCTGTTCCGCAGTGCCGTGAAGCAGGCGCTGCGCCGCGCCGGCTACCATGCCACCTTCATGTGTCGACCGCCATTCGAGAACATCATGTCGAGCGGCTGGCACCTGCATCAGTCGCTGGTCAATTCCGGCAAAGGGCAAAACGCCTTCATGCGCGAACACCCTGCCCCCGGCACGCGCGCTAACGAGGCGCGCCATACGCTCTCCGACCTCGGTTCACACTACCTTGCCGGACTGCTCGCGCATGCGCAAGGCCTGACGGTGCTGTGCACGCCCACCGCCAACGGCTTCGGGCGCTTTCGCCCCAATGCGCTCGCGCCGCAATCAGTGCTGTGGGGACGCGACAATCGTGGCGCCATGCTGCGCTTGGTCGGTCAGGCCGGTGATGCTGCCACGCGCATCGAAAACCGCCTTGGCGAGCCCGCTGCCAACCCTTACCTCTACATGGCAGCACAAATCCACGCCGGGCTCGACGGCATCGCCCACAAGCGCACGCCGCCGCTGGCGACCGAGGCG
>CAYUEG010000064.1:0-20722 GCA_964443245.1 uncultured Burkholderiales bacterium | reverse complement strand
GGCATTGCCGAGCCTGACTTTTCAGCGGGGCTTTGTGCGCGGATATGCCAAATTGCTTGGTTTGGATGCGGGTGCCTTGGTCGGCGCGCTGGAAGCCGAGGTAGGGCGCGATAACGGCCCCAGCACCGAACAACTTCAGCAGGTTGCGTACTCCCAGCCCGCACTGACGACTAGACCCACTGGGCAGTCTGCATGGCGATGGGTAGTTGCAATGGTATTCGCCATTGTGGCCATTGGCGGATATTCATTGCATGAATGGGAACCGCCTGTGCCCGTGACCACAAAGAGTTCACCGCCTCCAGCTGTCAGGTCCGTCTCTGACGAGAAGCCGCCTCGCCCTACGGATGATGCCGCTGTCGAGCGAAGTGTGTCGTTGCCAACGCCTCTGATTGAACAGCGCTCGGCTGGTGGTGGCCGCGAAGGAGCACTTCAGTTCATCTTCGATGGGGAATCGTGGATCGAGGTTCGTGACGCATCCGGCGGGGTCATCCTGTCAGGAACGTTCCGGACTGGTGCCGAGCAGACGGCTGATGGTCAACCGCCGTTTGATCTCACGGTCGGCAATGCGCGTTTGGTCAAACTCTATTATCGAGGCGCCGAAGTGGACTTGGCTCCCTATACCAAGGTGTCGGTCGCACGCCTTCAGTTGAAGTGATGCCTGCAACCCGAAAGATCAGGCGATGTGTGTCGATTCGCCATGCTGAGACCGACGTCGAAATCGGCGGTAGCTCGCCAATTGTGGTGCAGTCGATGACCAATACCGATACTGCCGACGCCATCAGTACAGCCATCCAGGTGAAGGAACTGGCTTTGGCAGGATCGGAAATTGTCCGTATCACGGTGGATACGCCCGAGGCTGCTGCAGCGGTCCCTGCAATTCGCGAACAGTTAGACCGGATGGGCGTGAAGGTTCCACTCGCTGGTGACTTCCATTTCAACGGGCACAAGCTGCTTTCCCAGTTTCCAGCCTGCGCCGAGGCACTTTCCAAGTACCGCATCAACCCAGGCAATGTAGGTCGTGGCGCCAAGCACGACAGCAACTTCGCGCAAATGATCGAGGTCGCCTGCCGCCATGGAAAGCCGGTGCGGATCGGTGTCAACTGGGGCAGCCTGGATCAGGACCTGGCAACCCATCTAATGGATGAAAATGCCAAGCGTGCGGATCCCATGAATGCAGATTCGGTATTGCGAGAGGCGCTGATCACCTCGGCAATTGCGAGCGCTCAGCGTGCAGAAGAGCTTGGCTTGCCTGGCGACAGGATCGTCCTTTCCTGCAAGGTAAGCGGCGTTCAGGATTTGATTGCGGTCTACAGGGAGTTGGCGCGCCGGTGCGAGTACCCCTTGCACCTGGGTCTCACAGAAGCAGGCATGGGTACCAAAGGCATTGTTGCGTCGACGGCAGCGATGTCGATTCTCTTGCAGGAGGGAATTGGGGACACGATTCGCGTCTCCCTGACGCCTGAACCAGGAGGCGACCGTACCCGGGAGGTGGTAGTGGCGCAAGAGATCCTCCAAACCATGGGCTTGCGGGCATTTGTGCCGATGGTCATCGCCTGCCCCGGGTGTGGCCGCACGACCAGCACGGTGTTCCAGGAGCTGGCCGACCGCATCCAAAGCTATCTTAGGAAGCAGATGCCAACATGGAAGCTTAGCCATCCCGGAGTGGAATCCATGCGCGTTGCCGTGATGGGTTGTGTCGTCAACGGTCCAGGCGAATCGAAGCACGCCAACGTGGGCATCAGCCTGCCTGGCACCGGAGAATCGCCGGTCGCCCCTGTTTACGTTGATGGGAAAAAGACAGTGACCCTGAAGGGCACTCATATAGCCGAAGATTTTCAGCAGATTGTCGAAGACTATGTCCGGCGGACTTACGCAAGAAGCGCATCTAACTCGCAATGACTGACCTGAAGACCATGAAGCTGCAAGGCGTAAAGGGCATGAATGATCTGTTGCCCGATGATGCCGGCCTGTGGGTGTCGCTTGAGCGCAAGCTAAGCGGCTGGTTTGCTGCCTATGGCTATCGCAATATTCGGACACCCATCCTTGAGCAGACGGCATTGTTCAAGCGGGGAATCGGGGAAGCGACGGATATCGTGGAAAAGGAAATGTTCAGCTTCACCGATCGCCTCAATGGCGATGAGTTGACCATGCGACCCGAGTTCACCGCGGGAATCGTGCGCGCATGCGTTGAACACAATTTGCTCTACAACGGACCACGGCGCGTCTACAGCATCGGACCGGTGTTCAGGCATGAACGGCCTCAGCGGGGGCGTTATCGTCAGTTCCATCAGATTGACGTCGAAGCTTTGGGCTTTGCCGGTCCTGACATCGATGCGGAATTGATCATCATGCTGGCGCGTTTGTGGCGTGATCTTGGCCTGACGAACATGCGTCTCGAGATCAATTCGTTGGGGGATCTGGCGGAACGTCAGGCGCATCGCGCAGCGCTGATCAGCTACTTCGAAGCGCACCGTGACAAGCTCGACGAAGACGCCAGGCGCCGTCTGCATGCCAACCCGCTCCGCATCCTTGATTCGAAGAACCCCGAGATGCAGTCATTGGTCAATTTGGCGCCAAAGCTCACCGAATATCTCGGCACGGAGTCGTTGACACACTTCAACCGGTTGCGGCAGCTACTTGATGATGCCAGCATTCCGTACAGCATCAATCCCCGCATGGTACGTGGGCTGGACTACTACAACCTGACGGTCTTTGAATGGATTACCGATACCCTTGGTGCACAGGGTACAGTCTGTGGCGGTGGACGCTACGATGGAATGATCGGACTCTTCGGTGGAAAGCCGGCACCTGCGATTGGCTTCGCCATTGGGGTGGAGCGACTCCTCGAACTTGTGCGACAGGCGGATGGCGCGGGTACTTCGGACTCGTGCGATGTGTACATTGTCCACTTAGGCGCGGAAGCTTCCGGTAACAGTGAGGCATCCCGCAGTGCCTTCAGAGTGGCGGAAATCCTGCGCGATATGGGCCTGGATGTGTTGCTGCATTGCGGTGGTGGCTCGTTCAAGTCACAAATGAAGAAGGCTGATTCCAGTGGTGCCGAGTTTGCAATTCTCATCGGTGACGAAGAAGTGGCGACTCAGCAGGTCACCTTGAAAAAGCTGCGGGGTGTGCCCTTCCAGGAGCGCATCCCGATTACCGCGCTTTCACGCGCGATTCTCGACAAGATTGAAACCGAATAGGAACTGACATGGCAGCACTTGATCTGCAGGAACAAGAACAACTGGCTGAGATGAAGGCTTGGTGGGCGCGATACGGCAACGCGGTACTTACCATTCTGATCCTCATCTTTCTCTCGATCGCCGCCTACAACGGTTGGCGCTATTACCAGCGCTCGCAGTCGCTAGCCGCTGCATCTGTCTATGAGCAGCTTCAGAACGCTGCGGCAGCAGGGGACAAGGCTAAGACACGAGAGATTTCCGGCGTGCTGCTCTCCAGCTATTCGGGAACATCGTTCGCAGCTATGGGGGCTCTGCTGACGGCGAAGGTGCAGTTTGAAGGAGGAGACGCACAAACCGCGAAGGCACAGTTGCAATGGGTGCTGGACAACGCACGCGACGAGGAGCTGAAGCACGTGGCTCGCGTCCGCCTTGCCGGGATATTGCTTGACGACAAGACACCGGCTGCCCTTGAAGAAGGCCTTAAGCTACTCAGTGCGGCTCGGCCGGCCCACTTTGAAGGCTTATATGCTGACCGCCGCGGAGATCTTCTGCTCGCACAAGGGAAGACAACGGAAGCCCGCGCTGCATGGCAAGATGCGATGGCCAAGCTGGATGCCAAAACAAGCATGCGGGGGTCGGTCCAGCTCAAGCTCGAGTTGACCGGCGGAGCACCTGTCGAAGCTCCTCAGCCCCCCCCATCGACATCAAAGTAGACGCCACCTGATGACGCGAGCTTTTGCAATGCGATTGAGTCCAAGATTTCGTGGGCCCGTTGTGTCGGTCCTATGCTGCTTTATGGTCTCCTGCAGCGGCTTGGGAGACAAGCTCAATCCCTTCAATTGGTTCGCATCTACGCCCGGGATACAGCCGGCGGCGTTGGTAGAGATCAAATCGCCGTCTGTAACCTTCAACACGCTTTGGCGTGCCAGTGTCTCCAACGCGGCCGCGTTTGCATTTGCCCCGGCCCTGGCGGATGGCGTGGTTTACGCTGCGGGCAGCAGTGGCGATTTGACCGCAATCGATGCGCTCAATGGTTCCCAGCGCTGGCGCATCCAGGCGGCTCGCGACGGGCTTTCAGCGGGTGTCGGTGCGCTCGGAGACACCATCGTCGTGGGGACGATCAAGGGCGACGTGCTGGCGTTTGACAGCAAAGGCCAGGAAAAGTGGAAGGCGGTTGTTTCAAGCGAGATTCTGGCACCCCCATTGGTCACCCCACAAGGTGTCTTCATTCGGAGCAATGACAATCGCATTTATGCGTTCGCAGCGCAGGACGGCCGACGGCTTTGGGTGTATCAACGCACGGCCCCGGCCTTGATCGTCCGCAACTTTGGGGGGTTGTCGGCTTCGAGCGAGACCATTTTTGCCGGCTTTGCAGGAGGCAGGCTGGTTGCACTGAACATTGCCAACGGCACCTTGCGTTGGGAGGGAACAGTCGCATTACCCAAAGGTGCTACGGAGCTTGAGCGAATTGCCGACATTACCAGCAGCCCGGTGATCAGCGCGCGAGACGTGTGCGCGGTAGCCTATCAGGGGCGCGCTGCATGCTTTGAGGCTGTCAATGGGCAACCCATCTGGACACGGGAAGTGTCCAGCTTCATGGGCCTTACTTATGACGCACGTTATGTGTTTGTGTCGGATGAGAAATCGTCGCTGGTCGCACTTGCGCGTGCAACCGGATCAAGTTTGTGGAAACAGGATCAACTGGCATATCGCGCGTTGAGTGCTCCGCTATCCTTGAGCAGGGCAGTCGTGGTCGGAGATTTCCAGGGCGTCCTTCACGCAGTGGCACGGGAAGAGGGTAGCATCGTAGGGCGAACCCAGTCCGATGGGTCCGCGATTACTGCTCAACCCGTTTCACTGTCCGTTCCAGGCAAAGAGGCCTTCCTCGTGCAGACCCGAAATGGCGGTTTGTTTGCCTTTGCGCTTTAGGTGTTTTCGCGCTGCGGCCAAAAAACTGCAGTCATGCGCGCGCGCCCGATGAGGGCCTGCAGGTCTAGAAAATCAAAAGTTTCCAAGTGCACCACAGTTTGCGGATAGGGGTCAGAGCGACTTTGTGATGCAGCACCTGGAACCCGTCTGCCTTGATTTCTCCAAGAAGCGCATGATGGATCGCGCCCATGATGAGACCGCAACGCTGTTCCCTGCGCGCCTTCGAGGGGAGCGTCAACCGAGCCGAATCAAGATACCCTGACGCACGCTCATACTGAAACCGCATGAGCGCTGCAAACGCTTCGGAATGACGCGCGTTCAATATGTCGGCAGCAGGGACTTGAAACTGCTTGAGTTCGTTGACGGGAATGTAGATTCGACCGATGCGTGCATGCTCGCCAACATCCCGAATGATGCGACTAAGGTAGACGCCAGTGCCCAACAGGCGGGCATACTCCCTCACCGCATCACTATTGCCACCCCTGCCGCTGATGCTTGCAACAAGTGCGCTCAAAGAACCTGCAACCATCTGGCAGTAACGCTCCAGTGCAACAAAATCGAGATAGCGTGTCTGAAGAAGTTCAAGCTCCAGCCCGTCAACAAGTTCCTGCATTGTGGCCGGATCGAGGTTGAATTTTCTGAATGACGGCTGGAGCGCCAGGCACGCAGGATGCGCGGGAGTCCCGTCGGTTAATTCAGCGATTTGATTACGCCACCATGCCAATTTGATGCGTGCGATGTTGGCATCATCTGTCTTGTCCACCACGCGTCGCATTTCGCCGTACACCGCCAGCAACGCCGTTACGGCATGGCGCCGTTCAAGATCTAGAACGAGCGTACTGTAGTAAGCAGACGAGCCAGCGGCCGGTGCACTGTAGGAATCCTGCGTGTTCTGATTCATCGTCGCGCATTGTAGCTTTGGCGTTGCGCTCGATTTTGGGAATCCAAAGCCAAAACGTGCCAAGCGCTCGCCGCATCTTGCAACCCCGCGCCCCAACGCGCTGGCGCGCCTGTGGAAGAGTCTGACACCGACACTGCCGAACGCACGGAAACCAAAACCTGCCTCACTGTGGAGGGGATGCACTTTTACTGTAAAATTCAAGAGTTCGCACCCAGTTGCCCGTTGCACTGCATTTGCGAGCCCCAGCGAAGGTGGCGGAACTGGTAGACGCACTGGATTTAGGTTCCAGCGCCTTACGGCGTGAGGGTTCGAGTCCCTCCTTTCGCACCATTTAATCCACTTCCCCTCATCATCATGCCGGTTACTATTGAAACCATCAGCGCGCTTGAGCGTCGCTGCAATCTCGTCATTCCTTCCGAACAAATCGAAAAGGAAGTGTCGAGCCGCCTGCAACGTCTCTCTCGTACGGTACGCATGCAAGGCTTTCGCCCTGGCAAAGTACCTCTGAAGATGGTTGCCTCCACCTATGGGCCGCAAGTTCGCTCGGAAGTGCTTGGCGATGCGATTCAGAAGAACTTTACTGATGCGATCAACGAGCAGAAGCTCCGCGTCGCTGGCTATCCTCGGATTGAGCCCAAAAGCGGCGGCGACGGCGCAGCCGCGAACGATGCGACATTCGAATTCGTGGCGACGTTCGAGGTCTACCCCGAAGTTCAAGTGGGTGACTTGTCGAAGCTCAAAGTCGAGAAGTCTGCTGCGACGGTTACCGATGCCGACGTGGAAAAGACCATTGAGACCTTGCGGAAGCAGCGGGTAACTTATGAACTGGCAGATCGGCCCGGGGCCAAGGATGACCGCCTGACAGTGGACTTTGTCGGCAAGATCGATGGCATCGCCTTTGAGGGCGGCTCCGCCAATGATTTCGCGTTCGTGCTGGGTAGCGGGCAGATGCTGCCGGATTTTGACAGTAACGCGCTGGGTCTGAAGTCCGGCGAAAGCAAGACATTTGACGTCAAGTTTCCTGAAGACTATCAGGGCAGGGAAGTTGCCGGCAAGACGGCGACCTTTACGATTACCGCGAAGAAGGTGGAGCGGCCGATCATGCCTGAATTGGACGCCGCTTTTGCCAAGTCGCTCGGCATAGCCGACGGGGATATTGGAAAAATGCAGGCAGACGTACGTGCGAATCTGGAGCGTGAAGTCAAGAAGCGATTGCAAACGCGCACCAAGAACAGCGTCATGCAGGCTTTGTACGAGTCGGTCAAGATTGACCTGCCGAAGGCATTGGTAGAAATGGACGTGCAGCGCCTGATTGAACAGGCCAAAGCTGATCTCGCTCAGCGTGGTATCAAGCAGGAGATGCCACTACCGCCCGATTTGTTTCAGGAGCAGGCAAAACGTCGCGTGTCGCTGGGGTTGATTTTGAACGAACTGGTCAAATCTAATGGTCTCGAGGCAAAGCCTGAGCAGGTTCGTGCCGTGATTGACGAGTACGCGCAAAGCTACGAGGACCCGGCGGAGGTTGTGCGTTGGTATTACAGCGACAAGCAGCGCCTGTCCGACATCGAAGCGCTTTCCCTGGAGGACAACGTGGTGCAGTTTGTGATGGGCAAGGCGGAAACGACAGAAACCGTGGTCCCTTTTGATGAATTGATGGGGCGTGGCTGAAATCGCCAGACCCTGCACCTTGATGAGGAACGCAATGAAATACCCGACTCACCTGAACCGATTTAACGAGTTCGCCCATGATTCCGGTGCCCTGGATAGCCGGGCACTCGGGCTCATTCCAATGGTGATCGAGCAAAGCGGGCGTGGCGAGCGCGCCTACGACATTTACTCCCGACTCCTCAAGGAGCGTGTCATTTTTTTGGTGGGGCCTGTCGAGGATATCGGCGCCAATCTCATCATTGCACAGTTGCTTTTCCTGGAGTCCGAGAATCCTGAGAAGGACATCTCTTTCTATATCAATTCACCGGGTGGTTCGGTCACTGCGGGAATGGGCATCTACGACACCATGCAGTTCATCAAACCGGATGTCTCCACTCTGTGCGTGGGGCAGGCTGCCAGCATGGGAGCATTCCTGTTGGCTGCAGGTGCAAAGGAAAAGCGCTTTTGCCTGCCCAATGCCCGGGTGATGATTCATCAGCCATCTGCCGGTTTTTCCGGACAGGCCTCAGACATCGAGATCCACGCCAAGGAAGTGATGGGCTTGAAGAAGAAGCTCAACCAGCTCATGGCACTGCACACCGGACAACCAGTCGAGCGCATCGAGAAGGACACTGACCGTGACAATTTCCTCTCGGCGGAAGACGCAAAGGCCTACGGCCTGGTAGACAAGGTCCTGGACAAGCGCGCCTGACCCTGCTTTTTTGTCACAAACGAGTGCACTGCGGGGAAATTTTCTTGCGTCGGGCAGTTAAACCACCTAAGCTAATGCCATGAGTGCTTCTCGCGGAAAATTGCGATGACGGAAAAGAAAGCCGCCGGCGAAAAACTTCTTTACTGCTCATTCTGTGGAAAGAGTCAGCATGAAGTTCGCAAGCTGATTGCCGGACCGTCTGTATTCATCTGCGATGAGTGCATAGAGCTTTGCAACGACATCATCCGGGATGAGTCCGCCACACCGGAGACACAGGGCAAGTCGCCAAAATCCGATTTGCCGACCCCCCAGGAAATCTGCGGCATTCTGGATCAGTACGTCATAGGGCAGGAAACGGCGAAGCGCATCCTGTCTGTAGCGGTGTACAACCACTACAAGCGCCTGAAGCATATGGGCAAGAATGAGGATGTAGAGCTTGCCAAAAGCAACATTCTCCTGGTAGGTCCGACCGGTTCCGGCAAGACCCTGCTGGCTCAGACGTTGGCCAGATTGCTCAACGTTCCGTTCGTGATTGCCGACGCGACCACGCTGACCGAGGCGGGCTACGTGGGTGAGGACGTCGAGAATATCATTCAGAAATTGTTGCAAAACTGCAACTATGAGATCGAGAAGGCCCAAAAGGGAATTGTCTATATCGATGAAATAGACAAGATTTCCAGAAAAAGTGACAACCCTTCGATTACCCGGGACGTATCGGGAGAAGGAGTGCAGCAAGCCTTGCTCAAACTGGTGGAAGGCACCATTGCCTCCGTCCCGCCGCAAGGCGGGCGCAAGCACCCGAATCAGGATTTTGTGCAGGTCGATACGACCAACATCCTGTTCATTTGTGGTGGTGCGTTTGATGGCCTCGAAAAGGTCATTCGCAATCGGTCCGAGAAGGGGGGCATTGGTTTCGGCGCCGAGGTACGACTCATGTCCGATAAGAAGCTCTCCGATACGTTGCGTGACGTTGAACCCGAAGACCTGATCAAGTTTGGTCTGATTCCCGAACTTGTTGGCCGGCTGCCGGTCGTTGCCACGCTCAATGAGTTGGAGGAGGATGCTCTGGTTGAGATCCTCACCGTCCCCAAAAATGCCCTGGTCAAGCAATACAGCAAGCTGTTCCAGATGGAAGGCGCCGAACTTGAGATGCGTCCGCAGGCGCTCACCGCGATTGCGCGCAAGGCATTGAAGCGCAAGACAGGCGCGCGGGGCCTGCGCTCGATCATCGAACAGGCCTTGCTCGACACCATGTATGAGCTTCCGGGTAACCACAACGTGAGCAAGGTGGTGGTCGATGAAAGTACCATTACCGGAGACGGGCGACCGATTCTGATTTACTCGGAAACGCCAAAAGTTGCATCTGCTCAATAACTTATGAAAAGCGCGCCTTCTGGGTGCGCTTTCCGCTTATGGACCTCGTGCAGCTTGCCGTACGATACCGTTCCAGCCTTGTGAAACCCTTGGCTCGCCCAAATATCCTGATATCGCTGTTTGAATTGACTGACTGAAAGGAATCACATGCCCGGAGACCTGGAATTGCAGGATCCCATCCAGCTGCCACTACTGCCCCTGCGCGACGTGGTGGTATTTCCTCACATGGTGATCCCGCTGTTTGTGGGGCGACCCAAGTCCATCAAGGCCTTGGAAGCCGCCATGGAGTCCGGCAAGAGCATCATGCTGGTCGCCCAAAAGTCAGCCGCGAAGGATGAGCCATCCACCGACGACATGTATCGAGTGGGCTGCGTCGCCAATATTTTGCAGATGCTCAAGCTGCCTGACGGCACCGTCAAGGTGCTCGTCGAAGGTGTCCAGCGGGCCACTATCAGCGACATTCATGATCTCCCGGGCCATTTCTCCTGTGACTGCCAACCCTTGCCCGCCGAATCCGAGGCCAATCCCGAAGTGGAGGCCTTGCGACGTGCGCTGGTTCAACAGTTCGACCAGTATGTCAAGCTGAACAAGAAAATTCCCCCCGAGATTTTGACGTCACTTGCCGGCATCGACGATGCGGGGCGTCTGGCAGATACCATCGCAGCACACCTGCCGCTGAAGCTTGAGCAAAAGCAGGAGATTCTCGAAATGTTCCCGGTCCAGAAGCGCCTGGAGCATCTGCTGGGTGCGCTGGAAGGGGAACTGGATATTCTGCAGGTGGAAAAGCGCATTCGTGGCCGTGTCAAGCGCCAGATGGAGAAAAGCCAGCGCGAGTATTACCTCAATGAACAAGTGAAAGCCATCCAGAAGGAACTGGGTGAAGGCGAAGAGGGCGCTGATCTGGAAGAGATGGATAAGCGCATCAAGCGTGCCCAGATGCCGAAAGAGGCGCGCAAGAAGGCCGAAGCGGAATTCAAGAAGCTCAAGCTGATGTCGCCGATGTCGGCCGAGGCCACGGTCATCCGCAACTATATCGATACCTTGTGCAACCTGCCATGGAAAAAGAAAAGCAAGGTAAACAATGACTTAACGAATGCGGATAAAGTATTGGATGAGGATCATTACGGGCTGGACAAGGTCAAGGAACGAATTCTGGAGTACCTGGCTGTCCAGCAACGCGTAGATCGCCTCAAGGCACCCATTCTGTGCCTGGTGGGTCCTCCCGGGGTGGGCAAAACCTCGCTGGGCCAATCCATTGCCCGAGCCACGAATCGCAAGTTCGTACGCATGGCCCTGGGTGGTGTGAGGGACGAAGCCGAAATCCGTGGGCACCGACGTACCTACATCGGTTCGATGCCCGGGAAAATTCTGCAGAACATGACCAAGACCGGGGTCAAGAATCCGCTGTTTCTGCTCGATGAAATTGACAAGATGGGGGCCGACTTCCGGGGTGACCCGTCATCAGCACTTCTCGAAGTCTTGGACCCGGAGCAAAACCATACCTTCGCGGACCACTACATCGAGGTTGATTACGATTTGTCCGAAGTGATGTTCGTTGCCACCGCGAACACGATGAACATTCCTGCCCCGCTGATGGATCGCATGGAAATCATCCGCCTGTCCGGATACACCGAAGACGAGAAGATCAACATCGCCCAGAAGTACCTTCTGCCAAAGCAGATCAAAAACAATGGATTGAAGGAAGGGGAGATTTCGGTGGCGGAAACTGCCATCCGCGACATCGTACGCTACTACACGCGTGAAGCCGGCGTCCGCAGCCTTGAACGCGAAATTTCCAAGATCTGCAGAAAAGTAGTCAAAACCTTGCTCCTCAAAAAGAGCGAAAAGAAGATGCTGGTAACGTCGAAAAATCTCGACAAGTATCTCGGTGTCCGCAAATTCAATTTCGGCATCGCAGAAAAAGAAAACCAGATCGGACAAGTAACCGGCCTGGCCTGGACAGAAGTCGGAGGCGAACTCCTGACCGTAGAAACGGTGGCCGTCACCGGAAAAGGGAACATTACCCGCACGGGAACGCTGGGTGATGTCATGAAGGAATCCATCGAAGCTGCCCGATCAGTGGTGCGCAAACGAGCGCGTAACCTGGGAATCCAACCAGACTTCTACGAAAAAACCGATCTTCACATCCACATGCCGGAAGGTGCAACGCCCAAAGATGGCCCAAGTGCAGGCATCGCCATTACGACGGCGCTGGTTTCTGTCCTGACGGGTATTCCCGTGCGGGCGGATGTGGCAATGACTGGCGAAATCACCCTCCGGGGCGAAGTTCTCCCGATCGGTGGCCTGAAGGAAAAGCTACTCGCTGCCCACCGAGGTGGGATCAAGGTCGTGCTGATTCCCGAGGACAACGTCAAGGACCTGGCGGAAATCCCCGAGAACATCAAGAATCAGCTTGAGATCATCCCTGTAAAGTGGATCGACAAGGTGCTCCAACTGGCACTGGAACGCGCGCCCGTGCCTTTGCCGGATGAGCCGCCAGCGGTACCGGCTACGTCAGCAGACGCGGAAAAGGCCAAGGCAGTAGCGGTCAAGCACTAGCGTTCCCGGCGAACTACCAAAGAAAAGAAAGGCATCCTGAGGATGCTTTTCTTTTGCCCAGAATATTTAACATAATAAACATTCCACGTGTAATTTGGGGCGCCGAGTCAGGCAATCCCGCTGAACCGCCATACCTTGGCAAGCAAACGTTCAAGGCATCAACTTCGCCCGGATCAACCGAATCATCTCTGTATTCTTGGAACGTTCCGCCCAATCCAGCGCAGTCTCACCGACATCATTCTTGACCGTAACGTCGGCATCCTCGTCGATCAGCAGCTTGACTGCCGCGGTATGTCCACCGCGGACAGCCATCATCAAGGAAGTTAATCCATTAGGAGAGGAAGAATCAATATATGCATGATTATCCAGTAGTATCTTGATGATATCTGTCTTTCCGGTGGTGGCCGCATAGATCAGTGGCGTCCAGCCGGGATGATTCACCTGGGCCTCTTTCTGAATCAAGAAGTTGACCACTTCCTTATGGCCTTGGATGGCAGCAAGCATCAGGGCCGACTCCCCGGCAGTGTTACGTCGGTCAATATTCGCACCGGCGGCGAGGATGACTTTTACCGCGTCAAGGGAGCCATCCCGCGCCGCCAGATGCAGCACCGGCATGCCATTCGGATCGAGGGTGTTTGGATCCATGCCCCGTTTGATCCAACTGGCAACTTCGACCGCGTCGCCACGTTTGACCGCGGAAATGAAATCATCGTACGCGGCGCCGTAGGCAACCGCGTGCCAGGACAGCAGCAGAAAGACGGCAATATTTCTGATTGATTTCATGGGGTTGCGTCGGTAAACAGGCGAAAGAAATTGGCGCTGGTTGCCTCAGCGACTTGTTGCACCGAAAGCCCCTTGATGCGGGCGATTTCCTCTGCGACATGGCAAACAAAGCCCGGCTCGTTCAATTTGCCGCGATGAGGCACTGGTGCCAGGTAGGGCGCATCGGTTTCAATCAGCATGGATTCCAGCGGTACTGCAGCGGCAACCGCCTTGAGTTCCCGCGCATTCTTGAACGTGACAATACCGGAAAACGAAATCAGGAATCCCATGGCAAGCGCCGCCTGCGCGACTTCGAGCGTTTCGGTAAAGCAGTGCATTACGCCCGATGCGGCTTCGGCCCCTTCTTCTCGCATGATCCGAATCGTGTCTTCGGCTGCCGCTCGGGTATGGATGATCAGGGGCTTACGGCATTGCCGAGCTGCCCGAATGTGCGTGCGGAAGCGCTGCCGCTGCCATTCCAGGTCGCCTTTCAGGCGAAAATAGTCGAGGCCGGTCTCTCCAATCGCCACCACTTTGGGGTGGGTCGCGCGCTCCAGCAGATCGTTTTCCGAAGGTTCGGCCACGCCTTCGTAGTCGGGATGAACACCTACAGAGGCAAACACGTGCCGATGAGTGGCGGCCAGAGCGAGGACGCTCTCGAGCTCTTCGAAATTGACGCCCACACACAGGGCATGGGTCACCTGGTTCTTCGCCATCAACCCAAACAGTTCGGGCAAGCGCGCCGAAAACTCGGGAAAATTGATGTGGCAGTGCGAATCAACAAACATCAGCGACAGCCCTGTGGCAGGTTCGGCATCTCACAGCGTATGGGTCGCGCGTGATGAGCCCAAGGCCGGGCCCAGCAGATTCTCGATCTTGCGTTTGACCGATAGCCCCGCTTCGTCCCCGGAAAACTCCACCCCGACACCCTGCTGCTTGTTGCCTTGGGCGCCTTTGGGGGTAATCCAGACCACACGCCCGGCAATCGGCATTTTGGCCGGGTCATCCATCAGGGAAAGCAGCATGTAGACCTGGTCTCCGAGCTGGTACTCCTTGGACGTCGGGATAAAGATGCCGCCATTCTTCAGATGGGGCATGAAGGCGGCGTACAGCGCCGACTTTTCCTTGATGTTCAGGGAAAGTACGCTCGGCCTTGCAGCGCCAGTGGCAGGACTATTCATGGATCAGCGCAGCGCCGGTCTGGCGACGGGTGACGTGGATGTGCCGGCGGTGGGAGCCAGGCTGCGCGCCATGTCCATGAGCAGCTCCTCGGCAAACAAACGCGGGTTAAGGGGATGCGCAGCCACGCGTCGCGCGTCAGTCAGTCGGCGGTACAAGCGGTGCAACGACATGGCCGACGTACTTCGCGACTGGGTTTCCAGTTCTGCGCGCCAGTCCGGATGATAGCGCGGTGCAACGCCCGGCTGTCGTACCAGCAGCAGATCAGCCGTCCAGCGTTGGAGCCACAAGGCCAGGTTTTCGTTACCGGCCTTGTCGCATTTTTCTGCCAGCGCGACCGGATCAAAGCGCCCGCTGGTGAGCGCCGCCAGGAGTGTCTCATGCTCTTGCGCCGCTGTGTCCTCGGAAGATTCCCGCAAAGCGGCCAGGGGGGAGCCCCCTGCCCGTGCCAACCGGTGCTCTGCATCCTTGATCCCCTGCTCCCTGAGCCAGGCAACACTCTCCACGCTATTGGGCCGTGTCAACGCAAACTGCGTCGTTCGGCTCCGAATTGTCGGCAGCAACTGATCCAGATGGCTGGTGACCAGCAAAAACACCGTGCCGGGTCCAGGTTCCTCCAGCGTCTTCAACAGCGCGTTACTGGCAGCGATGGTCATTACCTCAGCCGGATAGATCAGGGCAACCCGGAATCCGCCGCGATGGGTACCGACCGCGAAGAAGCCGTCAAGCTGGCGGATTTGTTCGATCTTGATTTCGCGGCTTGGCGCCTTGGTCTTGGCTGCCGACACCGCCGCGCCAGGTTCGGCTTCCGGGCTGGGTTCTGGCTGCAGCGCTTCAGGCAAAATTGCCCGGTAATCGGGATGATTACCTTCAGCGAACCAGTTACAAGCCTGACACGCGCCGCACGCGCCACCATCTGGTGCAGGCTGCTCGCACAGCAAACTCTGCGCAACGGCAGCGGCGAAATCGCGCTTGCCAATTTCCGGTGCGCCATGAAAAAGGATACCGTGCGGCAGACGGGCCAATTGCCCCCGAAACCGTTCCCAATCATTAATCTGCCAACTATATTTTATTATTTTCATATAGTTGCAATAATATTCTCAATTTCTACTTTAATTTCTTCAATGCGCCGATGGGCATCGATCAGGCGAAAGCGCTTGGGCTCACGGCACACCAGATCCAGATAACCCTGCCGCACGCGCACATGAAACGCCGCCTGCTCCTGCTCAAACCGGTCCAGTGTGCGGCCTGCCGCCAGGCGTTGCGCGGCAATTTCCGCAGGAAGGTCGAACACGAAAGTCAGGTCCGGGTTGGTCTCGGGATGCGTCCAGCGGGCGAGCACCTCAATTTTCTCCATGGCGACCCCACGCCCGGCTCCCTGGTAGGCACGCGTTGCATCGGTAAACCGATCCGACACCACCCAGGCGCCGCGCGCCAGGGCCGGCTCGATCACTTGGGCGAGATGCTCGCGCCGTGCCGCAAACATGAGCAGGGTCTCGGTCTCGAGCTCCATCGCCTGGTTGAGCAATAACTCGCGCAGCTTTTCACCCAGGGGTGTGCCGCCCGGTTCCCGCGTAACGATGACGTCAAGACCGCGCTCACGCAGGACCGCTGCCACGTGGGCGATGTGAGTGCTCTTGCCGGCACCATCGATGCCTTCGAACGTAATGAATTTGCCGCGCACGCCCTACCCGCCTCGCCGCTGATATCGGTTGACGGCACGATTATGCGCCTCCAGTGTGGCTGAAAACTCGTGCGAGCCGTCACCGCGTGCCACAAAAAACAACGCATCAGTGCGCGCCGGCTTGAGCGCCGCCTGCAGGGCTGCCAACCCGGGTAACGCTATCGGGCTCGGCGGCAGCCCGGCACGGGTGTAAGTGTTGTATGGCGTGTCGGTCTGCAAATCACGTTTGCGCAGGTTGCCGTCAAACGCCTCGCCCATGCCGTAAATCACGGTCGGGTCGGTTTGCAGCAACATCCCCCTGCGCAGCCGATTCACAAACACGCCGGCGATCTGGGGCCGCTCCTTTGCCTGGCCGGTTTCCTTCTCCACAATCGAGGCCATGATCAGCGCTTCATACACGTTCGCATAGGGCAAGCCCGGGGCGCGCCGCTCCCACTCGGCGGCCATCTTGCGGTTCATCGCCCGATAGGCGCGGCGCAGGATATCGATATCACGCGCGCCTTTGGCAAACAGGTAGGTATCCGGGAAAAAAAGGCCTTCCGGGTGCCGCATTTCACCGCCTTCGAGTTTGACGATCTGGGCCATCAGCGCTCTGTCGTCGAGGCCGCGCGAAGCGTGGTTGACCGCCTCGTGGGCATCAAGTGCCTGGCGGAATTGCCTGAACGTCCAGCCCTCGGGAATGCTCAGCTCCTGCATCGTCACATCACCGCGGGTCAGCTTGTCGATCAGCGCCAGCGGCGTGGTTCCCTGCTCGATATCGTAGCTGCCGGCCTTGATCTGCGTATCGCGGCCCTTGATGCGGGCAATCAGGACGAGCACATCCGCATACACCGGCATCGATTGCGCTGCCAGGCGCGCCGCTGCGCGCATGCTGGCCCCCTGCGGCACGGTGAAATCGACCCCGCCCTCGGCAATGCGGATCGGCTCGTGCACATACCACCACAGCCCAGCACCGATTGCCGATATTGATAAAAACCCTAAAAAAATCAGGGCCTTAATGAGTCCAGCAAAGAAGCGCAAGGCAGCTAACGCGATTCGGGAGAAGGGGGCAGCCGGTATAATAAGTGATCTTGCGCGAGCAACCGCGCACCACCTTCTGACATACCCTTTCGCCTGCCTCACCATGCAAAAAAGCACGCCACTTGCCGACTGGGGGCTCATCCACGCAACCGGTCCGGACGCCGTCAACTTTCTCCACGGTCAGTTGACCAATGATCTGCTCCATCTGACCTCTGGCGCGACCCAGTGGACTGGCTACTGCACGCCCAAGGGCCGCCTTCTTGCCGTCTTCCTCGCCTGGCGCGACGAAGGTGACGGTGTCTGGTTGATGACCGAAGCGGCCTTGATCCCGGCGCTGGTAAAACGCCTGCGCATGTTTGTGTTGCGGGCCAAGGTGGTGATCGAGGATTGCAGCGCCACCCATGCGGGCACAGCGTTGATCGATACCAAGATCGGCGGCGTCGCCGGGTCCAGCGTGTACACCGATGCTGGCTGGCGGGTCAGTCTGCCCGCCGTCGGCACCACACAACGTTCCATGCTCTGGGCCACGGTGGATAGCGCTTCGGGCGCGGGCCCCGCAACTGACCGGGACGCCATCCGTGATGACTGGACCCGCCTGATGATCGAATCCGGCGAAGGCTGGGTGACGGCGGCGACGCAGGAACAGTTTGTTCCGCAGATGATCAATTTTGATGTGCAGGGCGGGATCAATTTCAAGAAGGGTTGCTACCCCGGCCAGGAAATCGTCGCACGCGCCCATTACCGCGGCGCGGTGAAGCGGCGCATGTACCGCGCTTCGGTGGATGCACCGGCGAAACCCGGGGACCCCTTGTTCTCAGGCGACGCAGCGGGACAGGAATGCGGCACCGTGGTGCTCGCGGCACCCTCAGGCAACGGTACAACCGAACTGTTGGCGGTCGTGCAGATGCAAAGCCGCGAGGAAGACGATGTGCATTTGCTCGCGGCAGACGGACCCCGATTGCGCTTCGGCGCCCTGCCCTATTCCATCACTGGCCTTGATAACGCCGCAGCATGACGCCAATCACTGACTACTACGTGTACTACAAAGTGCCGGCGGAACGCACCGCGGCATTCTTGCCGGTGGCCGTTGCGATGCAGTCCGATGTGTACCGACTCTCCGGCATCCGTGGCCGCCTGAAGAAAAAATCGAGCGACGAATTGACCTGGATGGAGATCTACGAAGGCGTGCACCAGCGGCTGCTGTTTGAAGGTGCGCTGGCCGATTGCGTGGCGCGCTTTGGCATCGAGCAGTATCTTGCTGCCAGTTCGCAGCGCAAATCGGAAGTGTTCCACGACCCGCTGGCCTGATGCCGGCGGCGTCCACGGCAGCGCGGCTCGCTCCGCATTTACCTGCGCTGTTGCCCCACCATCCATGTGTCTGATTGCCTTTGCCTGGCAGGCCCACGCGGAGTTTCCGCTGATCGTCGCCGCCAATCGCGACGAATATCATGCTCGGCCCACTGCCCCTTCGACCTGGTGGTCCGAATCCCCCGACGTGCTGGCCGGGCGTGACCTGCGCTCGGGCGGCAGCTGGATGGGGATCTCGCGCCAGGGACGCTTTGCCGCATTGACCAACTTTCGCGGCCCGGAGCTGGCCTCGGCAAACGCGCCTTCCCGCGGCAAACTGGTGATCGACTATCTGCGTGGCGAGGCGGCACCTCATTCGTATGCGCAGTCGCTGGAAGCCCAAGCCGGTGCCTATAACGGCTTCAACCTTCTGGCCGGCAACCTGGGTGAATTGGTCTACTTCGGCAACCGGCAAGCCGCCCCGCGCGTGCTGGCCCCCGGCACCTATGGCCTCTCCAACGCCTGGCTGGATACACCCTGGCCCAAGCTCACCACCCTGAAAGCCGCTCTGGCAGCGGCTCTTGGCGAGATAAATAAAGGAGAACCGCTCCAGGAGCGGGTTTCAGGGATGAAGGTCGCGCTATTTCGGGCGCTGGAGAATGCTGATATCGCGCCGATCGACCAATTGCCGCAGACTGGCCTGCCGCCGGAACGTGAACGTGCGCTCTCGGCGGCAATGATCATCGATCCAACCTACGGCACGCGTGCGTCCACCGTGCTCTGCGTCAGCCGGAATGGCGAGGTCTTCTGGGAAGAGCGCACCCGCTCACCGAGCGGGGTGACGGCACGCACGGTAATCGAGTCGTTCAGCCTGGTCTGAGGTCGCGCCAGAACCCATCCAACGCGCTGAGCGCGTCATACACGGGCACGCCCGTCGCCTTGCGCACCGCATCGGCATAAGGCGGCATGTTGGTGCACTCGAGCACAACCGCCTTCACCGCCGGCTGGCGGGTGATCAGTCGTTGCGCCGCCTGTACCACCTCGGCTTGCACCAGCGCGGTATCCAGAGTGGTTTGGTTGCCGAGAATGGCGCGGGCCATTTCTCCAGCGGCATCCACGCCTTCCACCGCCACTTCGCCAATGGCGCCGGCTGCCGCCAGATGCGCTTGCGTCAGGCTCGCTGCCGAGATGGTCACCACGCCGACCTGCTGCCCAGGTGCCAACGTTGCTTGCAGAGCGGGAATCTGCAACAGGCTGGAGGTCATCACAGGTACGGGAAGCGCGGCGGCAAGCTCACGCTGAAACAGCACCAGAAAGCCGCAGGTGGTCGAGATGCCGACGCACCCTGCTGCCACCAGTTCATTCGCCGCATCGATGAAGGGTTGCAGCAAGCCCGCCGCCTGCTGTTGCACCACGCGTTCCGGCGAGGCGCCCTGCACCACGCGGTAGCGCACCGGAAACGGAAAACTGGCCGGATTCCCGACATCTCCCACCGGGCGCGGGAAGCGGGTGTCGAGCATCAACACCCCCAACGCCGCCACGCCCGGTGCGTGGTGGTTCAAGCCACCCACTCGCTCACGGGCGCCTTGGCATCCTGCAGGGGTTGGCAGATCACGTCCACCAGTGTCGGACCGGGGTGTTCTACCGCCTGCCGCAGAACGCTTTGCAGTTGCCGCGGATCTTCCACGCGCCAGCTTTTGACGCCATAAGCCGCGGCCACGGCAGCATGGTCGGTGCGATTGAAATCGACGGAGAAGTAGCGCCCGTCAAAGCCGGTTTTTTGCCCGGCCTTGATCCAGCCGTAGACCGAGTTCGAGATCACCACCATGGTAATCGGCGCCTTGACGCGCACAATCGTTTCCATTTCGCCGACGGTAAAGCCAAAACTGCCATCGCCCATTACCGAAACCACCTTGGTGGCAGGCTCGGCAAACCAGGCGCCCAGCGCGGCCGACATGCTGTACCCCAGGGCACCGTGCGCCCGGTTGGAAAAGAAGCGCCGGCCGCTGCGCCGAATCTCGTAGTACGCCGAGAAATAAGGGCACGGCGTGCCCGGGTCCGCCACCACGATGGCATCGTCCGCCAAAACCGCCTGCAAATCGTGCACCACGCGCTCGGGCAGGATCGGGGTGGCATCGCTGGCGGCCAGCTGCATGAATGCCGCACGCTTCTCCATTTTGGCCTTGGCGACAGCTGCCGCGTTCAGGCGTGAAGGCAAGTCGAAGGTGGTCTGCCCGGCCAGCGCGTTGATCAGCTGGCGCAGCACGATGCGGCAATCGCCGACCAGCCCGAGGTCCGTCTGGTAGTTGGCGCCGATCACCGCCGGGTCAATATCGATGTGCAAAACCTTCGCCTTGCCCGGTGACGGAAAGCGCCGCCGCTCGGTGGTCACGCTACCCGCACGGCAACCAACGAAGATGACCAGATCAGCCATCTCGACCAGCGCACGCGTCCAGGGCGTGCCGCCATTGCTGCCGATGACGCCCGCG
>CAYUEG010000063.1:0-20729 GCA_964443245.1 uncultured Burkholderiales bacterium | reverse complement strand
CTGGCTGTCGTTTTACATGTTCACCTACTTCACCGACCGCGACGGCAAGTACCAGTTGAAGTCTCTGGCCGAATCGGCCTTCGATCCGCTCGCGCGCACCACCCGCTTCATGCTCACCGAAGAAGCGCACCACATGTTTGTCGGCGAGACCGGCATCGGCCGTGTGGTCAAGCGTTCGCTCGAAGTGATGAAGGAGCTGGGCACCGAGGATCCGGCCGCCGTGCGCAATGCCGGCGCGATTGATCTGCCGACCGTGCAGAAGTACATGAATTTCTGGTTCTCGTCGGCGCTCGATCTGTTCGGTTCCGAGTCATCGTCCAACGCCGGCTCCTACTTTGCCAATGGCATCAAGGGTCGCCCTGACGAAGCCAAGTTTGCCGACCACCGCGAGATCGACACCGTCTATTCGTTTGTGGCACCGGACGGCGCAGGCGGCATCAGGACCGAGGAAATCGCCATGCGCAACGCGATGAACGCGGTGACCCGCAACGAATACGTCAAGGATTGCGAAGTCGGTCTCAAACGCTGGAACAAGACCATCGAGCGTGCCGGCTACAACTTCGAACTGAAACTGCCGTCAGATCGCTTCCATCGCAGCATCGGCGTCTGGGCGGGCGTGCCGACCGACCTGGCCGGTAACCCGATCTCCAAGGAGTCCTACGAGGCGTTGTGCAAAGCGGCCCTGCCTTCCGCCGAAGACCGCAGCTTCGTCAAGAGCCTGCAGCAGCGCGTGGTCGAGCCCGGCAAGATGGCGGCGTGGATTGCGCCGCCGGACCGCGGCATCAACAACCTGCCGGTGGACTACGAGTACGTCCGTCTGAATTAAGCCGGCAGCAGCACCGGAAACACTGGTGAATCGAGCGGCGCGCCCGGTTGCGGGCCGTCGCTTGTGGGCGGCGGCGGCGACATGAAGCCGCTGCGCAGGACGAAGCGTGCATCCTGTCCTGTCATGCGCGCAGAGAAGGCGCGGCGCCGATGCGTGCTCATGTTCTCCGGGGCACCATGCACCGTGAGGCCGTGAAAGGCTATGCAGTCGCCCACCGCCAGTTCCCACTGCAGGATGCGATGCTGTGCGCGCTCGGCTTCAAAATCGGGCGGCGGCTCGAAGCGGCTGTCTTGCGCGGTGGCGTGTGCCTTGAGGTCCGCAAAGCGGGCGGGGGTGAACCAGCGTCCCCACTTGTGGGAGCCCGCAATGTATTCCGGGCAGGTGTTCTTTTCCACCGGATCGAGCGGAATCCAGAAACTGATGATGTCTTCGCCGTCAATCGGATAGTAGGGTTGGTCGTGGTGCCAGGGGGTTCTTTCCTTGGTGCCCGGTTCCTTCACCAGCACATGTTCGTGATACAGGTTCACCTTGGGTGAGCCCATCAGTTCTGCCGCCAGGTGCTTGATCGGTGAATCGAAGAAGAAATCGCGATACGCCCCGATGCGCTGCCAGTTGCAATAGTCCCCGAAGAACATGCCGGGGTTGCCTTCCGGCGTATAGCGCTTGGCATACGGCCCGGGATGATCGAGATTCTCCTGTACGCCTGCGCGCAGGCGTTCGATCCATTCGGTGCTGACGACATTGCGCAGGGCAACGGCGCCATCCTGTTGATAGGCGGCAAGAGTGTGTTGATCGAGCATAGTGCGGTTTCCGTGTCGAAAGAAAGGGGATGTTCAGGAAAGGCCTGCCAGTTCGCGTGTCAGTTGCGCGGCCGGTGCCGTCTTGCAGCCCGACGTATTCTGGCCCGACCACAAAGGCGAGAAGTCACCCGAGCCCTGCTTTTCGGCGGCTGCCCGCAGGGGTGCCATCGCGGTCGTGGAGAGGGGAAAGGCGGGGGCCAGTGTACTGATCGGCCCCAGCTCGCGCATCACCCGGTTGACAATGCCGCGTGCCGGGCGCCCGGTAAAAAGATTGGTCAGTGCCGTATGGTGGGCCGCAGGGTGGTCTGCAAACCCCTGCAATGCAGCGCGATGCACCGCGCCGGTGGTTGCCTCCGGCGTCAGCAGATAGGCAGTGCCCACTTGCGCGGCCACCGCCCCCAGGGCGAGCGCGGCACGCACGCCAGCCGCGTCCGCAATGCCGCCCGCGGCGATGACCGGTACACGGACGGCGCGAACGATCTGCGGCAGCAGTGCCATGGTACCGACCTGCGTCGTCAGGTCATCGGAAAGGAAGATGCCCCGGTGCCCGCCGGCTTCGAGGCCCTGCGCAATGATGGCATCGGCGCCATGGGCTTCCAGCCAGAGTGCCTCTGCCACGGTGGTGGCGGAGGAGAGCACCCTGGCCCCCCAGCTTTTCACGCGGGCCAGCAGTTCAGGCGAGGGCAGGCCGAAGTGGAAACTGACCACGGCGGGCCGAAACGGTGCCAACACATCTGCGGCCTCGCTGCTGAAGGGCGCACGCCCGGGCCCGGCCGGGATGCTGGACGCGTCGATGCCGAACTCGCGGTAATACGGCGTGAGCGCGGCGCGCCATGCGGCTTCGCGACCTGCATCCGGGACGGGAGGGGTGTGACAGAAAAAATTGACGTTGTACGGCCTGCTGGTGCCGGCGGCGATCTTTTCGAGTTCGGCACGCATGCCATCGGGCGTGAGCATTGCGCACGGCAGGGAACCGAGGCCTCCGGCGTTCGATACCGCAACGGCCAGGGCGCTTCCCTGCGCGCCGGCCATGGGCGCCTGAATGATTGGCAGATCAATGCCGAGGAGGGAAGACAAATTCATGGGCTGCTGATTTTCCGCGTTCGGTGTACTGTCCCGAGTGCCGCAAATAGTGGAACATGTCGCGCGCAACACTGGAATCCTTCACATCCTAACAGGAGTCAACATGAGCTACACCACCCACAATCCTGACACCTTGTCCAAACCCACCGGCTATTCGCATGTTGCGGTGGTTCCGGCTGGCCGGCAGATCCACGTTGCCGGGCAAGTCGCTTTCAATCCTGCCGGGCAAATCGTCGGCAAGGGCGATCTTGCCGCACAGGCCGAGCAGGTTTACAGCAATCTCTCGCATGCGCTGGCGGCCGCCGGTGCGAGTTTCAAGGATGTCTTCAAGGTGGTGACCTATGTGGTTGACCTGACGCCTGACAAGGCTGCCGCGATTCGCGCGGTGCGCATGAAGCATCTGGGTGCCGGCCCGTATCCGGCCAGCACCATGATTGGCGTGACATCCCTGGTGACACCGGATCTGCTGCTCGAGATCGAGGTGATTGCCCAGCTGCCCTGACCGCCACGGCATTCCTAACGGGCGCAGCGAAAGCCGATGTTGTGGTGCCCGGCCTGCGGAGCGCGCGAGAGGGTGCGTCCGCGCTGCGTGGTCGTCAGTTCGGTTGCCGGCGAATCGTGACCCCCGCCGCGGGTGCCACGTACACCGGGTGCGGTGAGGTCTTCGCGGCCGTCGTCCGCGCGGTAAGGATAGGCACGGTACAGGCTTGATACCCATTCCCAGTTGTTGCCCGCCATGTCCAGCAACCCGTACGGGCTGGCGCCGGCAGGATGGGCGTCAACGGGTCGGGTATCGGTCCAGCCGGCGGCGAAATGGGCATGTGATGGGGTTGGCAGGTCATTGCCCCAGGGGTACCGCCGCCCGTCGTCGCCGCGCGCGGCGCGTTCCCACTCGGCTTCGGTCGGCAGCCGTTTGCCGCGCCAGGCGCAATAGTCGCGCGCGCCGGTCCACGTCACCTCGTTGACGGGGTGCCGTTCCAGCCCGGCGTCGGCTCGCCAGCGGCCGTCGACACGGCGAATGCGCGCGTCGGCATCGTCATGGTCGAAGCGCCGATAAGGATGCGCGCCCTGGGTGCCGGTGAGCCCGCGCGCTTCCAGAAAGGCCGCAAAATCCGCATGCGTCACCGGCAGCCGGTCAATCAGGAAGGGCCCGAGCCGGAGCCGATGGGCCGGTTGCTCATCCGCCGGCCCGTCATCGCGGCCCATGATGAACACACCGGCAGGCACTTCCACCATCTCGGCGGGCTGGGCGCGCGCGTCCCCGCTGAACGCCAGCAGGACAAGCAGCAGTGCGGATGCGGAGGTGATCACGGCACCGTTCGGTTTCATGTGCAGAGTCCTCACACTAGCATGCCTTCGTGCCGGAAAACCCGGCCCGTATAATCTGCAGACGGCCTCGATCGGGGCGCAATCGACGTCAATCTGTGAACGCGGAAGCCCCACCTGACCAGGCACAGAGCCAGTTTCGCCCGGACATGCGTCGGCTGGTCAAGCATGCGTCAGCCCTGAGCCGCTTGCTGGAGGGGGTCGACGACGCAGTCCTGGTCATGGACAGTGCCGGCAAGGTACAGCTATGGGGCGGTCGGGCGGCAGACCTGTTCGGCTGGTCAGCCCGTGAGGCGATCGGACAAGACCTCGCTGAAATGATCGTGCCGGTCAGGCACCGGCAAGCGCATCGGGCGGGCATGCAGCGCTACCGCGAAACCGGGCAGAGCCGGGTGTTGGGCAAGAGCCTGGAGTTGGCTGCCCTGCGGCGCGACGGCAGCGAGTTCCCGATTGAGCTGTCGATCTGGTCGGTACCCGGGAGCGATCCGGTATTCGGTGCCATCGTGCGGGATGTGTCGGCACGCAAGGCGCTTGAGGCAAGTTTGAAGCAGTCCCTGGCCGAACGGGAGGTCATCCTCGAGAACTCCCTGGTCGGGATCCTGTTTCTTGATCCCACCAACAAGGTTCGCTGGCTCAATCGCGTTGCCGTCGACATGTTCGGTTACGCAAGTGCCGCCGATCTGGTTGGCCAATCGACGGCGCTCGGTTATCCGACCCCCGCTGACTATGAACGCGTAAACCGCACGGCCGGCCCGGTGATGCTGGCTGGTGGCGTCTACCAGGCCGAGATGCGCATGCGGCGCAGCAACGGGGATCTGTTCTGGGCCAACACCGTCGGCAAGGCGGTCGACCCGCACGACTTGCAGCGCGGCACGGTATGGGTCATTGAAGATATCAGCCCGCGCAAGGAACTGGAACGCCAGCTCCGGGAAGCGCTGGAAGAGCGCGTGGCCATTTTGGAAACGGCGGCCGTCGGGATTTTGTTGTATCGCGATGGGCAGATTGTCTGGATGAACAGCTTTTTCGAAACCCGATTGCTGGGGCACGCGCGAGGCACCCTGACCGGCATGCATCCGCGCGAGGTCCATGCCAGCGCCGAGCAGTGGTCGGCCTTCGTCAAACAGGCCGTGCCGGTGTTGGCGCGCGGTGAGTTCTTCGATACCGAGTTGCAACTGAAGCATGCGGACGGCCGGCTCCTGTGGGTGATTTTTTCAGGCCGCGCACTGGAGCCGACCGATCTGGCCAAGGGGTCGATCTGGTCCGTCACGGACATTTCGGTACGCAAGCAGGCCGAAGAGGACACCCGGCGCGCCCTTGCCAAGGAGCGCGAACTGAGCGAGTTGAAGAACCGCTTCATCTCGATGGCATCACACGAGTTTCGTACCCCGCTGGCGATCATCCTGTCATCGGCGGAATTGCTGCGCGATTACGGCGAGCGGATGCCACCGGAGCAACGTGGCCGCCTGTTCGAGACCGTCAAGGATGGCGTGAACCGCATGGCGGGCGTTCTCGAGCAGGTGCTGACGCTCGGGCGCGCGGATGCGGGCCGCAGCGTGTTGAATCTGGAGTTGCTCGATTGGCGCCAGTGGTGTGAAGGCGTGGTCGATCAGTTCAGGCGTGGGCCCGGCGCGCGCCATCGGCTCGATTTTGCGGTGGAAGGCCGCCCGGAGCCCCGCATGGGTGACCGGCGCGTGCTGGAGCACGTGCTGCTGAATCTGCTGGAAAACGCGATCAAGTACTCGGACCCGGGCACTCCGGTTAACGTTACGCTCGCCTTTGCGACCGATGCCATCCGTCTGGCCGTGACCGATCGTGGTATCGGCATTGCACCGCAAGACAGGGATCGCCTGTTCAGCGCGTTTCACCGGGGCAGCAACGTTGGCAATATCGGCGGTACCGGATTGGGCCTGGCGATCGTTGCCAGCAGCGTGCAGCTACTGGGCGGACGAATCGATCTGGAAAGTGAGCCGGGCACCGGCTCCACCTTCTCCGTGGTCATACCTGCTGCCGCAGAGGGAGCACCGGCGTGAAGCGGATTCTGGTGATTGATGACGAACCGGCCATTCGCAACAATCTTGCGCAGTTGCTCACCTTTGAAGGGTTTCAGGTGGCAGAGGCGGGGAGCGGAGAAGATGGGCTGGTGCAGGCGCGTGCGCTGCCGCCGGACCTGATCCTGTGTGACCTGGTCATGCCGCGCCTGGATGGCTATGGCCTCCTGAAGGCATTGCGGGAGGATGCGCGGCTGGCCGGCATCCCGTTCATCTTTCTGACCGCCAGTGCCGGTGAAGGGGAAAAGGCGCTGGCCCTGGCCAGCGGCGCGGCGCGCTTCTTCACCAAACCCTTCCAGGCTGCAGAGCTGCTGGCGGCCATTCGGGCGGCGATTGGCGCGGCGGGCACCGCATGAGCAGCCCGCGTATCCTGATTGTCGACGACGACCCGACGCTGCTCGAGCTGTTGCGCATGCGCCTCGAAATTGAAGGCATGCAGGTGATGGCGGCAGCCAGTGGGGAGGAGGCGGTTTCCAAGGCGTTGGCGCAGCGGCCCGACCTGGTGGTCACCGATCTGCAAATGGCCGGCATGGATGGGGTGGCGCTGTACGAATCCCTTGAGCGGCGCTATCCGGGTCTGCCGGTGATCATTCTGACCGCCCATGGATCAATCCCGCACGCCGTTGCTTCGACGCGCAAGGGCGTGTTCGGGTACCTGCCCAAACCCTTTGAAGCCCAGACGCTGCTGGATGAAGTGCGTCGGGCGCTCACAGCGGGGGGCGCTGCAACGGGCCCGCAGACCGGATTTGGCGACCTCTCCAGCCGCAATCCGGGCATGCAGGCCTTGCTGGCCACCGCACGGACGGTGGCGGCATCGAATGCCAGCGTGCTGATCACCGGTCCCAGCGGCAGCGGCAAGGAAGTGCTGGCCCGTGCGGTGCACCGCCACAGCCCGCGCGCGGGCGGCGAGTTTGTCGCCGTCAACTGCGCGGCCTTTCCCGAAGCCTTGCTTGAGTCGGAGCTGTTTGGCTACGTGAAAGGCGCGTTTACCGGCGCCCAGCGTGACCACACTGGCCTGGTGGCCAGCGCGGGCGGCGGTACTCTCTTTCTGGATGAAATCGGCGACATGCCGCTGCCCTTGCAGGCCAAGCTGTTGCGCGTGCTGCAGGAGCGCGAAGTCCGCCCGGTAGGCGGCACCCGCGCCGTCAAGGTGGATGTGCGCGTGCTCGCCGCCACCCACCGGGACTTGCGGGCCGCCGTGGCAGAGAAAACGTTTCGTGAAGACTTGTTCTATCGCCTGAATGTGGTGGCGCTGGCCCTGCCTGCTCTGGACGCGCGGCGTGAGGACATAGCCGACCTTGGCCGCAGCTTTCTGTCGGAGTTGGCGGCCCACCACGGCAAGCCGGTGCGCACGATCACGGCCGAGGCCATGGACCTTCTGGTGCGTGCGGCCTGGCCGGGAAACGTGCGGCAGCTGCGCAACTGCATCGAGCGTCTGGTGGTTCTGAGTGCAGGCGAGACCATCGATGCTGCACTGGTGGCACGCGCACTCGAGGAACCGGCAGCCCGGGCCCAGTCGCTGGACGACGCCAGGACCGAGTTTGAGCGCGATTTTGTGGCGCGCCTGCTCACCGCAACCGGCGGCAACGTGACCGAGGCGGCGCGTCAGGCGCGCCGCAATCGCAGCGAGTTTTATGTGCTGCTTAAACGGCTGGGCCTCGACCCGGCTGATTTCAAGCCCCGCTGAAGCGCTGTCGGGTGATCCCGACAGTCAGAAACATCCAACAAATCAAGGGGATGCTGCCGTCTGGCGGATTCGGTGTCGGGCCATCCCGACACGGGGACTGCCTGCACGGGCACGGTGAAATCACATAACACATTGATATGAAATGACTTTTTGAGTTGGCACGCCAATCGCAATAGCTTCATCGTCAACCCGGCTTCGATGCCCACCACCAACAGGAGAACGACGATGAACCAGAAAGACATTGAATTGGTACAAACCTCTTTTGCGCAGGTCAAGCCGATTGCGGATGTGGCCGCCGCGATTTTCTATGATCGCCTGTTCACCCTGGACCCGGCGGTCAAGCCGATGTTCCGGCGCGACATGAAGGTACAAGGCGCCATGCTGATGCAAACGCTGGCCGCTGCAGTCAACGGGCTGACCGCCCTCGACAAGCTGGTGCCGGTGCTGCAGGGCCTGGCACGCCGGCACGTGAACTACGGCGTGCGCGATGACCATTACGACACGGTCGGCGACGCCCTGCTCTCGACGCTCGAGCAGGGACTCGGTGCGGCGTTCACCCCGGATGTGCATGCCGCATGGGTCCGCGCCTACTCGTTGATTGCAGGCGTCATGCGCTCGGCGGCTGCCGAGGAAACGGCGCTTGCCCCTGCGTTCGCCCAGGCCGCTTGAGGAGAAGCCATGCTCGCAACCTGCCTTCTGATTGCCCTGGCGCTCTTCGCCGAGATCGGCGAAGCCTGGCTCAACCCGAATCGCCACCTCTCTCTCTAAGGAAACAGAACATGAATCGCGTTTCACGCATGCTCGCGTCTTTCGCCTTTGGCCTGATCGCGGCCAGCGCACAGGCTGCCGACAATGTCGCCTTCGTCAACCAGTCCGGCCTGACGGTGCCGGGCAAGTTGTTCAAGCCGGCGGGCGACGGGCCATTCCCGGCCATCGTGATGCTGCATGGCTGTTCGGGGATCTACTACAACGGCAACCTGCAATCGACGTTTCAGGAATGGGGTGACCGCCTTAACCAGGCCGGGTATGTGGCGCTGTTGGTGGACAGCTTTACCCCGCGCGGCTTGACCAATGGTGTTTGCGGCAATGAAAGCGGCATCGAGATATCCGAGCGCCCGAAGGACGCGTATGCGGCCTACAACTTCCTCAGTGCCCAGCCGTATGTCAATTCGGCCAAAGTCGGGCTGCTGGGCTGGTCGAATGGTGGCAGCGCGACCCTGGCAAGCATGTCGGCCAGCCTGGTACAGGGCGGGGTCGGCCCGTTCCGCGCCGCGGTTGCCTTCTATCCCGGTTGCGGCATGTACAGTGCGTTCGGCGGCATCGCGACCAGCACCTATGTGCCCTACGCGCCGACGCGCATTCTCCATGGTTCTGCCGATGCGCTGTTCAATGATGGCTACTGCACCACCCGGGTCCAGCGGGCCGGTGCGATGGGTTCAAGCAACCTCGCCATGACGACCTATCCGGGTGCGCAACACAGCTTTGATCTGGCCAAATCGGGCAACAGCAAATGGACTGCCAGCGACTTCTCGGCCAAATCATCGGGCGACTACGCCGCGATGTCGCACTTCAATGCCCTGGTGCGCTAGCGGATACTCGCCGGAAACCGTTGGTGGACAACGGTTTCCGCGGCATTACAGATTGAGGGCCTTGCGGATCGCGCTTTGCAGCGTCTGCGGGGTGTAGGGCTTGGTGACATAGCCGTTGGCACCCAGCATCACGCCGTGGGCAATGTCGGAGGGGGATGAGCGACCGGTCAGCATTACCACGTTCAGGCGCGCGTAGTCCGGGTGGGCGCGCAAGACTTCGAGTTCCTCGAAGCCGTCGCCGTCGGACAGCTCGACATCCAGCAGCACCAGATCCGGTTTCAGCTGTGCGCGCAATGCGGCGCGAAAACCGCTGATGCTGCGCGCCTGCGCCGTGATGTAGCCCTCGCGGCTGACAATCAGGTTGGCCATGTGCGCCTGCAACTGGTCGTCCTCGACGATCAGGACCCGAAACTCGGAAGGCTTCGACTTGGTGGTTGCGCGCCGCGAGGGGTAGGCAAAAAAGCCGTTCAGCGTGATGTTGCGCGTAGTGTTGAGGGCCTCGATGGCGATCAGGCGCGCCGTCTGCGCGTTCTCGAACGGCACTTTGAAATCCGGGAGCACCTCGGGCATCATCGGCGTGCGCTCCAGCGCCGAGCAGATCTGGTCGACAGCGGTCGAAAACTCCGGGCTGCGTTCGAAATCGACCGCGCCGGAATAAACGAACGTGTCGGTCAGATCGCGTGCATCGACCTGTTCGATCAGCCGCATGCGCGTCAGTTCGTCGCACCACAACTGCAAATCATCGAGCGTCAGGAAGGTCAGCTGGGCCTGCACTTCCTTCAGGCTTGCACGCCCATCCAGCAAACTGATGAGGCGCAGAAAGCCGCGCGAGATGCGCCCTTCCGGCTTTGCCTTGGCGGTTTGCCCGGCTTCGGTGAGGCGGTAGATGCGGTCTTCGGACAAGTCCTGCCGGAGTTCGGGGTTGCGTTCGGTGGAACTCATGGGGAGAAACTATACCGCATCGATGTGACCCAACCGATGTCAGTGCTCTGCGGGAGGGCATGCGCGGACTGCACACCCTGACTCAGATCGGCGACCTCAGATCGGATAGATGATCGAATTGGGCACCAGTTCGCTGTCATAGATGCACAGCTTCTGGCGGAAGCGCAGCATGCCTTGTTCCATGGCCACGATGTCGACGTAGCGGCCGGTATTGAGCACGTCCGTCAGCGCGCCCTGCTTGGTGCGAAACACGGCATAGTTGGCCTCGACGGCGTAGCTGCCATCGTCGCGTTTGCTGATCAGGAAGCCGCTGACGAGGTGCCGCTGGTAGTAGGGCTGGTGATAGAGCGTCTGGGTAATGCCGAATACGCGGTCCTTGAGCATGGCGCGGCTCTCGAACGAAAGCAGGGCCAGCGGCAGGCCGCGCTCGAAGTTCTCGCGTGCCTGCAGCTTGTACAGGCAGGTCTCGGTGAAAAAGTCGGGCCACGCATCGAACGTGCCGCTGTCCACGCAGGCGGCGTAGCGGGCATACAGTTCCTCGATCGCTGCGCGGACTTCGGGCGGCACGGCTGGGGCGGGTATCGACATCGGCATCAGATCCCCATGACCTTGCGGTAGTAGCCATACATGCTGCGGATCAGGGTTTCGGTGACATTGTGCGGCGAGCCGCCCTGACCGGTGCCGCCGAGTTCGCACAGGGTGGCATTGGCGCTGCTCTGGCGAAAGCCCTCCTGTGACAATTCGATCACCTCGCCATCATCGGCCGATACATACCCGGACGGGCCAAACAGGTTGGCCTGGCGCAGGCGGCGTTGCGCCAGTTCCGGCGTGTCATCGGCAAAGCCGAAATGGGTCCAGATGAAATCGAAGGCATGCGGGCCGCGCGGCACAATCTGCCGCGTCGAGATCGAATTGACGTTGTGCTGCACGATCAGGTTCGGGAAGATGGTCTGCATGCAGGCCGAGGGGGGCATGCCGCCTTCGCCCGAGGGATGTTTCCACCAGGCTTCCGGCACCACGTCGAGCACGCGTTCGTCGGCGAGGGCCATGTTTTCCTTGAAGCTGGTGACGCCCTGGGTCACTTCGCCCTTTCCGCCCGCGCTTTTCCAGCCAACCATGGCAGCGTGGCGGCCGTGTTCATCCGTGAACAGTTCCGAGCGCGTATCGTTGCGCCACAGACCGAAGGTGACAAACCAGGTGTGCAACAGGCCAGGGTGGTAAGGGTCCTTGATGTTCTCCTGCATCAGCTTCCAGTTGCCCGGAATGCGCTGGCGCGAGTAGCCCAGCAGGGTCAGCCCGCGGCCATGTTCGCCGGTGCCGAACTCGCGCTCGAACCACGGACGAATGCTGCCCAGGTAGCTGTCAATGTCTTCCACGTCGTGGTCAAACGACGCAAACACCACGCCACCCTTCAGGGCCACCTTCAGTTTGGTCAGGCCGTTGTCTTCCAGCTTGAAATCGGCCGGCATGCCGCCGTTCACCTGCACCTGGCCTTCCGCATTGCGAACCTTGACGCCGCGGCGGAACGGCAGGCCGGTGAGGTTGCCGGCAAGGTCATAGTTCCACTGGTGGTAAGGGCAGGTGAAGTCCTTGGCGTTGCCATGCTTCTTCTGACAGAACACCACGCCCCGGTGCGCGCAGCGGTTCTCGATCACGTGGATGCTGCGATCGGCAGCGCGGGTGACGATGACCTCGCGCTCACCGATGGTGCTGCGCTTGAAGTCGCCCGGGTTGGGGATCTCCGCCTCGAGCGCCACATAGCACCAGTGGCCGCTGTAGAAGAGGCGCTCGAGCTCGCGCTGATACAACTCGGTATCGGTATAGACAACGTAGGGGACGCGCGAGTCGCGTCCCGGCGTCCAATGCAGGGGCGACGTGCCGCGAGGGTCGGCGAAGGCGTTGTCTGGGGCATTCATGGCGGGCAGTCCGTTGGGCAGGAACGTCAATGTAGCGTCGCACCGCCGCTTAGGCAATCACCATGAAAAATAGCTGATATATTGAATTCATGAACTTGATGACGCTCGATCTGAACCTGCTGCGGGTCCTGGAGGCCCTGCACGTGCACGGCAAGGCTTCCACGGCGGCCGAAGCGCTGGGGATCAGCCAGCCTGCCGTTTCCAATGCCCTGCGCCGTTTGCGCGACCATTTCGGCGATGAACTGTTCACCCGTACGCCGCAGGGCATGGTGGCCACCCCGATCGGGGCGCAGGTCGCCGGTGCTGCGGCGCAGGCGCTGACGGCCTGGCGTGAAGGGCTGGACCCGGGCGGGGCCTTCGACCCGACATCCAGCGAGCGGACCTTCACGCTGGTCATGTCGGATATCGGCGAGATTGCCTTCCTGCCGGAATTGCTGGGATGCCTGCAGGCGCAGGCGCCCCGGATCCGCATCGAGACGACCACGCTTTCGGTGTCCGAAACGCGCCTGGCCATGGAGTCAGGCTCGGTCGACCTGGCGGTGGGTTTCCTGCCCGACCTCAAGACCGGCTTCTATCAGCAGCGCCTGTTCGAGCAGAAATATGTCTGCATGGTGCGGGCCGGCCACCCGACGATCGGCGACTCCCTCAGCCTGAAGGGCTTCCTGGCCGCGCGCCACGCCGTGGTGAAGGCGCGGGGCACCGGCCACGGCATCGTCGAAACCATGTTTGAGCGGGCCGGTCTTGCGCCCGACGTGGTGCTCAAGCTGCCGCATTTCCTCGCGGTGCCTACCGTGATTGCGCAAACCGACCTGCTGGTCACCGTGCCGCAACGTCTCGGCGAGGTATTTGCGCGCATGCTGCCATTACGGTTGCTGCCCCACCCGCTGAAGATTCCCGCTTTCCAGGTGAACCAGTACTGGCACCGTCGCTACCACCGCGACCCGGCGAACCGGTGGCTGCGCGCGCACTTTGTCCGCCTGTTCGGCGCGTGAAGCACGCTTTGCGGGTGGCCTGGCGTCAACCCTGGGCGGCAGCGCGCATGCGCTGCGCAACTTCCACGGCTTCGCCGACCGCGACCACCGCGCGGGCGTTGCCGTGGCCGACCTCACCGATCACCGCATGCCCGGTGTGCACCACCACGCCAAGGTCGATCGAAGTCTGGAACTCGCGCGCCAGACGCTGGTTCAGATGGGCGATGCGCGCCTCGATCTCGCGCGCGGCCGTCAGGGCAGCGTGTTGCGCCGCTTCGATTCCGCCCTCGCGCCCGAAGATGGCGAGGATGGAATTTCCGCACTGTGGATTGACCAGTCCGCCGCAACGCGTGATCACCGCGCCTGCCGCTTCACTGAACAGGCCGAGCAGGTACAGCCGATCCTGCGGCAGGAGTCTTTCCAGCGCGGTTTCGCAACCGCGCCAGTCGGCCAGCATGACCACCACCTCGCGTTCGACCGGGTGCGCTGCATCGTTCACTGCCGCCGCGCCAGGCGCAAGCATCGGTATCACGGTCACGTTGCCGGTGGGACGTAACTGGCAGGCCAGGCGCACGTCCGGCTGGGCGCCGGTGCGTTCGAGCGTGTGCAGCTCGTCACGTTCCGGTGGCGGGCAATGGTCCTCGCCTGCCGTCACGCGCACCCTGCAGGTCGAGCACCGCGCCCGTCCGCCGCACATCGACTGGTGGGCGATGTGGTGGCTGCGGCTGGCTTCGAGCACGCTCCAGCCGCGCGGCACCTGCACGGTACGGCCGGGGTAGGCAATGGCAATCAGCCCGCCGCGTGTGCGTTCGACCCACGCCCGCATCTCGCGCGCTGCCAGCACCAGGGCGATCAGCCCCAGATAGACGGCCAATACACTGTCGCGTACCCGTGCCATGGCAATTCGCTGGGCGGCATCGGGCAGGCTGAGGTGTGCCGCCACCCAGGCCGGGTCCGCGGCGCGCACGGCCAGTTCGCGCGCCATGGCAATGAAACCGAGGCCCGACAGCACCGGCAACAGAATCATCAGGGCGAACAGGAACAGCTTGAGGCGGCCGAACCAGGCGCGCCGGTTGAATGCGAAGTGCAGGCCCAGGCAGCCGTGCAGCCAGCCCGGCGCAAGCAGGGCAAGCTGGCGCCCCTCGCTGTCCGAAGCCCACAGGCTCCAGACCGTGCGCGCGTACTGCGGCACGTGGCCGTGCAATTCGAACATCAGCCGGGTGGCTGCCACATGGCCGATCAGCAGCAGCGGCATGCCGAAGCCGAGCGCGATGCGCAATAACTCCATCGGCGGCATGCGCAGGGTGCGGCGCTGGTAGACCGCCAGAAAAGCCAGTGCGAGGTGCGTCGCGGCGGCACCGTAGAGCAGCAGGGTACCCGGGGTGCTGTGCCAGACCCGCATGGCCAGGACCAGGCCGCGCTCGGCCAGTGACACCGAGGCCAGGCCGAGCGCGTGATTGGCAAGGTGGGTCGCGATGTAAAGGAAGAGGATCAGGCCGGAACCCAGGCGCAGGTCGCGGCGGGACCACTGGTTCCGCATCATGCCGGCCCTTACTGCTTCCAGGACACCAGCTTGACTGCCAGCGCCGTGCATACTGCCCAGGTGATGAGTCCGCCGGAGATGAAGAGGAAGATCGTGCCCAGTCCTGCGCCGGATTCTGCCGCGAGCCAGCCGCCGCCTGCCGCCACCACCAGGCGGGCGGTGCCCGCCAGCACCGGCCAGCCCACCCGGCGTGCGCCCTGGGATGCGAAATACAAGGCCACTGCCAGGCCGGCACACACGTAGAAGGGCGCGACGATGCGCAGGTAGGCGGCCCCTGCCTCAAGTACCTTGGCGTCACGTGAGAACAGGTCCAGCCAGAGGTGCGGAAAGATCGCCACGATGCCGCCGATCAGCCCGGCAATCACCGCCGCGAGTGCAGCCCCGGTCCAGGCGATGCGTTTGGCGCGTTCATGCTGGCCGGCGCCGATGTTGGTGCCGGTGAGCGGCACCAGCGCGGCGCCGATCGCGAAGGTGAGCGGCACCAGCAGGAGTTCCAGGCGCACGCCGACGCCATAACCGGCCAGTGCGGCAGGCCCGAAGCGCGCCACGACGCCGGTGAGAATCAGTGCGGCAGCCACGGTCTGGATGGCGGACAGCGACGACACCAGGCCCACCGAGAGAATGTCGTTGAACAGGCGCTTCTCCCACACCCTGCCGCGCAGACGCAATCGCAGCGATGCCTCGGGCCGCGTGAGCTGCCACAGCATCAGCGCCGCGCCGCAGCCAAACGCGATGATGTACGCCCACGCGGCGCCGCCGATGCCGTGGCGCACCGTGAGCCAGGCCGTCAGCGGCACGTGCACCAGGGCCGCAAGCGAAAGGAGCATGGAGGGTTTGAGCGTGTCGCCCTGGCCGCGCAGGGCATTGGCGCCGAAGTTGGCGATCCACACCACCGGAGAACCGGCGAACAGGATGGTCGAGTAAGTCAGTGCAGCGTCGAGAACAGGCCCCTTGCCGCCCAGCAACCGGTACAGCAACGGATCGAAGGCAAGCATCACCAGCGCAAAGGTGCAGCCCAGGAGGAGCGCCAGCAGCATCGCATGGGCCAGCAGTGCTTCGGCACGGGCACGATCGCCGGCCCCGAGGGCGCGCGCGATCGCCGATGACACACCGCCGCCAATGGCGCCGGCAGACATCATCTGCATCATCATCACGAAGGGAAACACCAGCGCCAGCCCGGCGAGTGACGCGGTGCCATGGCGGCCCACATAGTGGGTGTCGGCGATGCTCACCGCCGACTGGAACAGCACCAGCACGACCCCGGGCCACGCCAGGCGCAGCACGCTCGGGATCACCGGAGCGGTGAGCAGGGGGGAGGCCAAGGCGGGGCGGCTCGCAGGCTCTGGCGCTTCAGGCAGCGCGCCCCGCAGTATCGCGGAGAGCCGCTCCCACCAACGGTTCTGGCCTCACGACGCGGCGGCGGGCAGGTTCTGTGCCGCTTTCTTGCGCGCCCCCTTGCCGAACGAGGCGAGCCATGTGGTCAGGCGGTTCAAGTAGATGTAGATCACCGGGGTCAGGTACAGGGTGAGGAACTGCGACAGGACCAGGCCGCCCAGAACCGCCATGCCGAGCGGCTTTCGTGATTCCCCGCCCTCGCCGAATCCGTAGGCAATCGGCGCAATGCCGGCCAGGGCGGCCATGGTGGTCATCATGATCGGGCGGAAGCGGATCAGGCAGGCTTCATAGATCGCCTGGGCCGGGGCCGTGCCCTCGTTGCGTTCCTTTTCGATGGCAAAGTCGATCATCATGATCGCGTTCTTCTTCACAATGCCGATCAGCATGATCACGCCGACGAAGGCGTACAGCGAGAGGTCAATGTTGAAGAAGTACAGCGTGGCCAGCGCACCCATGCCGGCCGAAGGCAGGCCGGAAAGAATCGTCAGCGGATGGATGAAGCTTTCGTACAGGATGCCCAGCACCAGGTAGATCACCAGGACGGCAACCAGCAGCAGCACGCCCATGCCCTTGAGCGAATCCTGGAAGGCCTGTGCTGTCCCCTGGAAGAAGCCGCTGATGGTGGCCGGCAGGCCCATTTCACGCTCGGCGGCGCGTACGCGGTCGACCGCATCGCCCAGGGCCACGCCTTCGGTCAGGTTGAACGAGATGGTGACCGACGGCAACTGGCCGGAGTGATTGACCGTCAGCACCTGGTTCTTGCGCGTGATGCGGGCCACTGCATCCAGCGGAATCAGCTTGCCTTGCGAGGAACGCACGTAGATTTTCGACAGCGCCGTGGGGTCACTCTGGAACTCCGGCGCCACTTCCAGGATCACCTGATATTGCGCGGTGGCGCCGTAGATGGTCGACACCTGGCGCGTGCCGAAGGAGCTGGTGAGCGCGTCCTGCACCTGGCTGACGGTCAGGCCCAGCTGCGGCAGTTTGTCGCGGTCAATGTCGAGCGTGACGGTCGGGCTGTTGTTGAAGAGGTTGGAGGTGACGTCGGTCAAACCGTCGATGCGGCGAAAACGCTGCAGCATGCGGTTCGACCACTCGTACAGTTCGTCCAGGTCCGAGCCTTGCAGGGTGTACTGGTACTGCGCGGAGGTGAGCTGGCCGCCGATGCGGATCGGCGGCGGGTTCTGCAGGGCGACGCGAATCCCCGGCACCGCCGCCAGCTTGCCGCGCAGGCGCGCGATGATCTCGGCCGGCTTGGCTTTGCGCTCGCTCTGCGGCTTCAAGCGGATGAACAGGGTGCCGCTGTTCGAGGTGGCCCGTGGCCCGCCGGCTCCGACGGATGAATTGACTGCCCAGACATCCGGATCCTGTGCGGCGATTTCGGCCACCTGGATCTGGCGGGCCGCCATGGCGGCAAACGACGAATCCTGGCCGCCTTCGGTAAAGGCGATGATCTGCCCGGTATCGCCTGCGGGCAGGAATTCCTTTGGCACCAGCGAGTACAGCCATGCGGTGAGCCCGAAGGTGGCCACAAACACCATCAGGATGAAACGCTGGTGCGAAAGCGCCCATTTGAGTGAAGCATCGTAGGCCCCCAACAGCAGATCGTAGCCGCGCTCGAACAGGTTGAACAGGGCGCCATGCTTCTCGCCGTGGTGGGAGCGCACGAAGCGGCTGCACAGCATCGGCGTCAGGGTCAGCGAAACCAGGCCGGACACCACGATGGCGGCGCAGATGGTGACGGCGAATTCGTGCAGCAGACGCCCGACGATGCCGCTCATGAACATCACCGGGATGAACACGGCAATCAGGGAGAGCGTCATCGAGATGATGGTGAAGCCGATTTCCTTCGAGCCCTTGAAGGCGGCTTCCATCGGTGCCATGCCGTCTTCAATGTGGCGCACGATGTTCTCCAGCATCACGATGGCATCGTCGACCACGAATCCGACCGCGAGCGTCAATGCCAGCAGTGACAGGTTGTCCAGGCTGTAGCCGAGCGCGTACATCAGGGCGAAGGTGCCGATCACCGAGATCGGCAATGCGACGGCCGGGATCAGCGTGGCCGAGAGGTTGCGCAGGAACAGGAAGATCACCAGTACCACGAGGAAGGCCGCCAGTACCAGCGTGAACTGGACTTCGAAGATCGAGGCACGGATCGACTGGGTGCGGTCATAGAACACTTCCATTTCGAGCGAGGCGGGCAGCTTGGCCTGAAACTGCGGCAGCACCTTGCGGATGGAGTTGACGGTCTCGATGGTGTTGGTGCCGGGCTGGCGCTGGATCGCCAGCACGATGGCCCGCTTGCCTTTGAACCAGTTGGCGACGCGCACGTTTTCCACCGAATCGACCAGGTTGGCCACCTGTTCGAGCTTGACCGGCGCGCCATTCCGGTACACCACGTTGACACCGCGGTAAGCGGCAGCGTTTTCCAGCTGGCCGTTCGAGCGCACAGCGAGGGATTGGCGCGCGCCTTCCATGATGCCGGTCGGCTTGTTGACGTTGCCCTGCGCGATGGCCTGCTGCACCTCGTCCAGGCCGATCCCCATGGCGGCCAGCTTGTTCGGGTCGACCTGCACGCGCACGGCATATTTTTGCGAACCGAACACGTTGACCAGGGCCACGCCCGAAATGGTCGAGAGGCGCTGGGCCAGTTGCGTCTCGGCGAAATCATTGACGACCGAGAGCGGCAGGGTGGGCGAGCTCAGGGCAATGTAGAAAATCGGCGAATCGGCCGGGTTGATCTTGCGGAACGAGGGCGGAATCGTCATTTCCGGCGGCAGGCGCCGCGCCGCCACCGCCAGCGCGGATTGCACGTCCTGTGCGGCGGCGTCAATGTCGCGGTCAAGCGCGAAGGACAGGGTGATCGAGGTCTGCCCGGTGGCGCTGACCGAATTCATTGCGTCCAGACCGGCGATGGTGGAGAACTGTGCCTGCAAGGGGGTGGCCACGGCCGCCGCCATGGTTTCCGGGGACGCGCCCGGCAATGTCGCGGTGACCTGGATGGTCGGGAACTCGACGCTGGGCAATTCCGACACCGGCAGCTTGAAGTACGCCAGGGTGCCGAACACGATGAACGCTGCCATCAGCAGCGTGGTCATGACGGGGCGGCGGATACACAGTTCAGGCAAGTTCATGGCTTATCCTTTTGCTGCAGGCGCCGGGGTTGGCGCGTTGGCGGGTGGTGCGTCTTTGGGCGGGCCTTTGGCAGCGTCAGGCGCAGCGCCGGCTTTGTCCGCCCCCCCTTTGCCGGCGGCGCCCTTGTCACCGCCTTTATCCCCCCCCTTGCCCCCCTTGTCGCCGCCCTTGCCACCGGCTGCGGGCGCACGTACTTCCCACTTGGAGTTGGGTGTCAGGCGCAAGTGGCCATCTGTGACGACCTTTTCGCCGGCAGACAGGCCTTTCTCGACGATCAGCAATTGTTTGCCGCCGGGCAGGGTTTGTACCGGACGGATCTCGACCGACTGATCAGGCTTGGCCACGTAGACAAAATTGCCGTTCGGGCCGGCCTGCAGCGCTTCGGATGGCATCAGCAGGGCGCCCTGAATGTCGCGGATGTTCATCGAGACTTCGACGAACTGGCCGGGCGTGAGGGCAGCATCCTGGTTGGCGAACTGCGCCTTCATCTGGATGGTGCCGGTAGAGGCATCGACGGCGTTATCGATGAAGGCAAGCTCACCCACGATGGGCTTGGCTGCGCCCGCCGCACCGGGCAGGCTGGCTTCGACGCGCATCTTCCTGCTCATGCGATCCCGGCCGATTTCCTGCAGGCGTGATTCGGGTACCGAGAAGGTGACATACAGGGGGCTGATCTGGTTCAACACGACCAGCGCGGTGTCATTGGCCTTGACGCTCCCGCCGGGAAAGGCCAGCACCGCGCCGGCCACCCCGTTCATCGGCGAAGCAATCGTGGTGTAGGAAAGATTGACTTTGGCCAGATCGAGCGCGGCCAGATCGGCATTGACCGTGGCTTCCAGGGTTTGCACCGTTGCCCTGAAGGTTTCCAGCGTGGCGGGCGAAATGAAGCCCTTGGCCAGCAGGTCGGATTGACGCGCGAGGTCGCCCTTGGCCTTTTCCAGCTGGGCGCGATCACGCGCCAGATTCGCCGTGGCCTGGTCCACTTGCGCCTTCTGCGCCCGGTCGTCGAGCGACACCATCGGCTGGCCCTTGCGAATCTGCTGCCCGGCCTTGTAGTGCACCTGGGTGATGAGGCCGTCCACGCGCGAGCGCAGCGTCACGGAAGAGAACGCTTCGGTGCGCCCCACCAGGTTGAGCTTGAGTGGCACATCCTTCTGCTCCACTGTGGCAATCTGCACCGGCACCGGCCGCGCCGCCGCGCCGCCGGGCCCGCCCTTGCCGGGCGCCCCTTTCTCGGGCGCACCCTTGCCCGCCGCCCCCCCCGACGTCCCTTCGGCCGCACCACCTTTCGCCGCAGGTGCATTCGCCGTGCTCGCCGTTTGCTGCTTGTAGAGAAAACCACCACCTACGCCAATGGCGACAACGGTGGCGGCGAGGATCACACTGCGTTTGCTCATGGGGCGCGTCGGAGAAGTGGGAGTGAGGTGGGAGTGAAAAAAGGGGCCCGTTTTTCGGGCCATCGGTCATT
>CAYUEG010000062.1:0-20786 GCA_964443245.1 uncultured Burkholderiales bacterium | reverse complement strand
GGAATTCGCAACAGTCTTTGCTGAAGCCATCTCCACTGCAAATAAAATTGGAAAGTCAATTGAAATGCCACGACTGACAAAAATCCATGGCGAAGAAGCGCATTGCGGACGGCGGGTCCATCCTGTTCATCAGCTCCGTCGGTTCCCACATCGGACCCGTTGCAACTTCGGTATACGCCGCCGGGAAAGCCGCCTTGCTCGGGGCGATGCGCTCCCTGGCTCGGGAGGTTGTCAAGCAACGAATTCGCGCCAACTGCATAGCCCCCGGATACATCCGTACGCCTATGCTTGAACAGCTCGGCAGCGCAGGCGCCAGTCTGGATGACCTGATCAACTATGCGCCGCTTGGCTTGGGCGAGCCGGAAGACGTCGCCAACGCGGCAGTCTTTTACCTGTCTGATGCCAGCCGTTGGATCACGCGCACCTACTTCATCATTGACGGTGGCATGACCGTCCAATTGAGCATTTAGCCCCCTCATGTCAAAGCGTAATCCGTTCGAGTTGAAGGACAAATCCATCCTGATCACTGGTGCGTCATCAGGCATTGGGCGGCAGATCGCCATCACATGTTCCAAGATGGGAGCCCGCGTCATCATTTCGGGCCGGGACGAGACGAGGCTCACCGAAACATTCGGTCAACTTGAAGGCACTGGACATCTACAGAAGGTTGCGGATTTGACCCAAACTGCTTCCATCCATGCTCTGTGTGATGTGGCCGGAACCGTCAACGGCATCGTTCATAGCGTCGGCCTGCAACGATTGAGCCCGATCAAGCTGGTGAGCGAAAAGTTGCTGAACGACATTTATTCCACCAACTACCTTGCACCCGTGCTTTTGACCCAAAGGTTGCTCTACAAGAACGCGGTCGCCGAGGGCGGGTCGATCGTATTTCTTTCTTCCACGGCAGCACATATCGGCACGCCGGGAGTCGGCCCCTATTCTGCAATGAAAGCGGCCTTGCATGGTTTGGTTCGCTGTCTGGCGCTTGAGCAGGCCAAGCGTCGTGTTCGCGCAAACTGCATCTCACCCTCTGCAGTCGAAACGCCGCTTTGGGATCGTGACCACCTGGAAGCCCAGAAAGCCCGCCACCCTCTCGGGCTGGGCACCGCCGAAGACGTGGCGAACGCCGCCGTGTATTTGTTGTCTGATGCGAGCAGGTGGGTCACCGGGACCACCATCCTCATGGATGGTGGGGTTGGCTGAGCAGACGAGCTTGAGTGGGGTAGCTCACATGACAAACGTTTTGATCGTTGGTGCCGGCGGATACGGAAGGGTTGTCGCGGGGCAGATGCAGGACGACATCGCCTGCAACAAGGACTGGCGCATTGCCGGATTTCTGGACGAACGCAAAAACGTGCTCGATGGATACCAGACGGATATTCCCATTGTCGGAGATCCGTTTACATACGAACCCAAGCCAGGAGACGAGTTTGTCTGCGCACTTGGCTCTCCCAGGGATCGGGCACACTACGCGGCGCCGCTGTTGTCGAAAGGCGCCTACTTCATGAACATTCTGACCGAGGCGTATTTTGGCAAGCGCGTAACCCTCGGACAAGGCATTTTCATGGAGCGCCGGGTTCAGATTGGCCCGGATTGCCGCATCGGAAGCTTCGTCAATATTCATTCATTGAGCATCCTGGGCCACGATATCGAGGTGGGTGACTACTCCCAAATCAGCTGCTTTTCCTTCATCGGCGGGCGTACGAAGATCGGTGCCAACGTGACCATCAATCCGCACGCATGCATTCTTCCCGACGTCAAAATTGGAGACGGGGCGGTGATTGGCGCCGGCAGCGTGGTGATCGGCAATGTGCCCGCCGGTGTCACCGTTTTCGGCAACCCGGCCAAGCGGCTGCAGTGGTAACTCTGTAGAAGGCGTCCGTCATGCTTTCGCGTATGGCACCGGCGTACTACCTTTCCCAGGAAATTTTCGAAAAGGAACGCGAAAGACTTTTCCGCAAGCTGTGGTTGTTTGCCGGGCTGAGACAGATGTTGCCGGAGCACAACTCTTTCATCACGCGGGACATCGCAGGCATTCCCGTGGTCATTCAGAATTTTCATGGCCAACTGCGGGCATTTGAAAACGTCTGTCTGCACCGCAGCGCCAAACTGCAATGGGAGCCGGTAGGCAAGCGCCCCCTGCTCTGCCGTTATCACGGATGGGGTTACGACGAGAATGGTAGCGTGGCGAACATTCCTTTCGAGAGGGAAATTTACCAGTTTGACAAAGCGGAACGTGCCTGCCTGCGATTGCGTCAGTTCTCGCTGCGTGCGGTCGGTAATGTGCTGTTCATCAACCTGGACGCATCCCCGCTCCCGCTTGAGGAACAGTTTGACTCAGCGTTCCTGGCTTTACTGGAGTCCAGTTCAAATGCCTATGATTCCGAAGTCATGGTCACGACATGGCACGGGAAGTTTAATTGGAAGCTCGCTTACGAGAACTTGCGGGATGCAAACCATCCGCGCTTTGTCCACCCACAAAGCCTGGCCAAGTACGTCACGTTTACGGCAGGGGTTGACACGGCGCTGAATGACGAAGCGACACTGCCGCTCGACTCGAAGATTGCTCAGCAGGACCTGCGAGCACAGTTACGGCGTTTCAGCTATGGAGGCGCAGAAGCACCGATTACCGACATGCCGCATTTTTCCTGGCATGCCCTGGTAGAGCGCTGGGGCAACCAGGACGCTTACTTTAACTGGCTAGCCTATCCGAACTTGCATATCGCTACGGGAAACGGTGGCTTTTCATTCACCCTGGAGCACCATATCCCGGTATCACCTGAGCAAACGGACGTGGAGATTTACTGGCTGACCGCAAGGAAGAAGCAGCCCTATGCCTACTCCAGCAGTGTTCTGCTGGCGCAGATGCATGGCAGCAAACTGGTGGTTGGCGAGGATATTGAAGTTATGGAGATGGTACAACGTGGGCTTCACCACGCATCACCGACGCCGCGCCAGGGTGCGTACGAAGCGATGAACAAGCTCGTGGAGCGGTGGTACTGCCATTTGCTGGAGGCCGACCATGCGGTCTAGATGGGTTATTGGCGGCGGTGACTACCTTGACATCGCCTACTACGCCTGGAAGACGGCACGACCCGAGGAGTCGGTCCACCGCCATGCGATCCCGCAGGGGCAGGACTACGCATTCGACTACAGCGTGTTCCTTGATTTGGACCCGGCGCAGGATGGCGTATTCGTCGCATTTGACGAACGATTCGGCAATTTCAAGCGAATGGAGCTGATGCAGGAGGCAATGAGCCGGGGTTTTCGTTTGGAAGCGTATGTCAGCCCCCGATCGGCGATTGGCGCGGAGACAAGAATCGGGGTCAATGCGTTCATCGGTGATGGCACGCTGATCGGTGCAGCCGTGAAAATTGATTACAACTGTGTAATTGGCTCCGGATGCACAATCGGTTATGGTGCGCACATCAAGCCATCTTGCTGGCTGGATGACAGCATCGTCATCGGCGCGAAGGCTACGATCGGCGCCCATTGCACGCTCCGTTCCGGCGTCCACGTCGCAGCCAACGTGACGGTCGGAAAAAATTGCGAGGTCGCGATTCCGGGTACGTACCGGACCAACGTCGCATCCAAAACAGTGTTCGATCCGCGCTATGATGAACCGATCTTTGTCTATGGCAGTTGAACCACAAGGTACAAACGGAGCTCTTTCGCGACATAGTTGATTTCCCCGGCGCCAGATCAGAGGGGCGCGATCAGTCGCCCTGCCTCAAAGTGAAGCGCAAGGAAATCCGTCCCATCGCAACTGCCGTACACGTTCCACCCTTTTTCTAAGGCGCCCTGCAATGAATTCTTTTTATCCTTATGTGGATGAGACCACTCTTCGTGCCAGTTTTTTGGAGCGCGTGGCGCTTCTGACCAGCGACCGAAACAATTTGCTGCCGGCTTGGGCGCGAGAGGATGGGGGCAGCCTGCTCCAAAGCAGAAAATTCATGGTTTGTGGTTCGATCAGCCGCTCCGAAATTCGCGTGCTCGCAAAGGTTGCCGATGTCGTCGCCATTGTTGATGACTATCTGAGCGCGAAGCAATCCACGCTCTTTGGCATACCTGTGATAACCACCGACAAATGGATAGAGCGCGTGTCGGGCGATACCTCCATTGTGTCGTGCGTGCTTGTACCTGGCACGAAAGGTTATGAGCACTTCATGAAGTTGTGCCTCCAGTTCGACATTCGCCATTTGGGGCCACTAGAGTTCTTGCAGCTCATAAGGCTAAACAAAGTAGATACGAAGGGCGAGACCGGAAGATTCTTTTGGTATGGCTACGAGTTTTTCGAAAGCACAGTGCTGCAAGCAGAAAAGCTGCTGCAGGTATGCGGAAACCTGGGCGATAGCTTTTCAAGGATTTCTTGGCTCTGCGTATTGATGTACCGGCTCACTTTGAATCCCTTTTATCTCACTTTTTGCGCGGTAGGCCATCATTTTTCCAGATTTGGATGGAATTCCTATTCATGTAATCGTCAGTTTTTTCGATTCTCCGACAACGAAGTGTATGTAGACGGTGGCGCATTCACGGGTTACACGATCGAACAGTTTTTGCGTACCGTCGGTGGCCAGTTCAGGCACATTCATGCATTCGAGCCTTTGGCAGAAAACAGACGTGCGGTATCAAGCAGACTAAGTGGACTTCAAGCGGAATACCTGATGCCCCTGGCACCGCGTATCTCCATACATAAAGAGGGTCTTTGGGATTCGAGGACGACACTACTGTTCAATCCAACCCAGACAATTGACTCTTTCGGCGATGCTCCTCCGGTCAATACCCAGTCCGCTCACATGATTGATTCGAAGATCCTGGAACACCTGTATGACCGCGAAACAGAAAAGTCTGTCGCCATTGAAGTACCGGTCATCACGATTGACGAAGCGACGGACGCAAAGGCCACCTTCATCAAACTGGAAATTGAGGGGGCCGAGCTAGAAGCATTGAATGGCGCAAAGCAGACGATTCATCAAAATCGTCCGCAAATGGCCCTTTCGATTTATCACAAGCCCGAAGACTTGGTGACCATTACTGACTTCGTCGCCTCAACTGGCATCGATTACAAGCTAGGCTTTCGTCTGCACAACCCTTTGGCGCCTGACGCGATGGTCCTTTACTGCTACAGACGTGGTTGACGGAAGTACGCAAAAGGAAGAGTCACGATCGCCCCCATCAACTTCCCTGTGGTGCCGCCATCGAGCGGTAGGCTTGCTCAAGATGGGCTGCCAAGGATGCAAACTTGGTCAGCACCGATTCAGCGAATGCAGGACGCAATCCTCGCCTGTAAGCGGAAACCGCCGATAGATCTCGTGCGAGAGCGACTGCCAGTTCAACGTATTTTTCCCGATCCGGGGCTACCAGTTCCTCATGCCCGATGCTGCTGAGCATCGCCCTGGTCTGTCGCCCGGCGATCAGCGACTGCTCCAACGTGACGACCGGCACCCCCATCCACAGCGCGTCGAATGAAGTCAGCCCACCGCAAAACGGAAACGGGTCGAGCGCAATGTGCATGCGCGAATAGAGTTCGAGAATCGCGCCCGAAGCTTCCCAGCCCTCCATGCGCACTCTGGCAACATCAATCCCGGCCTTCGCAAGATCCTGCGCAAATGCAGTACGCGCTCGTTGGTAGCCCAGCGCGCCATTCTTGATCCACAGCACGGCTTCCGGCACGCGTTCGAGGATCCTTGCCCAGGTCGACAGCACTGCTGCATTCAGCTTGACCTGGTTGTTGAAGCAGCCGAAGACGATGGACCGGTTGTCGACTGGCATGCGCGGTTCCGGCGCGCCATCCAGAGGGCGGTAGCAAAAACGCGTCTCCGGCAAACGCCACACGCGCTCTGTCACGAAGGCGTCGCTTTCGACAGGTGAGGTGTGCGGGTCCGAGATGAGCCAATCCATTTCGGGCAAACCCGTCGATCCGGCGTACCCGAGCCAGCTTGCCTGAACCGGGGCTGGTCGCAGGGAAAAAACGTCCAGACGGTTATGGATGGTGTGGCCCGCCAGATCGACCAGTACATCAATCTCATCCTTTCTGATGAGAGCGGCTGTCTCTTCGGCCGAAAGCCCGGAAATCTCGCGCCAGTTTGGCATCACCGTTCGCAGTTCGGCATTCTTGGCGTCACGTGATGGCGCGGCATCGTAGACAAACCATTCAAACCGTACTTTGTCGTGAGCGCGCATGACTGGTTCGAAAAGGTTCAGGGTCACGATGTGCTCACGCAAGTCAGGCGACACGTAGCCAATACGCAATCGCCCGTGCGGACGCCCATGCTGTGGAACCGAACTCCCTGTTCCTGAGCGGAAGGCCTGCATCAGTGAGCGGCGCTGGCGCAGGTTTTCCTCGGGCGACAGGCTGGCATAGTCCAAAGCGGCCACGCAGGAAGATACAAGAGGCAGATGTTCTGGCGCATGCTTCAGCGCCTGAAGATAGCGCTCGCGCGCCTCACCAGTGCGCCCAAGTGCAGCGAGGCAGTTGGCGAAATCAACCTGCACTTTGGGATCAGTTGGCAATTCATCGGCAAGATCAGCAAGCAGCTTCCATGCGTCGTCGTAACGCTTGAGCAGCATCAGCCCTTCCGCCAGGGTGACACGCCATGCCACAGGGACAACCCCAGGACTATCAGACAGCGCGGTCGAAAGCAGGTCTACCGCTAAATCGACCAAAGGCAGTTCATAAGAAGTGAGGCCGCGCTGGTAAAAATCGGCCCCGAGGTGAGCGAGTCGTTCGCGTTGATCTGCCTGGCCGCCCGGCTCCTGGGCCAGATAACGCCGACAAGCCCTGATGGCATCGGCGGAACGGCCAGCATCCAGGAGCGCGCCGGTCAAGTTGTGGTGCGCATCCAGCCGGGAGGAATCGAGTTGCAGGCAACGTTCAAAGGCTGCAATCGCCTCAGGAAAACGCTGCAACATGGCCAAAGCCGTGCCATGGTTCTGCCACGCCACTGCAGATTCCGCGTCAAGCTCGATCGCTTGCACAAACAGGGCATTTGCTCCTGCCGCGTCACCACGCTGCAGACGCACCACCCCCTTGAGATGCCACCATCGGCTGTCCCGCGGCATAGCCCGAAGTGCAGTGTCGCAGAGGGCTTCCGCTTCGTTCAGGCGCCCCGCACCAATGCATTCCTCCGCTTCCGTGAGAGTACCCGACACGGTACTACGTTCGGATGACCATAGCCGCATCAGGCGCTGAATCAGGCTCGGCACAATCGGCGATCCTTCAAGATGGGCCGGACGGGAGAGCCGGCCATTCAGTCCGCCTGGCTCCCGCCAGGAGTATTCTGAGCGTGCAGCATTGCCAGGCGTTCGGCACGCCACTCGTCGGCAAACTCGCACTGTTCGAAAGCGCTGAAGTACGGCCCGCCCAAAGTGAAATGGGCCAGAGCCGCCTGTGGATTAGGCGGATCGTAGGCGACAAGATGGTTCCACTGAGATGGCAGCGTACCGATCAGCGCTTCGCTTTCCAGCCACTCGAAGCGATGCAGGTGCAACCCTGTCGCCGTGCTGACCAGCGCGGGCGTCAGAGCCCGGCATTTGGCGTTATTGAACAACATCACACTCGACCAGTTCTTCTTGGGATAGGCCGTTTGCGGCTGCCCCAGAAACTTGGTGGTCTCGCGTGGAACATGATCGTGCTTGACAACCTGCACCGCGTACCGGTCGTCGCGCAATGCCCACAATTGCGCGACGTCCCGGCGCATCAGCATGTCGCAATCCATGAAAAGCGACCATCCCTCGTAGCCGGAAAGGTAAGGCACGAGAAAGCGCGAAAAGGCAAAATCGGTTGATTGCAACGGATTACGCTCGCGCTTGAACACGGCGCCCAACTGCGACAACATCAGGGGCGCAATGGTGACAGGCATCGACGCACGCGCCAGGATACTGTGCGAAAGCACGCTGTAAGCCACGGCTTCCCTCGCATCAAAGCCGATGAACACTCGAATCATGTAGGTTTCCAGACAGAAATCAGCACCACGACACAAATTCCACGGTGCCATGCAGCCATCGAAAAGCAGAATAGCATGGTGCACAAGGCGCCATGCGGCAGGAAATCGAGGCTGAGCGAAAGCACGAACAGCGTTGGCTATAATCTGTCCTGCCGCGCTGGCTCCTGCTTTGACGCGGCAGATGTTTCGGATAGGCGCGGAAGTTGTGCATCTATGGTATGCGCTCTGTCGCCGTGGAGATTGGAATGGCCCTGTTTGGCAAGCGCAGCGGACCGAGCGTTGACGAGTTCGCCCAGGAACTGGCGACCGATATCGCCAATCGCTACCCGGCGGAATTGGAAAAGTCGGTGCAAAAGCGCATGTCAGTCAACCGCGTCACGGATCTGCTTGAGGATGTCTTTGCCAAAGCACAGGCATTCAAGAACGAAAACAGCCTCGGCTGGTTCAAGAAGGCCAAGCTGGGCAACAGTTTCCGCTGGGAGCTGAAAGAGCGCGGGTATTCCGAAGAGTTCATCGAAATGGCCACCGAAGGGCTGATTGTCTACATCACCCGCAAGACTGCGCCCGCGGCCAAGCCCAAGTAAGCAATCCACCCGGGCAAGCCACGTTACCGACACCTGCAAGGCTACGCCACCTGCGTCCGGCCTCGGTGATCCGTTCTTTTGAATCAAGTGTCCGTATATTACTTTTTGGACAATTGACGTAATTTTATATTCTTGGACATCATGTGGCCGGCGAACCACAATTCGCCCCCATGACACACATTCCTCCAGGAAGCCGCGCATCAGCCTGCCCTCGGGCAAGCGCAGAGACGCCCAAGCAACAGCCAGCCCCGTTGCACGCCGCGGCCGCCGGGTGCATTTGAGGCCTTCATGTACCAATATGATCCGATAGACCAGCGCCTGGTCGATGAACGGGTCGCGCAGTTTCGCGATCAGACCCGACGTTTCCTTGCCGGAGAGTTGACCGAGGACGAGTTTCGCCCCCTGCGTCTGCAGAACGGGCTGTATGTCCAGCGGCACGCCCCCATGCTGCGCGTAGCCATTCCGTATGGACTGATCTCCTCGAAACAGGTGCGCATGCTCGCGCATATCGCGCGCAAGTACGACCGCGGCTACGGCCACTTCACCACGCGGCAGAACATCCAGTTCAACTGGCCGGCGCTGGAGGCCGTACCGGACATTCTGGCTGACCTCGCCAGTGTGCAGATGCACGCCATCCAGACCAGTGGCAACTGCGTGCGCAACACCACCACTGATCACTTTGCCGGAGTGGCTGCAGACGAAGTGGCCGATCCGCGGCCCTATTGCGAATTGATCCGTCAGTGGTCAACCTTCCACCCGGAGTTCGCCTTCCTCCCGCGCAAGTTCAAGATCGCCGTTGCCGCCAGCCATGCGGACCGTGCCGCCGTGCTCGTGCACGATATCGGCGTACAGGTCGTGCGCAACACCGAAGGCAAAACCGGGCTGCGCATCTTCGTCGGCGGCGGGCTCGGCCGCACCCCCGTGATCGGCCAGTTGATCCGCGAGTTCCTGCCACGTGCCGAGCTGTGCAACTACCTTGACGCGATTCTGCGGGTGTACAACCTGCACGGCCGGCGCGACAACAAGTACAAGGCGCGCATCAAGATCCTGGTGCGCGAGCTGACCCCGCAGGAATTTGCGCGTCAGGTGGAAGCCGAGTGGGATCAGATCAAGGGGGGCGCTGCCGTCGTCCCTGAAGAGGAGTTTGCGCGCCTCGAAGCCGCCTTCCGCGCACACCCTTACGAAACGCTGGCCGATGCCGATGCCGGCTTTGAGCGGCACCGCCATGAGAGCCCCGCCTTTGCGCGCTGGGTCACGCAGAACGTGACGGCTCACAAGGTGCCTGGCTATGCCGCTGTCACACTTTCATTGAAGCCGGTGGGCAAGCCTCCGGGTGATGCCACCGATGCCCAGCTCGACGCGGTGGCGGATCTGGCGGATCGATTCAGCTTCGGTGAACTGCGCGTTTCGCACGAACAGAACCTGATTCTGGCCGATGTGAAACAGGCGGATCTGTTCACGGTGTGGCAGGAAGCCAAACGCATCGGTTTTGCCACACCCAACATCGGCCTGGTGTCGGACATCATCTGCTGCCCGGGTGGCGATTTCTGTTCGCTCGCCAACGCCAAGTCGATCCCGATCGCCACGGCCATCTCGGAGCGTCTGGAGGATCTCGACTACCAGCATGATCTGGGACCGATCGACCTCAATATTTCCGGCTGCATCAACGCGTGCGGGCATCACCACGTAGGACACATCGGCATCCTGGGCGTCGACAAGGCCGGCGAAGAGTTCTACCAGGTCACGCTTGGTGGATCTCAAGGGTGGGATGCTGCCCTCGGCAAAGTGATTGGCCCCTCCTTTCGTCAGGAAGACATGCCGGATGTGATTGAAAAGCTGCTCGAGGTCTATGTCGCAGCACGGCACGAAGACGAAACGTTCCTCGCCACCTTCAACCGCATCGGCATCGCCCCTTTCAAGGCCCGCGTGTACGACACGGCAGAACTCCAGGCGGCCTGACATGCAGATCATTCTCGACCAGACCATCGTGGCAGACAGCTGGATCCACGTCGCCGAAGATGCCCCTTTGCCAGCCAGTGGCAACCTGATTGTTCCGCTCTCGTTCTGGTGCAAGGAGCGCATCGCCCTGGCCCAGCGCGTCGGCAAGACCGGCGTCTGGCTCAAAGGTTCGGATGACCCGACCCGCATTGCGGAAGTGCGTGAACTGGTCAAGCTGCCGCTCATCGCCGTGGACTTTCCGCAGTTCGTCGATGGCCGCGGCTATTCGGTAGGTCGTCTGTTGCGTGAACGCTACGCCTTCACTGGTCAGTTGCGCGCTTTTGGTGACGTGTTTCGTGACCAGATACCCTACTTGTCGCGCTGTGGCTTCAACGCCTTTGTGCTCAAGGCCGGCAAATCGCTCGAAGATGCACTGCACGCGTTTGATGATTTTTCCGATGCCTACCAGAATGCCGTGGACCAGCCGGCACCGTATTACCGGCGGCGCCTCCTGAGCAATGCTGTGGTTCCGTCAAAAGGGGCCACCCTTGGCTGACGGCACGGTCTTCCTGGTCGGCGCCGGTCCGGGGGCACCCGACCTGATCACGCTGCGCGCCGCTCGCCTGCTCGCCGCCGCGGATATCGTGTTCCATGACGCGCTGGTGCATCCGGAGACGATTGCACTGGCCGCACGGGCGGAGAAGGTCGCTGTCGGCAAGCGCTGCGGCGCCCATTCGACCTCGCAGCGCTTCATCAACAAACGCCTGATCGACGCCGCGCGCAAGCATGCCATCGTGGTGCGTCTGAAGGGTGGCGATCCGATGCTGTTCGGCCGTGCCCAGGAGGAACTGGATGCCCTGGCCGCGGCGGGCATTGCCCATGAGGTTGTGCCCGGCATCACGGCGGCCCTTGCAGCGAGTGCCGACATCAAGGTTTCCCTGACCCGCCGCGGCCTGTCACGCTCCGTTTCGTTAGCCACCCCGCGCGTCGGCAGGGAGGAGCAGCCTGCGGACTGGATGGAACCGGTATTGGCGGCTGACACCGCGGCGCTGTACATGGCATCACATGAGGCGCAGATCATTTCGCGTGAACTGATTGCACGCGGACGGCCTGCCTCTACGCCTGTGGCGATTGTCGAGAGCGCCTCGCTGCCCTCCTCACAACGCTGGTTCACCACGCTGGAAGCCTTGTCCACCAACGGTTTCCCTGAATCGACCGGCCCCGTACTGCTATTGATTGGCGAGGTGTACCGCATACCCCTGGAGCAGCAGAGGCACGCCGCCACTCCGATCCATGCATCAGCCGGACCCGCAGACGAAGCGCCGCCCGCAGCCACTTCACCCCGGTCTCGGTCACTGCCAAAGCAGGCGGCCGCCTGACTCCCTCCAGGCAAACTATTTGTCACCATGAGCACAGATATCGCCTTGACGCCGCCGCACGCCATTCTTGAGGCGGCTCGCGCATGTGGCATGGCAGAGGACCTTCCCTATGCCGGCGCTGTTTCTCCCACCGAAGCGTGGCACCTCACCCGCCAGGGCATCGGCACCATCATTGACGTGCGCAGCCGCTTCGAATACGAATTTGTCGGCCGCGTACCCGACAGCGAGCTGATCGAATGGCGCACCTACGAGAATGGCGACAACGGCCGCATTACCTCGCGCCCCAATCCCGACTTCATCGAGGAGCTCAGCCGCCGTCACAAACCCGATGAGGTGTTGCTGCTGCTCTGCCGCAGCGCGGTACGCTCGCATAACGCGGCGATCGCCGCCACCGAGGCGGGCTTTACACAGGTCTACAACATTCTTGAAGGGTTCGAAGGCGACAAGGACGCTGCGGGGCAGCGCGGCACGACCGCCGGATGGCGCAAGGCCGGCCTGCCCTGGATTCAGGGTTAGCGCCCCCTTCGCACGTTACAACTTGAGTGGGGTGCCATGGGGCGGCGCGCAGGGCACAAGCGTGCGGGTTTGATAAACGCATTGTGCGAAACTGTCCCGTCCCGCCTTGCCCAACTTGCATCGTGCCCAACACCATCCTGCTCGCCACCAGGGTCTCGCCCGCGTTTGAACGTGCGCTGGCAGCCTACGGTGATCTGCTCGGCCCGCTTGAGACACCATTCGCATCGTCCGTGGAACGCCTTTCCGAAGCCCAGGCGCGGCATGTCCGCGCCATCCTGTCGATGGGTTCGGTCGCGATTCCGGCAGCAGCGTTGTCGCGCTTTCCGAATCTGGGCCTGATCGCCTGCCTGGGCAGCGGCTACGAGGGTGCGCCGGTGGCCGAAGCCCGCGCGCGTGGCATTGAAGTGACTCACAGCCCGGAAGTGAACGCATCCAGTGTGGCAGACATGGCGATGGCGCTGCTGCTCAGTGCCGTACGCAACCTTGACGTGGCACGGGCCCACCTTCAGGCCGGCAAGTTCGAAGGCAATGCCGGCGTGCGTCTGCCTTCGGTGAAAGGCCTGACCGGGCGCAAGCTTGGCATCTACGGCATGGGGGCGATTGGCCACAAGATCGCCCGCCGCGCTGAAGCCTTCGAGATGGAAATCGCGTATCACAACCGCAAACCGCGCAGCGATGTTGCCTACCCCTGGCACGCTACCCTCGCCGACCTGGCCGCCTGGGCCGACATCCTGATGGTGGCCGTCCGCGCCGATGCCTCGAACCGCCACACGGTCAATCGCGGGATTCTGGACGCGCTGGGCCCGGAGGGCTTTGTGGTCAACATTTCGCGCGGCCCGGTCGTCGATGAAGCTGCCCTGGTCGCCGCATTGCGGGACGGCCGCCTCCGTGGGGCGGGCCTTGATGTCTTCGAGCACGAGCCGAAAGTCACGCCCGCCCTGTTTGACCTACCTCATGTTGCCCTGTCCCCCCACATCGGCGGCAATACCGACGAAGCCCAGGAGGCCATGCGCCAGAGGGTGTTGGACAATATTGGCGCCTTTTTCGCCGGGCGCCCGGTGCCCAACCCGGTGCCGCGGTAGCACCACACGGCCGCAAGCCACACAGGAGCAATGCCCGATGCAGGCCATCCACAGCTTTCATGCCCACATCTACTTCGATCCGCTCACGAGCCGGGCCACTGCAGAATCGGTGCGCGACGACATCGCGGGATTGTTTGCCGTGCGCCTGGGCCGCTGGCACGAGGTGCCGGTAGGCCCGCACCCGCAAGCGATGTACCAGGTGGCATTCCTGCCCGCCCTGTTCGCCTCATTCGTGCCCTGGCTGATGCTGCACCGGCGCGGATTGACCGTGCTGATCCACCCCAACACCGGCGCCCCGCGCGACGACCACCTGGTGCACGCATTCTGGATGGGCGCCGTCCTGCCGCTCAAGGGCGAGGTCTTGCCGGTGGTGGAAGACGTGGCCGTGATGGAAACCGAAGTCAACACCCGGCCGCGGGGTGTACTGCCCGACGGGACGGGGGCAGGGTAAGGCCTGAAACAGGGCAGACGCGCGGCTATAATTCAAGGTTACTAATGCACCCCATAAGGCGATGGCCCTGTCGCTTCAGGCGGCGCCTGATTTAAGCTCTCGACCTATCTATCAAAGGATTGTTCATGACCCACGTTGTTACCGAATCCTGCATCAAATGCAAATACACCGACTGCGTGGACGTGTGCCCGGTCGACTGCTTTCGTGAAGGTCCGAACATGCTGGTGATCGATCCGGACGAGTGCATCGATTGCGCCGTGTGCATCCCGGAATGCCCGGTCAACGCCATCTATGCCGAAGAAGACGTGCCGGACGACCAGAAGAAATTCACGCCCCTCAACGTCGAGTTGGCCAAAGCCTGGCCTTCGATCACCAAGACCAAAGGCCCGTTGGCGGATGCTGACGACTGGAAAGACACCAAAGACAAGTTTGCAATGCTCGATCGCGGTTAAGCCGCGGCCGGAACCTCTAGCCAAGGCCGCGTCCGCGCGGCCTTTTTTATTGACTCGGAAGTAAATCATGTTGAAACTGGCTTTTGAACTTGCCTTTTCGGACCTTTACCAGCGCGATGGCCTTGCCAAGGTTGACGGCGCCTTCCTGTCGGAGATTGCCGCCAGCGATATGGGCTTGTGGACCCGCCTGACCGCTGCCCGCAGGGACCCTGCCGCACTCGATGCCAAAACGGAATCACAGTTGCTGCTCGATCTCGCCCCGCACGTGGACGATTTCCTTGGCAAGCTCTTCGGCATTTCGAAGGAGGTCAGTGCCCTGGCCGAGCGCCACCACGAGCTTGCCCCGCTGTACGAGATCAAGCGCCAGTTCGTGCAGCGCAAGGCAGCCAAAAGCTTCGATGCAGCGGCTGCCGCAGCCCTGCCCGGGGAAAAACTGGGGACCGAGCTGGAACCCTTGGTGGGAGCGGCTCTTGGCCACATGAGCGCGAGCGAGATCGGCGCATTCGAACTGGCCTTTGCGCGCCAGGTCACGCGCTGGCAGGCGGAGGAGGCCACGTTCGCCGGCGCCCTCGATACCGCGCTCAAGTACGCCGCGTGGGCACTGCAAAGCGATGCCGGCAGGCACCGCCACCACAAGGGCATCCTGTTCAAGGCACCCGGCAAGATCGATCCCCTGCATCTGATCGACCATGCGATGGATCGTCACGATGGCGCCATCACCACCTTCACGATCAAGCCCGAGCACATTCGCCGGCGCGAAGGGTTCAAGCTCACCGACCACGGCACCGACCTCTCCGGTGCACTGGACCACGCCAACTACTGCATCTGGTGCCACAAGCAGGGCAAGGATTCCTGCTCCAAGGGCCTCAAGGAAAAGCCGGCGGCTGACGGCACCATCGCGTTCAAGAAAACCGTGTTCGGCGTCAAGCAGGCAGGATGCCCGCTGGAAGAGAAGATCAGCGAATTCCACATGGCCAAAGTGGCCGGGCATGCCATCGGGGCGCTCGCCATCATCACGGTGGACAACCCGCTGGCCGCCGCCACCGGGCACCGCATCTGCAACGATTGCATGAAGGCCTGCATCTACCAGAAGCAGGCACCGGTAGACATTCCGCAGGCCGAAACGCGCACGCTCAAGGATGTGCTCGAACTGCCATGGGGCTTTGAAATCTACTCGCTTCTGACGCGCTGGAATCCGCTGAACCTGAAGCGCCCGCTGCCCGCGGCCGCCACCGGCTATCGGGTGCTGGTCGCCGGCATGGGACCAGCCGGGTTCGGGCTCACCCACAATCTGCTCAACGACGGCCACACCGTCGTCGGCATCGACGGCCTCAAGATCGAACCTTTGCCGGCCCACATCTCCGGCGTGAATCTGGATGGCTCGCGCGCGCCGTTTGAGCCCATCTTTGACTACGCCACCATCAAGGAAGAGCTGGACGAGCGCGCGATGGCCGGTTTTGGCGGCGTAGCCGAGTATGGCATCACGGTACGCTGGGACAAGAGCTTTCTCAAGGTGGTGCGCCTGCTGCTGGAACGGCGTGCCGAGTTCTCGCTGTTTGGCGGTGTACGCTTCGGCGGCACGGTCACCCTCGACAACGCCTGGGCACTTGGCTTTGACCACGTGGCACTCGCCATGGGCGCCGGCAAACCGACCACGCTGGATATCCCGAACGGGCTGGCGCGCGGCGTACGGACGGCCAGCGATTTCCTGATGGGTCTGCAGCTCACCGGCGCGGCCAAGCAGGATTCGATCGCCAACATGCAGGTACGTCTGCCGATCGTGGTCATCGGCGGCGGTCTCACCGCCATTGACACGGCGACCGAATCGCTCGCTTACTACGTGGTGCAGGTCGAAAAGTTTCTCACGCGTGCCGAAGTGATCGGGGTCGATGCCTTTCTCGCCGGACTCAACGCCGAGGAGCGCGAGATTGCCGAAGAGTTCATCAGCCATGCGCGCGCGATTCGTACCGAACGTGCCGCCGCCGCCCGGGAAGGCCGCGCCCCCAACGTCACCCGGCTGTTGCGCAGCTGGGGCGGCTCGACCATCGCTTACCGCAAGCGCCTGATCGACAGCCCGGCCTATACGCTCAACCACGAAGAGGTGGAACTGGCGCTGCAAGAAGGCATCACCTTTGCCGAGTGCCTGAACCCGAGCGCGGTCAAGGTCAACGAATTTGGCGCCGCCAAGGCGCTCACCCTCAAGAAGCAGTTGCGCGCCGAAGACGGCAAATGGAGCGAGGGGGATGAAGTGACGCTGCCTGCGCGTGCGATCTTCATCGCCGCTGGTACCTCTCCGAACACGGTGCTGTCGCGCGAAGGCGACAACGCTGCACGCGGCCGCTTCAAGCTCGATGGGAAGTACTTTGCTGCCGTGGATGAGGCCGGCAGCCCGGTCAAGCCCGAGTCATCGATCTCGAAGCCAGCCAAGCCGCAGGTGCTGCTCGCGAAATCCGATGACGGCCGCTTTGTGTCGTACTTTGGTGATCTGCATCCTTCCTACTTCGGCAACGTCGTCAAAGCCCTGGGCTCGGCCAAGCAGGGTTACCCGGTGGTGACGCGGGTGCTGGCCCAGAAAGCGCCGATGGCGCAGGGCACCGAGCGCGCGTTTCTCGACCATCTGAACCAGGAGTGGCGCGCCACCGTGCATGCCGTGCATCGCCTCACCCCCACCATCGTCGAGATCGTCGTCAAGGCGCCAGCTGCCGCGCGCAACTTCGAGCCCGGCCAGTTCTATCGCTTGCAGAACTTCGAGGCGTTGAGCCGGCAGGTCAACGGCGCGCTCCCCAACACCAAACTCACCATGGAAGGTTTGGCCCTCACCGGCGCATCGACCGATGTCAAGGCCGGCCTGCTTTCCACCATCGTGCTGGAAATGGGTGGTTCGGCCGATTTGTGCGCCGATCTGAAACCCGGCGAGCCGGTGATCCTGATGGGCCCCACCGGGACACCCACGCACATTGCCGCCGGCGAAACCGTCGTTCTGGTGGGCGGTGGCCTGGGCAACGCCGTGCTGTTCTCGATCGGCGCGGCCTTCAAGGCGATGGGGTCCAGGGTGCTGTACTTCGCCGGTTACAAGAAGATGGTGGACCGTTACAAGATCGATGAGATCGAAGCGGCCTCCGATGTCATCGTCTGGTGTTCGGACGACGGGCCGGGCTTCGAACCCAACCGCCCGCAGGACAGGAAGTTCGTCGGCAACATCGTTCAGGCGATGGTGGCGTACGCGGAAGACAAGCTTGGCGCCACCACCATCAAGCTCGATGAGGCCGACCGCATCATCGCCATCGGCTCGGACCGCATGATGGCCGCCGTCGCCCAGGCGCGCCATGGTGTCCTGCATCCCTACCTGAAGGCGCCGCATCTGGCCGTCGGCTCGATCAACTCGCCAATGCAGTGCATGATGAAGGAGATCTGCGCGCAGTGCCTGCAACCGCACAAGCAGCCGGATGGCTCGATCAAGTACGTGTTCTCCTGCTTCAATCAGGATCAGGATCTGGACGCGGTCGATTGGCAGGGCCTGAACGACCGTCTGAAACAGAACACGGTGCAGGAAAAGCTCACCAAGGAATGGATCGCGCGCTGCCGTCAGGCGGCCTGAAGCAACGCGATGAAGCGTGTGCAAAAGGGGCGGCCGGGCCGCCCCTTTTGCGGTCCACCCGTCATTCCTGATTGCACTCATCCCGGCACAGCGGCTGCTGTGCTAGGCTTGCCACTCCTTACCGCAGGGAGAACGCCATGGCACTGATGGATTTCATCAAGAAGCAATTTATCGACGTCATCCACTGGACTGAGGAAGCGGATGGCGTGCTTGCCTACCGGTTTCCGATGCAGGACATGGAGATTCAGAACGGCGCCCAGTTGACGGTGCGCGAATCGCAGATGGCCGGCTTCGTCAACGAAGGCATCATGGCCGATGTGTTCAATCCGGGGCGTTTCAAGCTGACCACACAGACGCTGCCGGTGCTGACCAACCTGATGAACTGGGACAAGCTGTTCGACTCCCCGTTCAAGAGCGACGTGTATTTCTTTTCGACCCGCCTGCAACTGGACCGCAAGTGGGGGACGCCCAATCCGATCACCATCCGTGACAAGGATTTCGGCGCGGTGCGCCTGCGCGCTTTCGGTATCTATTCCTATCGCATTGCCGACCCGAAGCTGTTCCACAAGGAGATTTCGGGAACACGCGAGACCTACACCGTCTCCGACCTGGACGGGCAGTTGCGCAACAGCATGATCGCCGCGATGACCAACGCCTTCGGCGCCTCCGGTGTGGCCTTTCTCGACATGGCCGGCAACCAGAACGCTTTTGCCGAAGCTGTCAGGAAGCAGGCCGATCCGATGTTTGCCAAGCTGGGGCTGGCTCTGGATACACTGGTAGTGGAGAACATCTCGCTCCCGGAAGAAATCCAGAAGATGCTCGACACGCGGATCGGCATGAACATGATCGGCGACATGAACAAGTACACCCAGTTCCAGACCGCCAACGCGATCCCGATTGCGGCAGCCAACGAGGGGGGCGGGATTGCCGCCATGGGCGCGCAACTGGCGGCGGGAGTGGGCATTGGCAACCAGATGGCCGGTGCCATGCTCGGCGGCATGCTCGGCAGCCAGGGTCACCCCGGCGGTGGCGCACCCGGTGCGGCTGCAACCGTTGGTGGGAGCGCTTCTCCGGCCCCCAGCGCTCCGACTCCCAGCGTCGACGAGATTACCGCCACCCTGGAAAAGCTGCATGGCCTGGTGGGCAAAGGCATCCTGTCCCAAGCCGAGTTCGACACCAAGAAAGCGGAACTCCTCGCCAAGCTCGGTTGAGAAGTGAAACGATCACACCACTGAGACCCAGTGCAATAAATGGGGTCTGACCCCACTTATTGGCCATGAAAACAGCCAACTGCCCCCAGTGCGGGGCCCAGGTGAAGTTCCACGCGGCCGCCTCGGTGCTGGCCGTGTGCGAATACTGCACCTCGACGCTGATGCGCCACGGCGATGTGCTTGAGCACATCGGCAAGATGGCCGAACTGCAGGATGACCCGAGCCTGATCCAGATCGGTACAGAGGGCGTGTATCGCGGCATCCACTTCGGCGTCATCGGCCGGATCCAGATGCGTTATGAGGCCGGGCTGTGGAACGAGTGGCACATCATGTTCGACGATATGCGGACCGGCTGGCTGGGCGAAGCCGCCGGCGAGTTCAATGTCAGCTTCGAGCAAAAGGTCGAGCTCGCACCACCCCCGTTTGAAGCGATCAAGGTAGACGACAAGATTGACATCGGCGGACGCTATTTCTCCGTCACCAATCTTGAATCAGCCACCTGCATCGCCGGCCAGGGTGAGCTCCCCTTCAGCGTCGGGCCCGGGTATGCCGCGCCCGTGGTGGACCTGGCATTGGAGGGCGAATTTGCCACCATCGACTACAGCGATGTGGAAGAAGGCCTCACCCGCGTATTTGTGGGCAAGCGGGTACCGGTTCGCGATCTGAAACTGACCAACCTGCGTGACCCCAAGGCCGCGCCGGGTGCACTGTCACCCACTGCCAAGGCGGAAGCCTTCAATTGCCCCAGCTGTGCCGCCCCATTTACCTTGTCCTCCGGCAAGATCCAGACCTATGGCTGCGCCTCCTGCGGCGCCGTCCTCGACACCACCGAGCGCAAGGTGCAGTTGGTCCAGCAGGCCCAGGAAGCCATGTCCTATCCCCTGCGCATTCCGCTGGGTGCAAAGGGCAAGCTGGACAGCATCGAATGGGAACTCATCGGGCACGTACGCCGGGCATCGAGTGGCGGCTTCTCGTGGAGCGAGTACCTGCTGTTCAACCCGACAGAGGGCTATGCCTGGTTATCGGAATCAGACGGGCACTGGTCGTTCCTGCGCAATGCCGGCAAGCCCTACAAGGTGATCGGGCTTTCCGCCTACTACAACGGCGCCGAGCACGAGCACTTTGCCCACTACACGTCTGAAGTCCAGCACGTGCTGGGGGAGTTCTACTGGCGCATCCGGGCGGGCGACAAGGCGGATGTGGATGACTACATCGCGCCGCCGCAGATTGCCAGCCGCGAGAAAACCGCCAGGGAAGTCTCCTGGACCGCAGGGCGCTACCTGCCCGTCGAGGAGTTGACGCGCGCCTTCAACATCCGAACACCCATGCCGGTCGCGAGGGGAATTGCACCCAACCAGCCTTCACCGCATGCAGGGACGTTGCCGCTGCTGTGGAAGCGCTTCGCCTGGCTTTCTCTCGCAGCCCTGATCGTTCAGCTCTGGTTTGCGCTCACTACCAATGCCGTGCTCAAGGACTCCCTGGTGCTCGCACCGCGCGGCGAATCGGTCAAGACCACGGCGCCCTTCCCTGTGGCGGGCAGCGGCCCGCTGGTCGTCGCCAGCAGCACCACGCTCAACAACTCCTGGGCTGGCCTCGGCCTCACGCTCGTCGAGCCGGCCTCCGGCAAGA
>CAYUEG010000061.1:0-21122 GCA_964443245.1 uncultured Burkholderiales bacterium | reverse complement strand
GAACCGCGTCTGGTGCGGCTCGGGCGAGATCCGCAGTATGGAGCGCGAGCGCACCCAGAACCACGCGGAAATGGCCACCGGGGTATACGCCATTTACAAGCTGATGACCGGGAAAGAGTTCGCGTTGCCACGCGAATTCCATGTCTATGTCGCCAGTGGACGCCCGGGCGACGGGGCGGCGACGGTCAAGGACAGGGAAGCCGCAACCGCTGGTGGCGATTCGGGCACCTGGACCGTACTGGACCGCAGCGGTGAGGGCCTGCGCGCGGTGCGGCCGATCGAAGGAGGCCGGGTGGGCCGTGGCCGCCTGATGGGCATCCGCATGAACGGCGATGACGCCAAACCCATCGCTTCCCTCGCCGAAGTGCGCTGGGTACAGGAAGTGCGCGGTACCAGCATTTCGTCCGGCGTCAAGATGTTGCCCGGGCGTGTGGTACCGGTTCCCGCGCGCGTCTGGGGCGGCAAGGATGGCAAGCAGTATCAAGGTGTCGCGCCAGCCTTCATCCTGGACCACGGCAATGCCCCGAAACTGATTGTGCCGACCGGCTGGTGGTACGACGAGCGCCTGGTCGACATTCATTTCGATGGCGTTTTCCCCAAACTCAAGATGGGAGAGCTGGTGATGCGTGGGGTGGATTTCGAACTGGGCCGCTTCACCTTTGAAGGACGCCCGCCCCAAGGCCTGCTGGCCAACCGTTACATGTAGCCCTGATACCGCGCGAACCCCGCCATGCTGCTTGATACCGTGTTTACCCGAACCCGCCAGGGCGCCGTCGCCATGGCCGACCAGACTGTGCCGATGTCAGGCGGCTTCCGTCGACTGCTGGCATTGGTCAACGGCAAGAACGACGGCAAGGCCTTGCTCGCAGCGCTGCCGCAACTCGATGAGGAAGACCTGCAACTGTGGACCAGCGAGCTGGTGCGCATGGGACTGATTGCCATCAAGGGCAACCTGACAGACGAGGAGGCGGCCTTCAGCCTCACTACGGAAATGCCGGCGATGATGCGCCCCCCGTCTGCGGTCACCACCGGCGATCTGATCGAGCAGGTGTCGTCCAACGTTGCAGGCAAGATCGCCCCGCCGCTGAATGCGGCGATCGAAAAGAAACTGTCCAAAACCACCCGCATGGCGGCAATCGAGTCGGTGAGCTCGTTCCCGGCAATGGGCAAGGCGGGTTTCTTTGTCTATCCCGATACCGCCACCGGCTTGCCCGCCGCACCGCGGGTGTGTCTTGCGACCCATGACCCGCTCCAGGGCAAACTGCTCGGCCTCCTGATCAAGCAGATCGGTGGCGTGGCGGAATCGGCGGCCTCACGGGATGCCCTGCTGGCGGTGCTGCGCGCACCTGCACCGCCCCACGTCCTGTTCCTGGATGCAGAACTGCCCGGCATTGACGGATTTCGTGCGCTCGAATCAATTCGCGCCAAACCGTCCCTGAAGAGCCTGCGGGTCGTGCTGGTGTCGAGCCGGGGGGAGCGCGCCGACCTGGCCCAGGCAATGCTCCTTGGCGCGGCTGGCTATATCGTCAAACCCCTCAAGCGGGAGATTCTGCAAGCCGCAATTCCCCAAATTTTTGGCAAGGCCCTGCGCTAGACCTCACCGGACCCGCCTGGCACCAGCACCGCAGCCCACCTGATTGCTCCGGAACCAGCAGGATCTTGCCGCAGCATCGGCATCCGGCGCGGCCACTGCCTCGTATATCCCCCCGTCTCTCACCACAACGAAAGCCCTCATGACAACCCCTCTTGAAACCGCAACCCTGGCCGGCGGCTGCTTCTGGTGCGTCGAAGCGGTATTTGACGACCTTGCTGGCGTCGCCTCGGTCGAATCAGGCTACATGGGTGGCAAGACGCTCAACCCGACGTATGAGGATATCTGTACGGGTCGCACCGGCCATGCCGAAGTGATTCGTATTGCCTTTGACCCGGCCGTGGTCAGTTTTGCCGACCTGCTGCGGGTGTTCTTCACAATCCATGATCCGACCACGCTCAACCGGCAGGGTAATGATGTCGGCACTCAATACCGCTCGGCCATCTTTTACCACTCGGAGGCGCAGAAGAATGTTGCGCACGAGATCATTGCCGAGGTCGACAAGTCCGGAGCGTATGACGATCCCATCGTCACCGAAGTCACCGCCGCCTCGACGTTCTACATGGGCGAGGCTTACCACCAGGAATACTTCGCGCGCAATCCAGGCCAATCCTACTGCCTGTTCGTCGTCGCGCCTAAAGTCGTCAAGTTCCGCAAGCAGTTCGCCAGCCGCCTCAAGAAGAAGTAGAGGCGGAAGTAGGGGCCGGCGCGCCTGCCGCGCTGCCGGAGAGGCGTTCGGCAATTGCCTGGGCGAGTTTCCAGATCGTCAGCGGTGCTGACCCCTCCGCCTTGTTGTTCGCGCTGACATAAACCGCCTGCCCTGCCAATGCCGTGGCGGCAATCACTTTCGCCAGGGTGGCGCGCGTTTCAGGGTCTTCATCCACCAGCCTGTTGAAGGGCGCGTACTGGGCCTTCGCTTCATCGTAGCGAAAGCCCGCGTGGAGATTCCAGCGTGCCACCAATGGTCCGGGCCACAGGGCCCGCAACAAGGGCAACTGCTCTTCCGGTGCCGGCATGCGGGCATGCACGCCCAGACAGTAGCGCACCCCCAGATCCTTCAGGGCATCGGCAAAGTCCCGCGTCAGCAATTCGCCGTTGCGCACTTCGACGGCAAGCAGCGGCGCATGGGAAAAGCCGGCACAAAAGCCATGCAGTGCGTAGAAGAACCGGTGCAGACGTGCCGCGAAGGCCGGCACATCGGCCAGGGTATGCCGCGACAAGGGGGAAAACTGGAACACCAGCGGCCCGGCCTTCTCGCCCAGCCCGGCAACCGCCGGTTTGACAAACTCTTCAAAGGCAGCCTGCGCATCGAGGAAGCGTGGATTGGGTTCAATGCCCCGCCCCCCTTCGTCGCGCCTGACTTCATCCGTAATGAACGAAGGCGCCTTGACCATGAAACGGAAGTGTTCCGGTACCTGCACCGCATAGGCCTCGTACTCGCTGCGCGCGAGTGGCGAGTAGAAGGAGCGATCAATGCTGACTGTGCGCAGTAGCGGATGGGCGGCGTAAGCGGCAAGGCCCTTGCGCGAGAGCTGGCTTTCGGAAGCGGGCTTGTCGTACACCAGTCCCGCCCAACCGGGAAACGACCAGGAAGACGTGCCCAGATGGATCAGCGGCGGCAACTGCGCGGCCAGTTCCCGGATGGCCGGTGTCAGTGCGGCGGCGCCAACACCGCGCCCGCCCTTCTGCGGCGTCGTATTCGGCCCATCCTCACCGAAGCCAAACAGTCCGATCTGGTCGCTCATGGTGTGGGGCAAATTATCGGCGAAAATCACCTCACCTTTCCGCTTATCTTCCCTTGCAGCCCACCCATGGCCATTGACCTCATCGACTACGAGCACGGCATCAGCGCACTGGACTCCGGCTTCTTCCGCAAACGGCTCGATGCCATCCACCTGATCGTCGAGGAGGGCCGCGTCGCAATCGTCGACACCGGCATCAACGCGTCCGTCCCTCTCGTGCTGGAAGCCTTGTCCACCAAGGGTTTGCGGCCCGAAGACGTGGACTACATCTTTCTCACCCATATCCACCTGGACCACGCCGGCGGCGCCAGCCAGCTGATGCGCCTGATGCCCAACGCGAAACTGGCGGTCCATCCGCGCGGAGCACGCCATATGGCCGACCCGTCGAAACTGTGGGCGGCAACGGTTGATGTCTATGGCCTGGAAACGGCCACCCGCAACTATGGCGAGATCATTCCGATCGCGCAGGAGCGGATCATCGAAACGCCGCACGAATTCAGCCTCAAGTTGCGCGACCGCACCTTCACGTTCTACGACACGCCCGGCCATGCCAAACATCAGGTGGCGATCCGCGACAGCCGCAGCGGCCACCTGTTCGTCGGTGATACCTGTGGCCTGGCCTACGTGGAGGTGGAAACCGACGGCAAGCGCTATTCGTTTCCAACCTCGAGCCCGTCCCAGTTCGAGCCGGAGGCGCTGCACGCCTCGCTGGACCTGATCGCCAGCTTCCACCCGGAAGCGATCTATCTGACCCACTATGCGCAGATCCGGGACGTACCGCGCATCATTGCCGACCTGCACCGGCTGGTTGATGCCCATGTCGACATGGCGCTCAGGGTGGGCGCCACCGGGGTCAAGGGTGAAGAGCGCCAGCAGCGCCTGATGGACGGCATGGCCGCCATCATCCTCGGCGAGCGTGATCGTCATGGCTGGCGCCTGACGGACGCCGAAACGCTCGACGTCTTCATCATCGATCATGAGCTCAACGCCCAGGGACTGGGCATCTGGCTGGACAGCCAGAAACGCTAAGGCGGTGTGCACCCCCCCGCGGCCGGCACTGCGCGTTTGTTCGGGGGCGGAGCACCGGCGAATTGACCGGCGCGGGGTTGGTTAAATGCGGTAGCGGTCGACCAGCTGCTTGGCGATCACGGTCTTGAGCACTTCATTGGCCCCTTCGCCAATGCACATGAGCATCGAATCGCGGTAATAGCGCTCGATTTCATAGTCCACCGCGTGCGAGTAGCCGCCGAAAATGCGCATCGCCTCCTGCGAGCAAAACAGGCCGGCTTCACTGGCAAAGTACTTGGCCATGGAGGATTCAAGGTCGCAACGCTCGCCGGCATCGTACTTGAGCGCAGCATTCTCGATCAGGCGCTTGGAGGCCTCCACTTGCGTCACCATGTCGGCCAGCTTGAACTGGATGGCCTGGTGCTGCCAGATCGGCTTGCCGAAGGTTTCCCGCTCCTGGGCGTAGCGCAAACCCATCTTCAACGAACCTTCGGCAATGCCGGCGCCGCGCGCCGCCACGTTGATGCGGCCCAGCTCCAGCCCGCCTGCCGTCTGCTGGAAGCCATGCCCCTCTTCGCCACCGAGCAGGTTCTCGGCCGGTACACGGTAGTCCTCGAACAGAAGTTCGCAGGTATCAATCGAGCGGTAGGCAAACTTCTTGATCTTGCCCACCACCTTGAATCCTTCTGTCTTCTCGGCGATCAGCATGCTCATGCCCTTGTGGCGCGGGTTCGCATGCGGGTCGGTCTTGACCAGCAGCAACGTGCCATCGCCATACATGCTGTTGGTGATCCAGGTCTTGCTGCCGTTGACGACGTAATGGTCACCATCGCGCTTGGCGACGGTGCGGATCGCCTGCAAGTCGGTGCCGGCATTCGATTCGGTAAGGCCCAGGCTGCCGCGAAAGGCGCCAGAGGCCATCAACGGCAGGTACTTGCGTTTCTGCGCCTCGGTGCCGCTGCGCTCGATCGCCGATGCCATGATCAGATGCGAATTGAAGATGCCGGACGGTGCCATCCACGCGGAAGCGACCTTGATCACGATCTGCGCGTAGGTCCAGGCGGAAAGCCCGAGGCCGCCGTACTCCTGCGAAATGGTGGCGCCAAACAGCCCCAGCTCCTTCATCTGCTCGACAAGGTCGTGCGGATATTCGTCCGCCAGATCAAATTTCTTGGCGATCGGCCGTACTTCCTTTTCGACCCATACCTCGATCGCATCGAGAACTGCCCGTTCTTCGGCCGGGTCACGCTGCTGCATCTTCTGCTCCATGTTTCGCTCCAGAGATCAAATGTGTTCAGGCCAGCAGTTCAGCCAGGGTCTGTACATCCGCCATCGCGTCGAGCCGCAGGACCGCATCAAGGATGCGTTCGGCGCGCTCCTGCGGCAGGGCCAGTGCAGCGTTCTGGCGGAACTTGTCGACGATTTCGCCTTCGGTGATCGGCCGCTCGGCCGCCCCGCGGTTGATCTGCTCGCGATGCGCGAGAATCTGCCCATCCTCCAGTTCCACCACCACCTCACCCGAGTAGTGCCGGGGAAAGCCGGAGCGTGGGTCAACCTGATAAACCACCCTGTCCGCCAGCGCCAGTACCGCCGGATTGCACAGCTCGGCCGCCTCCAGTTCCGCCAGACCAACCTTGCCCTTGATGAGGCCGCTTGCCACTACAAACGGAATCGAGAAACGGGCGTCGTAATCGTTCTGCGGGCGCCGCTTGTTGGCCTGCGGTTCGCACACAATCGGTACGGTTTCTGCCGGCACCAGTGCGGTCACCCGCCGGATGCGCGCGGGAGCGACGCCTTTGCGGTGAAGCGCGATCGCCGCATCGGCACAGGCATGGGTCAAGTGGCACAGCGGAAACGGCTTGACGGCCACCGCGTGGATTTCCCACTCTTCTCCCAACCCCCTGGTGGCCAACCCCGGATCCACAGGCGCCGCTGCAGGTTCGCCGTTGCTGGCGATATGGGTGGCATAGAGGCCAAAGCGGCCTTCATAGGCCGCCGCCGGTCCGATGAATCCATGTGCCGCCAATGTGGCTGCGCTGATGCCCGCCACCCCGGCCCAGCCAGGATGCAGACGCTTGGTCCACGCCCCATCCTCCAGAAACTCCAGACTGCCTCCGGCCATCGAGAGCGCAATTCCCTGCGCCATGACAAGCTGGGGGGCAGTCAGCCCCTGCAAACGCCCTGCCGCCAGGGCACAACCAAACGCACCCACCAGGCCGGTGGGGTGAAAGCCGGTGCGGTGAAAGCCGCCCTTTGCGACAGTGGCGATGCGTGCTGCGCACTCGAGCCCGGTCACGTAGGCGGCCAGCACATCGGCGCCGCTGCGATGCAAGGCCGCGCCTTGCGCCAGCACCACCGGCAGCAGGCTGACGGTGCCGTGCAGCACGCCTGGAACATGGGTGTCGTCGTAGTCCAGCCCGTGCATCAGGATGCCGTTGAGCATCACGGCATCGCGCATGGCCAGGCGCGTCGCCATGCCCAGCACCACGCTCTCGCCATCCCCGCCCATCGCACTCAGTGCCCGCGCACCGGCCAGCGCGGTGCGCGCAAAATCAAACGTGGTGGAAGCAAAGCCGATGCCGATGGCATCGAGCATCAAATGCTTGGCACGCTCACGCACGGCCGGCGGCACCCGTTCCAGCGGTGTCCCGAGCGCGAAGTGCGCAAGCGTCTCGCCAATCAACGGCTCAGGGGCAGCCCGTGGTGTGGGAACGGCAGACAAGGCGCTGTCTCTCAATGATCGCTGGCGTGGATAGACAAAGTCAGTCGATCTTGGCGCCTGATTCCTTGACCACCTTGGCCCATTTGGCCAGCTCGCTCTTGAGCGTGGCACCGAACTCTTCCGGCGTTCCTCCAACCGGGTCGGCACCGAGGCCGATCAGCTTGTCACGCATCTCCTGCGTCGCCAGGCCCTTGTTGATCTCGGCATTGAGCCGCGTGACGATCTCCCTGGGCGTGCCGGCCGGTGCGAACATGGCGATCCACGCCGTCGCATCGAAACCGGGCACACCGCTCTCGGCCACCGTGGGCAATTCCGGGGCGGCAGCGCTACGCTTGGCCGTCGACACGGCCAACGCACGCAACTTGCCACTGCGCACATGCGGCAACGCTCCGACCGTGGTTTCAAACATCAACTGCACCTGACCTGCGATCAGGTCGGTCAACGCCGGTGGCCCCCCTTTGTAGGGGATGTGCACCAGCCGCAAATCGGTAGCGGACTTGAACATTTCCATGATCAGGTGGTTGGTGAGGCCGCTGCCCCCCGAGGCGTAGTCAATCTTGCCCGGCCGCGCCTTGGCATAGTCAATCAGTTCCTTGACGCTTTTGGGGGGAAAGTTGGGATTGACGATCAGCACCTGCGGCACATTGGCCATCATGATGACCGGCGCAAAGTCCTTGTTCATGTCGTAAGGCAGCTTGCTGTAGAGCGCCGGATTGATCGCGGCGGTACCTGAAGATCCCATCAGCAGGGTGTAGCCATCGGGCGCGGCCCGAGCCGCCATTTCGAAGGCAATATTGCCCGATGCACCCGGACGGTTCTCAACGAAGAACTGCTGGCCGGTCGCATCCGACAGGCGCTGTGCCGCCATGCGCGCCAGCACATCGGTGGCCTGCCCTGCCGGAAATCCGACCAGGATGCGCACCGGTCGGTTTGGCCAGGCCTGTGCCAACGCCGACGCTGCGCCCAGCATCAAGAACAGTACTGCAAGAACCCTGACGGTAAGTGCCTGCATAGAGCCTCCTTAAGGTCTTTGTCTCAGATTTGGTCTTGTCTCAGATTTCTTGTGGGAATCGGTCAATCACCTGCCAAGCTGAGTATAGAGCGGAGCGGCCGGCTGGCGTGGCTGGCGCGCGAGAAGCATCGCATCGCCGTAGCTGAAGAAGCGGTAGCGCTGGGCAATGGCGTGCGCATAGGCTCGGCGAATCAGGTCGTAGCCGGCAAAGGCCGAGACCAGCATCATCAGCGTCGATTTGGGGAGGTGGAAGTTGGTAATCAGCGCATCCGCGACCTGGAACTCGAACCCGGGCGTAATGAAGATCGCCGTGTCGCGTGCGCCGGCGACGACTCGGGCCCGGCCCCCGCCGGAGACGGCATGAGCCGCGCTTTCCAGCGCCCGCAATGACGTCGTCCCCACGGCAATCACGCGCCCGCCCCTTTCCTGCGCAGCATGGATGCGCCGCGCGGTCTCGTCCGGAATCTCGTACCACTCGCTATGCATCACGTGGTCCGCGATCCGCTCCACGCGCACCGGCTGGAAGGTGCCGGCACCGACATGGAGCGTCAGGAATGCGGTCTGTACCCCCTGATCCGCCAGGCGGGCGAGCAGGGCCTGGTCAAAATGCAATCCCGCGGTAGGTGCCGCAACGGCTCCTGGGTTTTTCGCATACACCGTCTGGTAGCGTGCCTCGTCTGCGCCAGTGGCCGCGTGGTCGATGTAAGGCGGCAATGGCAGCGCGCCCGCTCGCGCCATGAGGTCAAACACGGTTTCGTGGCCGGCAAAGCGCAGCAGGGTCAGCGCACCTTGACGTTCCACGACTTCCGCCTCGGTGTCCGCCACGCTGATGCGCGCCCCGGGGCGAGGTGCGTGACTGGCGCGAATATGGGCCAGCGCCTCCCGCTCTCCCGTGACCCTTTCGATCAGGATCTCCAGTTTTCCACCCGAGCGCTTGGCGCCAAACAGGCGCGCCTTGACGACCTTGGTTTCATTGAAGACCAGGATGTCGCCGGATCGCAGCAGCATCGGCAACTCACCGAACACGTGGTCCGCATCGCCATCCGGCCCCGGCACCAGCAAGCGGCTGGCGCTGCGCTCCCCGGCAGGAAACTGGGCGATCAGCTCCGCCGGCAACGCAAAGTCGTAGGCATCGAGAGTCGTCAGATCAGGTGCGGTCATGGGACCGCGATTGTAGCTGCGGCATCACCGCCAAAACATGCGCCTCGGCTATAATTTCCCTCTGCGCATTGCCCCTGGCCGGGATGGCGGAATAGGTAGACGCGCCGGACTCAAAATCCGGTTCTGCTAAAACAGAGTGAGGGTTCGATTCCCTCTCCCGGCACCAGCAAGACCCTTCCCTCGTTGCCAATCCGCCCTTCGCTGCAAGCACGCCATGGTCTGATCCATGCTGTCCTGCAGGGCGTCCGGATCAGGGATACAAGCCGCGCTGCTCGCGCGCCGACAGCACCCTGCGGCATGCCACCACGAACGCCGCAGTGCGCAAGGGGACTGACAACTCGTGCGCCGTACGCCAGACGTGCTCGAATGCCCCGGTGAGGATGCTGTCCATCCGGCGCGTCACTTCCTCCTCGGTCCAGAAGAATGAATTGAAGTCCTGTACCCATTCAAAATAGGAAACCGTCACCCCGCCAGCGTTGGCGATGACATCCGGCACCACGGTAATGCCACGCTCGGCCAGCAGGAGATCCGCAGCCGCAGTGGTGGGGCCGTTCGCCCCCTCCAGCACCAGGCGCGTGCGCAGCCGCGCTGCCCGTTCGGCACTGATGGCACCTTCCAGCGCTGCCGGGATCAGCACGTCGGTTTCGACATCCCAGAAGGATTCGTTGCTGATGGTTTCGCATCCCGGACAATCTGCCAGAGACCCGGTTCCGGCCTTGTGTGCCAGGGCGGCCGCCACATCAATTCCCCTGGCGCTGTAGAGCGAGGCCGCGCGGTCCTGCAATGCGACGATGCGGGCACCGCTGTCCGCAAACAGCTGCGCGGCGACGGCGCCCACATTGCCGACCCCCTGTACCGCCACCCTGGCGCCTTCCAGCTGCAGGCCCAGATGGCGCGCCACTTCGCGGCCCACCACATGCACACCGCGCCCGGTCGCCTCGCGCCGCCCCAGCGAGCCTCCCAGCGCCACCGGCTTGCCGGTCACCATGCCGGTGGCGGAGGTGCCGGTATTCATCGCACAGGTATCCATCATCCACGCCATGATCTGCGCATCGGTATTCACATCGGGCGCAGGGATGTCGCGATCCGGCCCGATCAGCAAGCCGATCTCGCTGGTATAACGGCGCGTCAGGCGCTCCAGTTCCTTGCGCGACAGGCCTTTCGGATCCACCCGAATCCCGCCTTTGGCGCCCCCAAAGGGCAGATTCACGGCGGCATTCTTGACCGTCATCCACCCTGCCAGCGCCATCACTTCATCCAGGGTCACCCCGGCGTCGTAGCGCACGCCGCCCTTGCCGGGCCCACGCGCGAGGTTGTGATGCACCCGGTATCCCTCGTAGTGCGCAATCCGGCCATCATCCATCTCGATCGGGATGTCGACAATCAGGGCGCGGCGCGGCCGCCGCAACGTCTCCGCATAGCGCACAAGGGGACCAAGGTAGCCCTCAATGCTGTCGAGCGTCGACAAGAAGGTGCCCCAGGGGCCCTCCGCGCGCGGCGCGATGAAGGAAACATGTGCATGCTGCGTCATGGGTTGGTGCCGGACGGAAAGATCATGTGCGGCCCAGTATAGGGATGCCGCCGCTTGCGCGCTTGACGTGCATCAATCATGGACGGTTCCCGACCATCAGGCCAGAACCGTTGGTGGACAAGGGTTTGGGCCTTTCTTCCGACTGGAGGGATGGTGCCTTGCGCACGCGCCCCAGCCTATAATCCGGCTCTGGCGTGCAGTCTGGGCGCATTCCGGTTCACACCCAATGGCGTCATCATCCGGGGCGATGGCATGTTCGGAAAACTATTGCGCGGCCTGACCCGCAAGCGCTCGCCAGCGCGTACCGCGGATATCGACACCCAGTTCGCCGACGGCCTTCGCCTGCTGGACCTCGGCCGGTATCGGGAGGCAGAAGTGGCGCTGGCGCATGTGCTTTCGCTGGCGCCCGACCACGCAGCGGCTTGGCAATGGCACGGCTGGGCGCTATGGCATCTGGGCGAAGCCATGGATGCCGCACGCGAACTGGTTCGTGCCTGGACGCTTGAGCCTGAGTTGCGGGAACTCGAAAAATGCCTCGCCACCGTGCTGCCGGCCTTGCGCCCTGACGCCATGTCGCGGCCCACCGCAGCGCCTGATGTGCCTGCTCGGTTCGCGCAGGCGAATCAGACGGGTGCAGCGGGACAGCATGAGGTGGCGATGTCGTGCATGCACCAGGTGCTCGCCGACTTGCCGGACTTTCCCTTCGCGGTACAGCGACTCGCCTGCCTCGCGGCCCTCAAGGGGGAGCTGGAGGAGGCCCAGCGCTGGTTCAGCCAGTCGGGGTTCACCCGGCCCGCCACCTCGACTTCACAGCCAGACGGGTGGATCAACCTGGATCCGGACTTTCTGGTGCACCTGGGCGCGGATGCACGGTGGCCGCCGACCGGCGAACCCGCCGAAGGCGCTGAGGCGGTCATCCTGATCGCCTGCGATGCGCGCTATTTCCGCTTCTTCGCGTATCCGTTCCTGAGGTCGCTGCAACAGCATGGCGGCGTCCGGCTGATCGTCCATCTGCACGTGCACGATGCCGACCCCTGGATTGAGCAAGAGGTCGAAGCGCTCCCCAGAGGCGGCAATCTGACGACGCTCGAAGTCAGCCATGAGCGAGGTACCTACACCTCCAAGGCACAGGCCCGCACCCACTACGCTTGCGCGCGCCTGCGCCTGATACCCGAGTTGCTGGCACGTCACCGCCTGCCGGTGATCCTGTCTGACATCGACGTGCTGACCCTGCGCTCACTGACGCCGCTGCTGGAGTGCCTGCAATCCGGTGGCAATCGACAGGATGTGGCCCTGCTGCGCTGGTCGCCGCACAAATGGCAGGTGTGGGACCACGTATCGGCCAGCACGGTCCTGGTATCCCCCACGCCCGCAGGACACCGCTTCGCCTGCGCCGCACGCGCGTATGTCGACCAGTTCATCGCACGCCCTGATGGCGCCTGGTACCTGGACCAGGTTGCCCTGTTTGCAGCCTGGCAGGCGCTGCAGCGACACCAGGGCTTCTCCGCCGGCTTCATCCCGCCACAGTGGATCGCCCAGGAAGGCCAGCGCCGCTCCGACCTTGCACCGGAGGCGATGTTCTGGACCGCCACTGCCAACATCGGCCATCTGGAGACGGCCCTGGCGAGCGAAATCTTCACCAGTTTCCAGCCCGAGACGCGCACCCTGATGGGCTGGATGCTGCCGGGCAAGGACAGCTTCTTTGGCTACAACCTGATGCGCGCGCCGGCCAGCGACGGACGGCCGCAATGGGAACACGACCTAAAGATTGCCTGCCAGCCGCATTTCCAGGGCCGACGACGCGCCCTCGACATTGGCGCTCACGTGGGGTTCTGGAGCGACTGGCTGGCCCCGCAGTTTGCCCATGTCGATGCATTCGAGCCCCACCCGTTGATGCAGCGCTGTTTCGCCGCCAATGTGCGGCAGGCCAACGTCACCTTGCATCCCGTCGGCCTTGCAGATGCGGCCATGCAGGTGGCCATGTTGCTGGACCCGTTCAACTCGGGCATGTCGCATGTCGATCTTTCGCAGCCGGGCAGCATCCCCCTGGCGCGTGTCGATGATTTCAAGTTCGACGACATCGACTTCATCAAGCTCGATACTGAAGGATTCGAGACGCGCGTCCTTTCAGGGGCACGCGAGACACTGCTGCGTTGCCGCCCGCTGGTGCTGCTCGAGGAGATCGGCGCCTATCAGGAACGGTACGGCGATGCGCCCGAATCTGCCGGTGCCTTCCTGCTTTCGCTTGGCGCGCGTGTTGTCGCTCGTCTGCCCGAAAACAACACGCTGTACGCCTGGCCCGCCGGTTCCTGAAAAGTCCCGTCGCAGGTCGGCCGCTTCAGCCCTTCTGTGTGACCGGCAGAAACTTGTAGTAGACGCGGTTCAGGTGCTGCACTACCTCCTCGATATCAGCCTCGCTCCACTTTTGCCCGGCATTGATGTGCCAGCGACGCACCTGTTCCTTGAGGGACGGCAGGTCGGTTGCAATGCGCTTCTCGCGCCAGTGCATCTGGGTCGTGTGGCAAGCCACGCAAAAGGTGGAATAAAGCAATTCGCCGCGGGAGGGCGAGGCGGTGGACTGAGCCCCGGCCAGACCCGGCATCCATAGCAGGGTCGCCAGCAATGGCGAGACAATTCTGAGACGCAAGGGGCGCATCCGGCACTCCCACGTAGGTTCGAACGGCCGTACTGTACCCGCCATCGCCAAAGGCGTATTGCGGCAGATCAAATCAGGCTGAATTCACCCGATGACGCCGCACCAGCAGGGTTTATAGTGGCGATGGGGATGCCGAATGCGCGCCATTCGGCTCATGAATGGACGCAGCCTGCGCGGTGAGGCCTGGTGATGCCCAACGACAACCGTTCCGACTTTCGAGATGGCAAACCAGTCCGACGGCACCGGTAGCGACACGTCGCGCCTCGGGAGGAACAGTGACGATCCGCTGTTCTGGGAGCCTTCGCTCAGCTACATCCGGGGTGCATGCGTCGGCCTTTTGCTTGGCTCGCTGATCTATGCCGGCGTCATTTGCTGGTTGACACCGGAACAGACCCTGCGACTGGCGAGCGTGCTTGCCATTGTCCTGGTCGCATTGGTCAGCGGCATCCTGATCCTGCGGGGAAGGCTGAAGGCCGCCGCTTACACGATGGTGTTCGGCGTCTGGGCAGGCATCACCATCAGCGTCGGCCTGTTCGGTGGCGTCCGTGCACCAAGCGTCTACTCCTATCCGCTCAGCATCATTTTCGTCGGATGGCTGATCGGCCCGCGCGCGGCGCTGGCAATGGGCGGCCTGACCGTTCTGGTCATTGCCTGCTTTGTAGTGGGTGAATCCGCGGGCATATTGCCGGCACAACCGCCCACACCCGCGCTGATGCATGGCGTGATCCAGGCCCTGGTGGTCACGCTGGCCACGGCACTGATCATCTACCTGGTGCACTCCTACGGGACCCGCACTACGGAGTTGCGCAGGCTCGGTGCGACCTTGTCGTCACGTACTGCCGAACTGGAATTGCGCACCCGTGACTTGCAGCGGGCCCAGGCGGTCGCCAAGACCGGCAGCTGGATCGCCGACTATGTGGCAGGCACGGTCCATCTTTCAGATGAGGCGTGCCGCATTTTTGGCGTGCCCGAAGGCACACCCGGCAATTTTGGGAAGTTTCTTTCCCGCCTGGATCCGGCGGATCAGTCGCTCGCAGAACGCGCCCGCGCATCGGCCCTGAAGTCCGGGGCCGGGCTGGAACCCCACGAGTTGCGCCTCATCGTACAAGGCGAGACACGCTGGATTCGCCTGACCGCCGAGCATCAGCTTGATACCGAAGGCAAGGTCGTGCGGGCGATCGGCACGGTACAGGACATTACCGAGCAGAAAACGGTGGAGATCGCCCTAAGGGAAAGTGAGCAGCGCTACCGTACGCTCCTCGATTGGACACCGGAGGCCGTGGCCGTGCACCGCGAAGGTCTGGTGGTCTACGTCAATCCCGCCGCCGTCGCCATGATGGGAGCCAGGTCTGCACATGAGCTGATGGGCCGGCGCATCCTCGACAGCGTGCATCCGGACTATCGGGAAGTGGTGCTGGCGCGGATGAAGCAGGCCGGCGAACGGGGAGAGGCCACACCGTTGCTCGAGGAAAAGTTCATCCGGCTTGACGGCTCCCCGATTGACGTGGAGGTCCAGACCACGCCAATTGTCTACGACGGCAGACGCGCCATTCATGTGGCGATGCGGGACATCACTGCGCGCAAGCAGGTGGAGCGGGCGCTGCGCAACTCCGAAGAACTCTTCTCGAAGGCATTTCAGGCCAGCCCGATGCTGATCAGCATCACGACCCTGGCCGAGGGCCGCTATCTGAACGTCAACGACGCATTCCTGCGCCTGCTCGGCTATGCACGCGAAGAGGTGGTCGGCCGCACTTCTGCCGACCTTGGCATCTGGAAGCGCCCCGAGGATCGCGCGCGGGCGATTGAAGGGCTGTCAGGCGCCGGCGCCGGCACAGGAACGGAGGTGGAACTGCGCAAGAAGTCGGGAGCTACCGTGCTGTGCGAAGTACGCGGCGCGCCCATCGATGTGGATGGCGTTCCCTGCCTGATCATGGTCACAAGCGACATTACCGAACGCAAGGCCGCCGAAGCGGCCCGCAGTTCCCTGGAAGCCCAGTTGCGCGAATCGCAGAAGATGGAGGCCATTGGCACGCTGGCCGGCGGCATCGCGCACGATTTCAACAACATCATCGCCACCATCCTGGGCAATGCCGAACTGGCACGCCAGGATGCCGGAACCAATGCACCGGTTCTGGAAAGCCTGGAGGAAATCCGCAAATCCGGTGTCCGCGCCCGCGAGCTGGTGCAGCAGATCCTGTCGTTCAGCCGGCGCGAGCCGACGCGACGCGCCTCCCTGTTGCTGCCGCCCCTGGTTCAGGAATCGGCGCGGCTGCTGCGCGCCACGCTGCCGGCACGGGTCACCCTTGAGGTGCACTGCGACGCGCAGGTGCCAGCGGTACTGGCCGACGCGACACAGCTGCAACAGGTCCTGATCAACCTCACGACCAACGCCATGCAGGCGATGCGCGGCCGGCCCGGGCGCATTGCCCTCCACCTGGATAGCGTGATGCTTGATGCGGCCATGGCCGAAGCCCATCCCGCGCTGCGCGAGTTGTACACACACCATCCCGGCGCCACAGTACGCCTTGCGGTCAGGGACGACGGCGAGGGCATGGACCCCGAAACGCTGGGACACGTGTTCGAACCGTTCTTCACCACCAAGCCGGTCGGGGAAGGCACGGGTCTGGGCCTCTCGGTCGTGCTCGGCATTGTCCAGACCCATGAAGGCGCGATCACCGTACAGAGCCAGGCCGGCGCAGGCACCACGTTCACGGTTTATCTGCCGGCTGCACCGGCATCGGCATCGGCGCCGCCGCCGGCTGCCGCCGCCCTGGCCAGCCCGGCGCATGTGCCGCCGCCGCGAGCCAGCCGGCACATCCTGTACGTGGATGACGATGCGTCGCTGCTGTTCCTGGTCAAGCGCCTGCTGGAGCGGCACGGTTTCCGCGTCAGTGCCTTCAGCAACCAGATGTCGGCGCTGGACGCGTTGCGCGCGGATGCGGCCGGCTGCGACCTGGTGCTGACCGACTACAACATGCCCGGGCTCTCCGGCCTTGACGTGGCGCGGGAAGTGCGCAGCATCCGCGCTGATCTGCCCGTGGTGGTCGCGAGCGGCTTCATCGATGATGGGCTGCGTAGCCAGGCCGCGGCGGCTGGCGTGCGCGATCTGCTGTTCAAGCCTGCAGCCGTCGAAGACTTCTGCACTGCGATTCAAGCCCTCCTGGGCCAACCGGACGCCTGAGCCCGGTTGCGCCACACCAGGCTCCGGGTCACTCAGCCGGCTGCATCCTGCCGCAACACGATCGACGCTGGTGCAGGCACGCCGCAGGGCTCGTCATCGAAGGCCTTGTCGCCACCTGCATCGGCAACACCGTTGGCCACCAGCGACTGAAAAGGAAACAGGTTGCCGTCCATCAGGTGCGAGGGTGCCACGCTCGACAAACTGGTGGCGATCGATTCAATCCGGCCCGGAAAGCGCTTCTCCCAGTCGGCCATCATCTGCTTGACCTCACGCCGCTGCAACGTTTCCTGCGAACCGCACAGATTGCACGGAATGATCGGAAACTGGCGCACCGTTGCAAACCGTTCGAGGTCGGCTTCCTTGACATAAGCGAGCGGCCGGATCACCACATGCTTGCCGTCATCCGACACCAGCTTGGGCGGCATCGCCTTGAGCTTGCCGTTGAAGAACATGTTGAGGAACAGGGTTTCGAGGATGTCACCCTGATGGTGCCCCAGGGCAATCTTGGTGGCCTTCAGTTCATCCGCAACGCGATACAGGATGCCGCGGCGCAGCCGCGAGCACAGCCCGCAGGTGGTCTTGCCCTCGGGGATCACGCGCTTGACGATCGAATAGGTGTCGCGTTCCTCGATGTGAAACGGCACGCCTTTGGCGGTGAGGTACTCGGGGAGTACGTGCTCGGGAAAGCCCGGCTGCTTCTGGTCCAGGTTCACCGCGACGATGTCGAAATCGATCGGCGCACGCTCCCTGAGCAACAGCAGGATGTCGAGCAGGCCGTAGCTGTCCTTGCCACCGGAGAGGCACACCATCACCTTGTCACCGGCCTCGATCATGTTGAAATCGCCGATCGCGCGCCCGACCTCGCGGCACAGGCGCTTCTCCAGCTTGTTGTCGCTGTAGGCCGCTTTCTGCTCGCGGCGCGTCAGGGGTTTGTCAATCACGGCACGCATGCGCATTCCTTCATCGATGCCTACAGATAGACGGAGCGGCCGCCATCGACCGCCAGAATCTGCCCGGTCATGTAGTCCGCCTCGGCCAACAGGAACAGCACCGCCTTGGCAATCTCATCCTCGCCGCCTTCGCGACCCAGCGGCGTGGTGGAAAGAATCCGGGCGCGCTCCGCGTGATCGAACTCACTCTCATTGGCCTCCGGCCACTTGATCGGCCCGGGCGCTACCCCGTTGACGCGCACCTTGGGCGCCAGCTCCAGCGCCAGCGCGCGCGTCAGCCCGGCCAGGCCGGCCTTGGCGGCCGAGTAGACCAGGTAATTCTTGAGCGGACGCTCGGCATGAATGTCGACAATGTTGACGATGGCGCCGCGCGTAGCCTGCAGTGCTGGCGCCGCTTCCTGGGACAGAAACAGGGGCGCTTGCAAATTGCTCGCCATCAAGTCGTTCCAGTCAGACGGCGTCACGGTACCAAACGGCGTCGGGTAAAAGGTCGATGCATTGTTGACCAGGCCGTCAAGCCGGCCAAACGCATCAAGAGCCGCTCCCACCAACGGTTTCAGGCCATCCAGCCGGGCCAGGTCGTGGCCGTATGAAATGGCCGAACCCGCCCGCACGGCATTGCATTCTGCCGAGAGCGCTTCGGCTTGCGCGCGCGAGGTGCCGTAATGCACCACGACATTGCCGCCGGCGCGGTGCAGACGGCGCACAATGGCCGCGCCGACGCGTTTGGCGCCGCCGGTCACCAGAAATGCCTTGCCAGCCAGAGGGTTCATAGGAAGCGGGGTGGGGGGAGCCAAATGAAGGGGGATCGATCCGTCTGCAGCCACTGGCATCGGAGCACCGGCGGCTGGCAGAAAAAAGACAGGGTGTCGATGCCCGGTAACATATGCGGCTGGTGTACTTTGGGACGCTCTGCCCATAGGCTGCACCAGAACCGCAATTTTACCGCCGCGCCATGCCGCCCAACCAAACCCGCGCAGCCAACTTGCCCACGCCGGATCCGCAAGCCCTGGCGGCCAGCGCCAAACTGCTGGAACAGATCTGCGCCAGCATTGCTACGAACGGCGGCTGGATGCCCTTCTCGGCCTACATGGCAGCGGCCCTTTACACGCCAGGGCTGGGGTACTACGCGGGCGGTGCCGCACGCTTCGGCAGTGCCGGCGATTTCGTCACCGCCCCGGAGGTGTCATCATTGTTCGGACGCGCGCTGGCCAGGCAAGTCGCCGACGTACTCCAGCAGACCCGCCCGCAGATTCTCGAATTCGGCGCCGGCAGCGGCAAGCTTGCGGCCGACCTTCTCTCGGCCCTCGCCAATCTAGGTGTCAATGTGGAGCGCTACGCAATCCTGGAAGTCTCGGGCGCCCTGCGCGCCCAGCAGGAGGCCACCCTGCACGAACGCGTGCCGGCCCTGGCTGGCAAAGTGGTGTGGCTCGATGCCTGGCCGGATGCGATCGAAGGCTGTGTGATCGCCAACGAGGTGCTGGACGCCATGCCGGCTGACCGCGTGACCTGGCAGTCAGGCGAACTGCTTGTCTGGGGCGTCTGCCGTGCGGATACCGGCGAGGGGCTGGTGCTTGCCGCCCGGCCTGCGACCGGCGCATTGCGCGAAGCCATGCAGGAAGTGGCAAGCGAGCACATCCTGCCGGATGGCTATACCAGCGAAATCAGCCTCGCGGCGCGGGCCTGGAGTGCGGACCTGGCCAAGCGGCTCACACACGGCCTGGCACTCATGGTGGACTATGGCTTCCCTGCAAGTGAGTACTACCATCCGCAACGTGATCAGGGCACCTTGCGCGGCCATTACCGGCACCATGCGATCGACGATCCGCTGTTCCTCCCCGGCCTGGCTGACCTCACGGTGCACGTCGATTTCACGGCCATCGCCTTGGCCGCGCAGGAAGCCGGCGCCACAGTGGCCGGATATGCCTCGCAGGCACAGTTCCTGATCAATTGCGGCATCGGCGACTTGCTCGCTGCGAGCGACGTGGCCGATACCCGCCGCCATGCAGCAATGGCGCGCGAAGCCAACATCCTGATGTCACCGGCCGAAATGGGCGAACTCTTCAAGGTGCTTGCCTTCACACGCGGCCTTGCGCATGATGGCCGGGGATTCTCGTCCGGCAACCGAATTCAGACCCTGTGAACCTCCGCCCCATGCACCGGCCCACACCTCGAAGCGTGCCCACAGGCATCTGGCGCAATCTGCTTCCGTGCCCGCCGATGCTGGCCGCACTGGGCACCCTGGCCGCACTCGCCTGGCTGGCGCTGCCCGGCAGCGTGCACGGCGCGACCACCGAGGCGGGGGTTGCCGGCACGTCTGGCCCGGCCCTGGTAACGGCCTCGCGCAACCGGTGGGAACTCAGCCCGCACGGCGAGATGTTGAAGCGCATCCTGCCGCCGAATGTGGAACCGGCCGGGTTGCCGGAGCCGCGCTCGCGTGGCGCGCAACTCACCGTGCAATACTGCGTGCAGTGCCACAACCTGGCGCCGCCGGCCATGCACCACGCCGAAAAATGGCCGCGTATCGTCGCGCGCATGCTGCCGCGCATGCAGGGCAAGGGCAATCGCGGCCCGCTGATGAAGGAATTGATGGACGGGGTGAGCGCCCCTTCCGAGGAAGAAACCAAGGTCATCGTGGCCTATCTGCAAAAGCACAGCCAGAAACCGGTGGACGCCATGGCGCTGCCCGAAGCCAACCAGACACGCGCCTGGCAAAGCTATGTGCACGCCTGCAACCAGTGCCACACCTTGCCCGACCCCAAGCGCCATACCCGGGCCGAGTGGCCCAAGGTCGTGGCGCGCATGGAACAAAACATGGCCTGGATGAACCGCGTGGTGGGCTCGCAGGCCGATCCACGGGAACCGCAGTACCGCAGCGACGAGATCATCGCTTATCTGCAGCGCTACGCGCGGCGCTGAAGCGCCCGGGCCGTCGCCAACCCGGACCGGGTAGGGGCCCGGTCTAGACCTTCGGCGCCGGCACGTTCATGCCGCGCACCACCGCCGGGCGCTTGCCGATGATGTCGTACCAGCGCTTGACGTTCGGAAACTCGGCAAGGTTCACCTGATGCCATTCGTGCCGCGCGATCCACGGCCAGGTTGCAATGTCGGCGATGGTGTATTCGCCCGCCGCCAGGTAGGGCTGGGTGGCAAGGCGCTTGTCGAGCACCCCATACAGGCGCCGGGTTTCGTTGTGATAACGCTTGATGCCGTATTCGATCTTCTCCGGGGCGGCACGCATGAAGTGGTGGGTCTGGCCGATCATCGGACCAACGCCGCCCATCTGGAACATCAGCCACTGCAGCGCATCGTACTTGCCGCGATCCGAAGCGGGCAGGAACTTGCCGGTCTTGCCGGCCAGGTAAACCAGGATGGCACCGGATTCAAACATGTTGATCGGCTGGCCATCGGGCCCCTCCGAATCGACGATCGCCGGAATCTTGCCGTTGGGGTTGATCGCAAGAAACTGGGGCGTGAACTGGTCGTTCTTGCCGATATTGATCTCATGCATCTTGTACGGCAGCCCGCATTCTTCGAGCATGATCGAGACCTTGCGGCCGTTGGGCGT
>CAYUEG010000060.1:20437-21200 GCA_964443245.1 uncultured Burkholderiales bacterium | reverse complement strand
GGCGGCCAAGGCGCCGGCCAAGGCGTCCAACAGCGCACCACCAGGCGCACCACCAAGCGCCCCCCCCGGCGCGACCACCAGACCGGCTCCGGGCGCCAAGTCCGCTCCCATCGCCGCCGAGCCGGCGCTCAGCTCCAAGATCGACCAGATCGAAGCGGAAATGGATTCGCTCGATTTCACCAGCCTGACCGCGCCGGCAGCCGCTCCAGTGCCGCCACCACCACCTGCGCCCGCAACTCACCCGCCAGCTTCGGCACAGGCGGTCGCCACGCCACCCGCACCTGCCGCAACGCCGGCGCGCACTGCCCCCGACCTCGCGCCACCACCTGCCATCAACAAGCCTGCCGGCAAGCCGGTAATCGAGCGCGGATTCACCCCGCCCGCCTTGGGCTCGCAACCGATCAGGCGCCCGGCCGCTCCGGCTGCCGCACCAAGGGTTCCGGCCCCACCGCGCACCACCCCTCCTGCACCGGCGGCGGCTTCGCCTGCCGCATCCGCAGCCAGGGCGCCGGCCTCGCCTGCACCTGCTGCGCCCCCCGTGACGGCAGCCGCAGCGCCAGCAAAACCCGCCCGCCCCTTGCCCGTGCAGGGCGTCAGTTCGGTGATGATGATGGAGGTCGAGGTCAGCCCGTTCGAGGCCGCACCGGTGCTCGAAGAGGCCGCGATCCTGTTTGCCAACATGCAGGAAGATGCCGCCGTGGGCCCCCCCCCCCCCGCCCACACCCCCCCCCCCCCACCCCCCACCCCCCCCCACCAACACAGG
>CAYUEG010000060.1:0-20427 GCA_964443245.1 uncultured Burkholderiales bacterium | reverse complement strand
CGTGGCCGCCCTGCGTGCGGCCATCACCGGCGGCACGCTGCCCGCAAGCGCGCGTCAGCATGCCTGGCTGCTGCTGTTCGATCTGTTCGAGAACCTCGGGCGCAAGGATGACTTCGAGGCCGCCGCCATCGATTTCGCAGTCGCCTTCGAGACCTCGCCCCCCGCCTATGTGGATCGTTCCGGGGTCAAGGATCCGACGCTGGCCACGGGCAGCGGGCAATACATCGCCATCAACGGCGCACTGGATGAAGCCTGCGTCCCCCAGCTGGACCAGCTCGACAAGGCGGCCGACAAGAACCGCGTGCTGCGCATCGAATTCGGCAAGATCACTTCGGTGGACGGCGCGGGCTGCGAGCTGTTGCTCAAGAAGCTGGTCAGCCTGCGCAAGTCCAAGCACGACCTGGTGCTGTCGAACGCCGAACACCTGATCAAGCTGCTGAACGAAGCGGTGGAAACCGGGCGCCGCGATCCGGAACCGCTGTGGTTGCTGCTGCTGGAGATGTACCAGCTGCAGAACATGCAATCGGCTTTCGAGGAAACCGCCCTCAACTACTGCATTACCTACGAAGTCTCCCCCCCCTCCTGGATGCAACCGGCCAAGGCCGCCGCCCATACCCAGCCGCAGGGGCCAACCACGCTGGAGGTGCCGCAGGATGCGTTCTACCTCAGGGGAACGATCGATGGGGCAGCCACCAAGACGTTTGACGAGCTTTCCGCCTACGCAGCCGACAAGGAGCGCGTGGTGATCGACATGTTCAGTGTGAAGCGCATCGATTTCATGGCCGCAGGCGCATTTCTCAACGCGGTGAGCGCCTTGCGCACGCAATCGAAGCAGGTGGAGCTGCGCAGCCCCAGCCCGCTGATCTCGGCCCTCCTGATTTCGATGGGCTTCAACAACCAGGCCTCATTCACGCGCCGCGGCAAGTAAAATCTGGGTTCGTGCGCTTGCTGCCGGTCGCTCACGCGCAAGCGGCATCCGCTCTCCCCGCCAAGGCCCCTTACCGGTTCTGCGCCTTCATCTGGCGCAAGCCCCTTCGACCATGGAACAATTTCACGGCACCACCATCGTCAGCGCCCGGCGCGGCAACCGCGTCGCCCTGGGCGGCGATGGCCAGGTCACGCTCGGCCACATCGTCATCAAGGCATCGGCCCGCAAGGTGCGCCGCCTGTATCACGACAAGATTCTCGCCGGCTTCGCCGGCGGCACCGCCGATGCCTTTACCTTGTTCGAACGTTTCGAAGCCAAGCTGGAAAAGCATCAGGGCAACCTGATGCGCTCGGCGGTGGAACTGGCCAAGGACTGGCGTACCGACCGCATCCTGCGCCGCCTCGAAGCCATGCTCGCCGTGGCGGACCGCGAACACTCGCTGGTCATCACCGGCAACGGCGATGTGCTCGAGCCGGAGCATGGCCTGGTTGCGATCGGCTCCGGCGGCGCTTACGCCCAGGCTGCTGCCAGGGCGCTGCTCGACCATACCGAACTCGGGCCGCAGGAGGTCGTCAAGAAGGCGCTCGAGATCGCCGGCGAGATCTGCATCTATACCAACCAGAACCACACCATCGAGACGCTCGACTGACCGTCGGCGGCGCACTCTCCAGGTATTGCCATGTCCAGCATGACCCCGCAGGAAATCGTCCACGAGCTGGACAAACACATCGTCGGCCAATCCAAGGCCAAGCGTGCCGTCGCCATTGCGCTGCGCAACCGCTGGCGGCGCAGCAATGTCGCCGAGCCGCTGCGTACCGAAATCACCCCGAAGAACATCCTGATGATCGGCCCCACCGGCGTCGGCAAGACGGAGATCGCGCGGCGCCTGGCACGCCTCGCCGATGCACCTTTCATCAAGGTGGAAGCGACCAAGTTCACCGAAGTGGGCTACGTCGGCCGCGATGTCGATACCATCATCCGCGACCTGGCCGAAAGCGCCATCAAGCAGGCGCGTGAAGGCGCGATGAAAAAGGTGCGCCTGGCAGCCGAAGATGCGGCCGAAGACCGCATCCTCGACGTGCTGGTGCCCCCTTCACGCGAGTTCGGCCTGCAGCCGGCGGCTTCCGACAGCGAGAATCCGACACGGCAGAAATTCCGCAAGAAGCTGCGCGAAGGCGAACTCGACGCCAAGGAGATCGAGATCGAGGTGGCGCAGCCGGCGGCGCAAATGGAAGTGATGGCCCCGCCGGGCATGGAGGAACTGACGCAGCAGATCCAGGGCATGTTCCAGAACCTGGGGCAGGGGCGCAAGAAAACCCGCAAACTCACGATCAAGGAAGCATTCAAGCTCCTGGCCGATGAAGAAGCTGCCAAGCTGGTCAATGACGATGATCTCAAGGGCCAGGCACTGCGCAATGTCGAGTCGAACGGCATCGTGTTCCTCGACGAGATCGACAAGATCGCCAGCCGCTCCGAAACCCAGGGGGCGGATGTCTCGCGCCAGGGCGTGCAGCGCGACCTGTTGCCGCTGGTCGAAGGCACCACCGTGACCACCAAGTACGGCATGATCAAGACCGATCACATCCTCTTCATCGGTTCGGGTGCGTTCCACTTTTCCAAGCCGTCCGACCTGATCCCCGAATTGCAGGGGCGCTTTCCGATCCGCGTCGAACTCGATTCGCTCTCGGTCAGCGATTTCGAGAAGATTCTGGTTTCCACCGATGCCGCCTTGACCAAGCAATACCAGGCGCTGCTGGCCACCGAAGAAGTGGCGCTCGAATTCACGCCGGAAGGCATCGAGCGGCTCGCCCAGATCGCCTTCTCGGTGAACGAGAAAACCGAGAACATTGGCGCGCGCAGGCTCTACACGGTGATGGAAAAGCTGCTGGAAGATGTTTCTTTTGACGCGGCCAAACAATCGGGCCAGACCCTGCGCATCGATGCGGCCTATGTCGATGCGCGCCTGGGCGAACTCTCGCAATCCGAAGACCTTGCGCGCTACGTGCTGTAGTGTTGCCCGGAAGCGTGCGCTAGAATCCGCGTCGTGAACCTCTTCCGCCGCTTCAAATTCTTTCTGGCTGTGCTTGCCGTCGCTGTGCTGCAGGCAGGCACGCCGGTGCTGGCCTACGCCAAGATGGCGCAGCAGGGCGGCCTGACGCAAGAGGTGTGTACCCCATCGGGCGTCAAGAAGTTCATCATCGCACCCGACGGCAGCGCGCGCGAGGTGCAAGCCTCGGCAGAACATGACGACCATTGCGCAAACTGTGCCTCCATGGGCTCGGCTGCCATTTCCGATCTGATTCAACTCCACCAGAGCGCCCGCTCCAGTGGCGCCATCCGCGTCGGCCAGACCTGCTTCCAGTCCGGCAATGCGGTCAACACCCCGCCCGCCACCGGGCCGCCCTCACGCTCCTGAAACAACCTTGAACCGGGAATGGCCCTCAGTTGACATGAGGGCCGCTCCCACCAACGGTTAACCGGTGATGTACCGCCAGGAGCCGCTCCCAGAGCGGCTCCTGGCGCACACGCCTTCTTCAGGACGATCCATGTACCCCATTCAACGCGCAAGCTCGCCTGCCGCGATGCTTGCACTCCTGCTTCTTGCTCCTCCCGGGCCGCTCCAGGCACAGCCTGCCTTGCCGGAAATCCTTGTCACCGGCGAACGCTCGCTCACCCCGGCGGTTTCGCGCGAAACCCCGGCGACAACCGAGACCATCGAACGCGAGCAGATCCGCCAGACCATCAATGCCAGCGATGCGCAAGATGCGCTCAAGTACTTGCCCAGCATCTCCGTGCGCAAGCGTTACATCGGCGACTTTGACCATGCCCTCCTCGCCACACGGACCAACGGCACCGGCGTCAATGCGCGAACGCTGGTGTTTGCCGATGGCATCCTGCTCTCCAATCTGCTGGGCAACTCCAACAGCTACACACCCCGCTGGGGGTTGGTCGCCAGCGAAGAGATTGAGCGCGTCGATGCCTTGTATGGCCCCTTCTCTGCCGCTTATGCAGGCAATGCGGTGGGCGGCGTAGTCAACTTCGTTACGCGCATGCCGAAAGAGGCAGAAGCCTATGCCAAACTGCAGCTGGCAACCCAGCGTTTTTCACTCTACGGTACTGATGAACGCTTCAACGGCAAGAAGTTCTCCGCCGGGGCCGGCAACCGCCTCGGCGACACCTCGTTTCGCATCGATTTCGAGCGCCTGGACAGTGCCAGCCACCCCCTGGTATTCGTGACCAAGAATTTTTCCACCACCGCCGCAGCCGGTGCCGACACGGTGGTCACGGGTGCAGTGGCGAACGCATCACCCACCACGCAGGGCCGTTTCCTGTTTGGTTCGACCAGCCAGATCAACACGGTGCAGGACCATGTGAAGGTGAAGGTCGCCTACGACTTCAGCCCGGCTGCCCGCTTGAGTTTCACCACCGGGGTCTGGGACAACACGTCGGATCGCACCGTGCGCAGTTATGTGCGCGATCTCAATGGCAATCCGGTCTACTCGGGCAATGTCAACATCGGCGGGCAGCGTTACACCCTGGCTGCAACCGACTTTCAGCCGGTGCGCGCCACCCAGCAGCACCGGATGCAGGCCCTGAGCTTCAAAACGGATAGCCGCGACACCTGGGATACCGAGATGACCTGGTCCGACTACCGCTATCAGCGCGACCTTTCCCGGCAGCCCACCATCGCTGCGCCCGCAGCCTTCAGCGGCGGGGCCGGACGCATCACCGACATGAACGGCACGGGCTGGACTACCTGGGATGCGAAAGCCACCTGGCGGCCGCAGGGCTTCGAGCGCGGCCACACGGTGGATTTCGGGATTCACCACGACCACTACCGTCTGCGCAGCCTGACCTCCAACACGGGGGACTGGCTTGCCGGTGGGGCGACGACCGACTTCCAGCGCTTTGCCGGCGAGACGCGCACCACCGCCTTTTTCCTGCAGGATGCCTGGCGCTTCGCAACCGACTGGAAAGCCACGCTTGGCCTGCGCTGGGATCGTTGGCGCACCTCTGACGGGTTCTCCAACGACGGCGTGACCCAACGCGCGTTTGGCACCCGTACCGAATCCGGCTTCTCCCCCAAGCTGGCCCTGCAATACCAATGGTCGCCGTTGTGGAATCTGCGCGCCTCCTATGGCCGGGCTGTGCGCACACCCACGGTTGCAGAGTTGTATCAGGGAGGTGGTACCGGTGCCGTGGTGGCGAACAGCGATCCAAATCTGAAGCCCGAGAAGGCCCATGCCTTCGAAGCCACTGTCGAACGCGACCTGGGAAAGGGCAATCTGCGCCTTTCCTACTTCGAGGAGCGGCTGGCTGACGCGCTCTATTCGCAGACCAATGTCACCGTGACGCCGAATGTCACCAGCACCCAGAATGTCGATCGGATTCGCACCCGCGGGCTGGAAGTGGCGTACCGTGAACAGGACCTGGTCTGGCGCGGACTGGATCTGCAGGGAAGCATCACGTACACCGACTCGATGATTCTTGCCAATGCCAAGAATCCTGACAGCGTCGGCAAGCAGCAGCCGCGCATCCCGGACTGGCGTGCAACCCTGTCTGCCACCTGGCGTCAGGGCGATGCCCTCGCCTACACCGCCGCGGCGCGCTACAGTGGGCGCATGTACAACACGCTCGACAACTCGGACACCAATGGGAATACCTACACCGGGTCCAGCCGCTACTTTGTCGTTGACCTGCGGGCCCATTGGCGCATCGACAGGCAGTGGAGCGCGGCCATCGGCCTGGATAATGCAACCAATGCGACGTATTGGGCATTCCACCCCTACCCGCAACGCACCCTGGTGGCAGAGGTTCGCTTTTCCCTGTAGCGACATGAATACGCCACCACCCCTCCCCTGCACACCGGCTTTGCCGTCAACTCGATTCTGTTTTCCCCACTTCAAAGGAGTTCACATGAAACATCGCCTCATTCCCTCTCTCGTAGCCTTGGGCTTTTCAATGACCGCAGGCGCGCAAGTAGCCATCAAGGACCCCTGGGTCCGTGCCACCGTCGCCCAGCAAACGGCCACCGGCGCCTTCATGCAGATTACTGCACCGACCGATTCGAAACTGGTGGACGCACGGTCGCCGGCTGCCGGCATCGTCGAGATCCACGAGATGAAACTGGAAAACAACGTGATGAAGATGCGCGCCGTGACGGCGCTCGAGCTGCCTGCCGGCAAGGCGGTCGAGCTGAAGCCGGGCGGTTACCACGTCATGCTGATGGACCTGAAAGGCCCGGTCAAGGAAGGCGACAGCGTGCCGCTGACACTGGTGTTCGAGGGAAAGGACAAGAAACGCGAGACAATCGAGATCAAGGCGGCAGCCAGGTCATTGACGTCGTCCGCACCCAAGGCTGACACGAAACACGGCCACAAACACTAGTGGCTGGATGACGCGGGCGCCAGTGCCTGAGGCCGCGCCAAACAGCAAGGCCGCCCAGCGGGCGGCCTTGTCCATTACGCGCCCCCCGAACCGCATCGGATTCGCAGGCCACGCAATCGGTGTCACTTACTTCTTGCCCGGCCGATCCATCTTGCCGTCATGGTTGCGGTCGTGCTGGCGGTCATGCTTCTCGCGTGCGATGTGGCGGTTCTGGCGATCCTGTGCCTTCTCGATGCGTGCGGCTTCCTTCTTGGTGACGGTGCCGTCGGCCTTGGCCTTGTCTTCCACCTTCTGCACGTGCTCTTGCCCCTTTTGCAGGCGGGCGGCTTCACGGTTGGTCAGCTCGCCGGAAGCTTTGCCCTGTTCAACGCGCTGGGCCTGACGTTCCTGGCGCGCATCGATACGCTGCTGAGCGTTCGGTGCCGGCGCCGAACCGGGTGCCGGAGCGGTTTGTGCGAAGGCGGCGACGCTGCCAAGCATCAGAAGGGTGGCGGCGATGGTGTTCAGTTTCATGGTTCTCTCTCCTGTACGTGCTGGTTGGATGGTCCGGATTTCAGCGGTCTGTTCCGGATTCGTGTGAATGGGTTGTTCCCATGCCTGTATTGAACGCCGCGCCGGGCGCATCCGTCTACGGCCAATTCGTAAGAACTCGTAAGAACTTGTAACCCGGGCTGCCGGCCGGAACCAGACGGATGGCCCGCCTGCAAAATCGGCTAGCGATTGACGAACATCACGCGCATCGCCCCGCTGCTGCCCATGTCGATGCGCGAGACGCGGCCCTGTTGCTTGTCGATGCTGCCGTAGGCCGAAGGTGGCAAGTTGAGGGCTGCCAGCAGCAAGACCTTGAGGCTGCCGGCATGGCCGACGATGCCAACCTGGGCGGCGCCCTCCTCGGCCGCCATGCGGCGCAAGTCGGCGGCAAACGCCTCCACGCGCTCGACCATGTCACGCAGCCTCTCGCCACCCGGCGGCGCCTCATCGACGATGTCACGCGTCCAGCGTTCGGTTTCATGGCGCGGCAGCGCACTCCAGAGCTGGCCCTCCCAGGCGCCGAAATCGAGTTCCATCAGGCGCGGGTCGGGAGTCTGCACCTTGCCACCGGTGCTGCCGGCAAGCGCGGCTTGCAATCGCACGCAGCGTGAAGACGGGCTGGAATGGAATGGCATGCCCGGCGGCAGGTGCTGCGCAATACGCTCGATGCCCCGCTGCAAATCAGCTTCATCCAGAGGCACATCGGTGCGGCCATAACAGAGGCCCTCCGGCACGTCGGGCCGGGTGTGGCGAATCAGGTAGAGCTCCAGCGCAGCGCCGGACTTGTTCATCATCGGGTTGCCCTCTGCCGGCCTCAGCTTGCGCCCTGCGATACGGCCACCACAAACAGCAGAAACACCACTTCCGCAATTTGCTGCGTTGCCCCCAGGCAATCACCGGTGTAGCCCCCAATCCGGTGCAGAAAATACGCTGCAGCACCCCAGGTGGCCAGCGCAACCGGTGCCAAGCCGAGCCACCCGACCCAGCCACCGTCAAAAAGCCAGGTGATCGCCATCAGGGGCAACAGGGCCACCGCCCACGCGAACACCAGGCCCGCCACGCTGATCGATTCCGCCAATGGCTTGGCTTTGGCTGAAGGATCCTCGGGCCGGGCGTAGGGCAACAGGCGAATCAGCGTGGACGCAGCAGCGCGGGAAAGCGCATGCCCGGCGATCAGCACGGCGGCGGCCAGTTCGACATTACCGGCTTCGACCAGCGAAACCAGGGCCGAAAACTTGATCAGCAGCACGCAAAACAGGGCCACCGCACCAAAGGTACCGATGCGCGAATCCTTCATGATTTCGAGCACCCGCTCGCGCAGATGGCTGCCACCGAAGCCGTCCACACTGTCGGCAAGACCATCTTCATGGAACGCGCCGGTCATGAGGATGGTGGCTGTCATCGACAGGGCCACCGCGACCAACGGCGTGAAAAGCCAGGAACCGGCCAGGAGCACCACGGCTGCCACACCGCCCACCAGCATGCCAACCAGCGGAAAGTGCCGAGCTGACGCATTGAGCAATTCCGGTGAGTAGCCCACCCAGGCCACCAGCCCGGCAGGCAGTGGCACCCGGGTAAAAAACATCCATGCAGTGAAAAACAGGCGGGCTTCGCGGGCAATCATGGGCAAGCAGGAAGGTTGCACACATCATGACAAAAGCCGCCTTGTCGCAAGGCGGTCTTGCCTTTACCGAATGATCAGCAACGAAATTGAATAAATTCAACAGCTTGCGCAGGAACGCGCAGCCGGTTGGCTATAATTTGAAGATTGTCTCACGCGTCCCGCCGGCACTGCACACGCTGGCAACGAGCCTTAAGTCATGTTGCCCGCCGTCAAACTGGAAATTACCGCTGCCTTAAGAGCCGCTCTCACCAACGCTCTTGGGCCGGAGGGCGGCGACACCGCCGCTCACGCACCGATTGTTCTGGAACGCCCCAAGGCGGCCGCCCACGGTGATCTGGCCTGCAACATTGCCATGCAGCTGGCCAAGCCCTTGAAGAAGAATCCGCGCGCGCTCGCCGAGGCGATCGTGGCGGCCGTGACGGCCAACGGGGATGCCGCACGGGTGATCGCCGCTGCCGAGATTGCCGGCCCCGGCTTCATCAACCTGCGGATCGCGCCCGATGCCAAGCGCCGCGTGATCGGCCAGATCCTGGCCGAGGGCAATGCCTTCGGTCGCGACACGCAGGCCCAGGCCGGCAAGATGATGGTCGAGTTTGTCTCGGCCAACCCGACTGGCCCCCTGCACGTGGGCCACGGCCGCCAGGCCGCACTGGGTGATGCGCTGTGCAACCTGTTCGACACCCAGGGCTATTCGGTCACGCGCGAGTTCTACTACAACGATGCCGGCGTGCAGATCGCCAATCTTGCCACCTCGGTGCAGGCACGGTGCAAGGGTCTCAGGCCGGGTGATGCGGATTGGCCCGAAGCCGCTTACAACGGCGATTACATTGCCGACATTGCCGCTGACTTTCTGGCGAAAAAATCGGTGCGCGCCGCTGACATGGAAGTGTCAGCCTCGGGCGACATCGCCGACCTGGATTCGATCCGCCGCTTCGCCGTGGCCTATCTGCGCTGCGAGCAGGATCTGGACCTCACCCTGTTCGGTGTGCGCTTTGACAATTACTACCTCGAATCCTCGCTCTATCAGGATGGCAAGGTGGAGGCCACCGTCAGCGCCCTCCGGGCGGCCGGCAAGACCTACGAGGAAGGCGGCGCGCTGTGGTTGAAGAGCACCGACTACGGCGACGACAAGGACCGCGTGATGAAGAAGTCCGACGGCTCTTACACCTACTTTGTGCCGGACGTGGCCTATCACATCAGCAAGTGGCAGCGCGGATTTGCCAAAGTGGTGAACGTGCAGGGCTCGGACCACCACGGCACCATTGCGCGGGTGCGTGCCGGTTTGCAGGCGGCCAATGTCGGCATTCCGGCGCAGTTCCCCGACTACGTGCTGCACAAGATGGTCACGGTGATGAAGGGGGGCGAGGAGGTCAAGATCTCCAAGCGCGCCGGCTCGTATGTCACCCTGCGCGACCTGATCGAGATGTCCGGTGGCGGCACAGACGAGGCGGCGATCCGCAAGGGACGCGACGCCGTGCGCTTCTTCCTGATCTCGCGCAAGGCCGACACCGAGTTCGTGTTCGACATCGACCTCGCCCAGAAAACCACCGACGAGAACCCGGTGTATTACGTGCAGTATGCCCATGCGCGCATCTGCAGCGTGCTGCGCGAAGGAGGTGTAGTCGACGAAACCGGCCGCAAAGCCTTGGTGGGAGCCGATCTTGGCCTGTTGACCCACGCCCGCGAGCTGGGTCTGATGCAGAAGCTGGCCGAGTATCCGGACCTGCTCCAGCGCGCCGCCGGCGATCTGGCCCCGCACGACCTGGCGTTTTACCTGCGCGATCTGGCCGGCGAATTCCACTCCCTCTACAACGAGCGTGAATTGCGCGTCTTGTCGGCTGCCGATGCAGTTAAAATGGCTCGTATGGCGCTCTACGCCGCCACCGCCCAGGTGATTGCCAACGCACTGAAGCTGATCGGCGTGTCAGCACCGGAATCCATGTAAGCCTGCCGGCAACGCGGGGCGCCAAAGCGGTGCGCCGCCCGGCAGCACACTTGCACATTGCGTCACGCCCGATCCCGCCAGGCCCACACTGCTCACTTCACTTAAGCTGACCCGACATGGCCACACCCCGACAAGCCACCCCGCGCCAAAGCGCCCCGCGCAAGCAGCATCGCGGCGGCACACTGCTGGGGATCGTGATCGGGCTGATCATCGGCCTCCTGATTGCCGTGGCAGTGGCCTTCTACCTCAACAAGGGCCCCAAGCCGTTCTCGGACAACAAGACCGGCAGCACCTCCAAGGCCGGTGCCAAGGCTGGGGCGGACAAGGCCGACAACAGCGATCCGAACCGGCCGCTGTTCGGCAAGGACGCCAAGGCGGCCGACGCGGCGAAGGGCAACCCGCCGAAGGACGAAAAGCGCTTTTCGTTTTACGAAATCCTGCCCGGCAAGGAAGAAGTGGTGGACGCGCGCAAGGCTCAGGAAGTGGCCAAGGCCGGCACCAAGGATGACGCCAAGGCCGCGCCCAAGGCAGATGATGCCAAGAGCGGCTCCAAGGATCAGTATTTCCTGCAGGCCGGTGCGTTTGCTTCGGCCGGTGATGCCGACAACCAGAAAGCCAAGCTGGCTTTGCTGGGGTTCGAAGCCAAGGTGGAAACCGTCGAGCTCGAAGGCAAAGGCACCATGCATCGGGTGCGTCTGGGGCCCTATGGCCGCCTGGATGACATCAATCGCGTGCGTTCGACCCTGGCGTCAAACAATGTCGATGCCGCACTGATCAAGCTCAAGGACGGGCAAAAGTAAACGCAAGACTGAACGGAGGTTGCAATGGGTAAAGTTCCGTGCACGTTACTGGCCAGGATTCGCTCTCGCGGTGCGTCGCTGCTGGCGGCCGTGTTGCTGCTGACCGCAACCAGCCTCGCCTTCGGGCAGGTACGCGCGTTGCCGGTGCGCACGCTGCAACCGGTGCTGCCCCCCATCAGCGGGATACTGGGGACCACCCCGGCCGACAAGATCGAGGTGATCCAGTTTTTCTACTATGGATGCCCGCACTGCTTTGACCAGCAACCGCTGATTGACGACTGGCTGCGCCGCAAGCCCGCCGATGTCGAGTTTCGCTACGTGCCGGCCTTGCGCGACGACAAATGGATCCCGTTGACCAAGGCCTGGTTTGTCCTGGAGAAGCTGGGCCACGCTGCGCGCCTGCACCGCCCGATCTACGACGTCATCAATTTTGACGGTGTCCAGCTTTCCGATGAAGCCAAACTGTTCGAGTGGATCGGCCGCAACGGCGTGGAACGAAACACCTTCATCGAGGTCTACAACTCCGAGGAAATCAAGGCCAAGCTGGAGGAAGCCCGCAAATTGACCGCCGCGTATGGCATCCGTGCCACGCCCACCCTGGTGGTGGCCGGCAAATACGCCTTCTCCAGCGGGGCGGCAGGCAGCCATTACGAGGCCATGCGCCTGCTGGACCAGCACATCACCCTGGCCCGTAACGAAAAGAAATAACTCGCCTGTCGGCGCACCAGACCACCGGTGCGTTGATCCGGCAGTACGACGCGACACGCAGCACCACCATCCGGGAGAATTACATGAACCACCATCGCAGAACCGTTTTGCAAGGCCTCATCGGCAGCCTCGCCGCCGCCCCGTTCGCCGGCGCCATCGCGCAGCCCAAGGCGCCGGATGCCGGCATCGATTTTCGCGAGCTCAACCCGGCGCAGCCCACCGAGAGCGGCGGCAAGCTGGAAGTGATCGAATTCTTCTGGTACGGCTGCCCGCATTGCTACGCGTTCGAGCCTTCACTTGCGGCCTGGGTCAAGAAGCTGCCCGCCGATGTCATGTTCCGGCGCGTGCACGCGCAGTTCACCCCGCAGTGGGTGCAACACGCCAAGCTGTATTACGCCATGGAAGCAGTGGGGGATGTTGAACGCCTGCACCGCAAGATCTTTGACACCATCCATGGCGAGAAACGCGAACTGCTCAAGGATGCCGACATGATCGAATTCGCTGGCGCCAACGGCATTGACAAGGGCAAGTTTGCCGATGCCCTCAAGTCATTCGGCGTCGCCGGCAAACTGCAGCGCGGCAAGCAGGTCGTCGCCAATTTCAAGATTGACGGCGTGCCCGCCCTGGGCATCAATGGCAAGTTCCTGACCTCGCCGTCGATCGCCGGGGGCCACGAGAAAGCCCTCGCCGTTGCCGACTTCCTGCTCGATCGCGAGCGCAAGGCCAAGAAAGGCTAAGGCCGGCGCCACCCCGGCAGCCGGCGCCTTGTGCCGCTGACGGGGTGATGTCTTATGCGCGGCCCGGCTTGAGCCAGCCGTCGCTGCGGTGCGCCGCACCGCTCTTTTCCAGTTCGGCCACAATGAATTCTGCGAGAGCCGCCGGCGCCATCTGGTAGTAGGCCCGGTTGATGCTCTCGATCAGCGGCAGGGCACAGAGCCGTTGCGGCACCTGTGCCAACGCCACGGCACCCTCCATCATCAGCATGAATGACAAGGCCACCTTGGCCCCGTTGCGGGCGTGGCGTTCCGGATGGGCGACAAAGTAGTCGATCCGCCCAAAGGCCCGCTCCAGGGCGGCATCGACTTCCGTAAACGGGGCGCCATGCCCCGGCACCACGCAATTGACCCTGAGCGCGCTGATCGCCTCGAGGGTCGCGCGCTGGGCGGCAAACGCTTCGCCCTGCGACACCTGTTCACCATCGACCTCGGGAAAAATCACGCCAAAGCCGTTTTGCCACAACGCATCGGCCGACAGGAGAATGCCGGGCTCTTCGGCATGCAGCATCAGCGATGCCATGTGGTGTCCCGGCGAATCGACCGCGCGCCAGGCGAGCCCCCCGAGCGACAGGAGTTCGCCTGCCGCAATGGTGCTGTCAAAGCCGAAACGCTCGCACGCATGGCCCATGGTGGTCAGATGCAGGGCCGCCTCGTCCCACTCGCGGACGGCACGTGCGTCGCCCACCGGAATGGCAATCTGCGCCCGCGGATAGGCACGCAGCAACGCGGCGTTGCCGCCGATATGGTCCGAGTGGGTATGGGTGTTGATGATGCGGGACAGCTCGCGCCCGGCCAGGGCGCGCTGCACCAGAGCCACGGTCTGCTGCGCGTGGCTGCTGTAGCCGGTATCCACCACCACGGCTTCGTCGGGCCCGGTCAGCACAATGTTGTTGGACGACAGCCAGCCGCGCTCGATCACCTCGACCGTCGGGGGAAGGCGAAAGCTCATGTTCCGCCCTTGATCTGCGCACGGCGTGGCGGCAAGGCGGCATTGATGGCGCGCCGGGTGGCATCGCTGGCGCGCGACCAGGCGGCAATCTCGTCGATGGTGCGCAAGCATCCCAGGCAGAAACCGGAGGCCGTATCCATCGTGCACACGCCGATGCACGGCGACAGGACCGGTGCATCGGTCGCACCAGTCTGGGCAGCCTTTTGCTTGGCACGCACCACGTCAGCCACCCACTCTTCCGGCGCACGCTTGCTCATGCGGGCGCTCGGGTGGTCTCGGCAGCAGGGCGTTTGGCCATAAGCGCCAGCGCCACTTTCGACGCAGGCTGTTTGCCCAGCACACCACAGATATAGGCACCGGCGTCGACCACGGCATCCAGATCCACGCCGGTCTCGATTCCGAGGCCGTGGAGCAGATGCACGACGTCTTCCGTGGCGACGTTGCCCGAGGCCCCTTTGGCATACGGACAACCGCCCAGCCCGGCGACCGACGAATCAAACGTAGCCACTCCGACTTCAAGAGACGCGTAGATGTTGGCCGCAGCCATGCCGTAGGTGTCGTGGTAGTGGCCGGCCAGTTGCTGCATCGGCACTTGCCTGGCCACCGCTTCCAGCATGCGCTGGATCGCATGCGGCGTGCCGGCACCAATGGTGTCGCCCAGCGAGACCTCGTAGCAGCCCATGTCGTGCAACGCGCGGGCAACCGCTGCCACGGCCTCCGGTGTGATGGCGCCCTCATACGGACAAGCCACCACGCAGGACACATAGCCGCGCACCTTCACGCCTGCACGCAGGGCCGCTTCGGCCACGGGTTCAAACCGCGCCAGACTCTCGGCAATCGAGCAATTGATGTTGCGTTTCGAGAACGATTCCGACGCCGCTCCGAAGATGGCCACTTCGCCCGCACCGGCTGCCAGCGCCGCTTCCAGCCCTTTCAGGTTCGGCGTCAGCACCGGATAACTGGTGCCGGCACGGCGCTTGATCCCCGCCAGCACCTCGGACTGATCCGCCATTTGCGGCACCCACTTCGGGCTCACAAAGGCTGTCGCCTCCACTGCCGGCAGGCCGGCAGCGGCAAGCCGTTCGATCAAGGCAATCTTGATGGCGGTGGCGACCGGCTGACCATGCACCAGCGGCTCATTCTGCAGGCCGTCACGCGGCCCCACCTCCACCAGCCGCACCTTCGTCGGCAATCCCATGTTCCGTCTTCCTTCCATGAACTGCATCGCCCGTTCCGGGCCTGCGAAGCCTGCCCGTCGTCAGTATCCCTTGCTGCGATCGACCACATCGGTCAGGGGATGGCCCGCTTCCAGACCGAGGATCTTGCCTGCAATCTGGGCCATCGACTCCTCCCGCAAGGTGCTGGCGGATACATGTGGCGTCACCAGCACCTGCGGGTGGCGCCATAACGGGCTCGACGTAGGCAGGGGCTCTTCGGGAAACACATCCAGCGTGGCCCCGCTCAGATGCCCGCGCTCGAGCAGGTCGAGCAGATCAGCCTCTACCAGATGCGGCCCGCGGCCGATGTTGATCACGTGCGCGCCCTGCGGCAGGCGTGCCATGTTGGCGCGGTTGAGAATGCCACGTGTGCTGTCCGTCAACGGCAGCAGGCAGACCAGCACGTTGGTGCGCGCAAGGAAGCTGCCCAGGGCGCCATCGCCAATGTAGCAATCCACGCCTTCGATCTGCCGCTCGCTGCGATTCCAGCCCACTGCCTGATAACCGAAGTGCTGCATGCCGCGCGCCACGTGCGTGCCCAACACGCCCAGACCGAGCACGCCAACAGTCACCTGGCTGCGCTTGACCGGCGCCAGCATCTTCCAGATGCCGGCGCGCTGCTGCGCGGCATAGGTGTCGAGCTGGCGCTGCCAGCGCAGTGTGGCCGCCAGCACATACTCCTCCATCTGCGCCGCCATGCCGGCATCGCCGAGGCGCACGATCGGGACCTCACGCAGGTAGCCCCCCTGCATCGCCGGATGCGCCAGGATGTAGTCGACCCCGGCCGCAATGTTGAACACCGCCTTGATGCCGCGCTGGCCGTCAAAGAAATCCGCCGGCGGCTTCCAGCACACCGCGTAGTCCGCCTGTTGCTGCCGGCCTTCCGGAAATATCGCAATGCGCGCTGCAGGCAGATGCTGCTGCAGCGCCTCGACCCAGCGCTCCGGCTCGGCATCAACGGTGTAGAAAAGGATGTTCACTGGCGGCTCTCTGGAATCGTCCCGGGCATCGTCAGCCCGCCTTGGCAGCGGGTTCGAATGCGATCAGCGCTGCGCCTTCCGGCACCTGATCACCGGGCGCGTAAAGAACGTCCTTGACCGTGCCTTTGGCCGGCGCCGCGATGGTGTGCTCCATCTTCATCGCTTCCATCACCACCAGCGGTGCGCCCTTCTCCACGGCGGCCCCGGCGGCCACCAGTACGGCAAGAATTTTCCCCGGCATCGGCGCGGTGAGGCCACCGCCTTCTTCCTCGCCGGCCTCCGATTCTGCCAGCAGGTCGTGCAGCTCAAAATCAAAGCGCCGACCGGCACAAAACGTCGTCAGCTTGTCGTGGCCGGCATCGCGTACCCGCGCCACCCGGGCTGTCACGGCTTGCCCATTCCACTGCAGGGCCACCTTGCGTCCGTCCACGTTGCCGCTGGCAAGCGCCGTGATGCCGGCAGCCGTGAACATCCGGCCAGTCGGCAGGTAGTCGATGCGCACGGCATGCGTGACTTCACCATGCTGCAACAGGAGGGTGCGGGACGCGGTCAGGTTGGCGCGCCAGCCATCGCGTATCGCCCAGGGCGAATGGTCATCACCGGAACCGCTCTCACCAGAAGCGCTCCCACCAAGGGTTTCCGCCTCCATCACCGCAAAAGCCGCTGCCACCAAGGCTTCTGGCAGCACCGGCAGTTCGGCTGGCAACAGTTCCGCGCGATGGCGCTCGATCAATCCGGTATCCAGATCGGCGCTCGAGAACGCCTGCGACTCGACCGTGCGGATCAGGAACTCGACATTGGTATGCACGCCGGCGATTTCGCATTCGCGCAGCGCCGATGCCATCGCGCGCAGCGCCGCCTCGCGCGTTTCACCCCACACGATCAGCTTGGCGATCATCGGGTCATAGAACGGACTGATCTCATCGCCTTCGCGCACACCGGAATCGATGCGCACCGGCCCATCCTCCACCGGCATGCGCATGTGATGCAAGCGGCCGATCGAGGGCAGAAAGCCCTTGGCCGGGTTCTCGGCATAGATCCGCGCCTCGATTGCATGGCCGTTGATCGCCAGTTCCTCCTGCTGCATCGGCAGGGGTTCGCCATGGGCCACGCGCAATTGCCACTCCACCAGGTCCAGCCCGGTGATCTCTTCGGTCACCGGATGCTCGACCTGCAGCCGCGTGTTCATCTCCATGAAAAAGAAGCTGCCATCCTGGTTGGCGATGAACTCCACCGTACCGGCACCGACGTAGCCGACCGCCTGCGCGGCCTCGACGGCCGCCTTGCCCATCGCTGCGCGCCGTTCGTCGGTCATGCCCGGTGCGGGCGCTTCTTCCAGCACCTTCTGGTGGCGGCGCTGCACCGAACAATCCCGCTCGAACAGGTACACGCAATTGCCGTGGGTATCGGCAAACACCTGGATCTCGATGTGGCGCGGGCGTGTCAGGTACTTTTCGATCAGCACCGCATCATCGCCAAAGGAAGAAGCGGCCTCGCGCTTGCATGAGGCCAATGCGGCGGCAAAGTCCGCTTCCTTCTCGACCACCCGCATCCCCTTGCCGCCCCCACCTGCCGAGGCCTTGATCAGGACCGGATAACCGATCTTGCCCGCCTCCTTTTGCAGCAGCGCCGGGTCCTGGTCTGCGCCGTGATAGCCCGGGGTCAGCGGCACGCCGGCCTTGGCCATCAGGCGCTTCGATTCTGCCTTGAGGCCCATGGCGCGAATCGCCGCCGGAGGCGGGCCGATGAAGACGATGCCTGCCCTGGCGCAGGCTTCGGCAAACTCTTCGTTCTCGGAAAGGAAGCCGTAACCCGGATGGATCGCCTCGGCGCCGCACTGTTTGGCGATGGCGATGATCTTTTCGCCCAGGAGGTAACTTTCCCGCGCCGCCGGCGGGCCGAGACGATACGCCTCGTCACACTCCGCGACGTGCCTGGCGTTGGCATCGGCATCGGAGTACACCGCCACCGTGCGAATGCCCAGGCCGCGCGCCGTCGCGGCCACGCGACAGGCGATCTCTCCCCGGTTCGCGATCAGTATCTTCTTGAACATGACACCCCTTTTAGCGCACCCTGGCGCGCATTGAATGTTTACTGCTCTTCCAGTTTGAGTTCCGTCACCCATTTGGGCTTGCGCTTTTCGAGGAACGAGGCAATCCCTTCCCGCCCTTCGGCCGAAGCCCTGGTCTCGGCAATCCGCTTCGCGGTCTCCGTGCGCACCGCCGGGGTGAGCTTGGTGCCACCCGACAGCGCGATCAGCTTCTTGGTTTCATCGATGGCACGCGGACCTGCCTGCACCAGGGCGCCAAGAATTTCGTTGACCTTGCCATCGAGTTCGCCCGGCGGCACCAGCTCCTGTACAAAACCGATGCGATAGGCCTCGGCCGCATCAAAGCGTTCTGCCGTCAGCGCATACCGGCTGGCAGCGCGCTCACCCATGGCACGGATCACATAGGGGCTGATGGTCGCGGGGATCAGGCCCAGCTTGACTTCCGACAGACAGAACGTGGCTTCGGTCGATGCCACCGCGATGTCGCACGCGGCCACGAAGCCCATGCCGCCGGCAAAAGCCGGGCCGTGCACCCGTGCCACGGTCGGCTTCTTCAAGGCATGCAGCTTGTAGAGCGTGTCGGCCAGGCCGACCTTGGCGTCCTTCAGGTTTTGCGCCTTGCTGTAGGAGGCGGTCTTCTTCATCCAGTTCAGGTCCGCTCCGGCACAGAACGCCGGGCCGCGCCCGGCCAGCACCACGGCGCGCACGCCCTTGTCCTTCTCCAGCGCCGTCAGCGCCGTGCCCAGTTCCTTGAGCACCGTTTCGTTGAGCGCATTGCGGATGTCCGGTCGGTTGAACCAGATGATGCCGACATGGTTCAGTACTTCGAGTTCCAGCGTTTGATACTTCTGCGATTTCATGTGTCCTCCGATTTTCGTACCGAGACTGCCCTTGCGGGATGCCTGTTTCAGCGCACCCCTGCCCACACGACTTGCTTGTCCATGGCGTACAGCTCGCAAGGCCCGCCACGCCGCTCGCAATTGGCCAGAGCCATTGCCGCCGGATCGGCGGCCCGCACCGCCCAACCGTAACCACCGCCCTTCGAGATGGCAAACGCACGGGGCATCGGGTAGCCGAGAAAGTCGCGGTAAACCGCCCGCCCCTGCTCATTCAGATACGGCACCGCTTTGACATCAAAGACATCGGCGGCTGCTTGGGCAATCGCTGGTGCCGGTACTGGTGCCGGTGCTGGCGCAGGCGCTGGCATCGCAGCCAGGGAGGGTCGCGGTGCTGGCGCGGCGACTGCGATCGGCACAGTGTCCGCTGCGGCGGCCACAACAAACTGTACCGCGGGCATCGGCACCGGGATATCGCGCTCTGTTGGCAACGCGGGTTGCGGGGGGGCAGGCGCGGGCACGGCCACGGCAACAGCCGCAGGCCCTGACGCGGGTACAGGCGCAGCCAACGGTGCGCGAGCCACCACGACCGCCACCGCAGGCGCCGGGGCGGTAGCCGGTTCCGCCTGCGTCGACGTTGTTGCGGCCGGCAATGGGGCGACTGCAGGCACAAACCGCTGCACAACTGCGGGCTGCGCCGCCGGCATGGTGCGTGCGGTCGAATGCAGATCCTGCAACACCACCCTGACGCTGGCTGCACCATCACGCCCCGGGCGAAACGACGGCATCATCCCGCCGGCGCCACGCGGCGGGGCCGCACCGCGCAGGGTATCGATGCTGGTCACGGCACCGGCAAGGTCCATGCCTTTGGCGCACCTCACCGTCACCCAGTCGCCGGTGGAATCGACTTGCACAGTGGCCGGGGAAATCACGCGCGCTGACCCGGCGGCGGCGTTGCTGCCTTGAAAGCCCACATCACACACCGCCCCGGCCACGCGCTGACCGGCTTCATCCACGGTGTCGATGGTGAGCGACCGCAAGCCCGCCCAGGCCCCGCCAGCCGCCATCAGCAGGGCAGTGCAAGCCAGCAAGCCGCCCCATGGCGTGCGGCGCCATGCCAGCCGGGCAGGAGGGATGGGCCGAACCATGATCACATGCGGAACACACCGAACTGCGTCTTCTCGATCGGTGCGTTGAGCGATGCCGCCAGCCCCATGCCGAGCACGCGGCGCGTATCGACCGGGTCGATCACACCATCGTCCCACAGGCGTGCACTGGCGTAATAGGGATGGCCCTGATGTTCGTACTGCTCGAGGATCGGCTGCTTGAACGCGGCCTCCTCCTCGGCGCTCCAGGTGCCCCCTTTCAATTCGATGCCATCCCGCTTGACGGTCGCGAGCACGCTGGCTGCCTGCGCGCCGCCCATGATCGAGATGCGCGCATTGGGCCACATCCACAGCATGCGCGGCGAGAAGGCGCGGCCGCACATGCCATAGTTGCCGGCGCCGAAGCTGCCGCCGATGATCACAGTGAACTTCGGCACCCTGGCGGTGGAGACGGCTGTCACCATCTTGGCGCCGTCACGCGCAATGCCCGACGATTCGTACTTCTTGCCGACCATGAAGCCGGTGATGTTCTGTAGAAACACCAGCGGCACATTGCGCTGGCAGCACAGCTCGATGAAGTGCGCCGCCT
>CAYUEG010000059.1:0-21325 GCA_964443245.1 uncultured Burkholderiales bacterium | reverse complement strand
AAAGCAGGCCGTGGCGACGACAACGCAGGCGATGCCGCGCAGGGAGCGTTCAGTAGGGGGCATTCGATGAAGGTGGCCCGCTGTGTGGTGCGGTTCCGCACAGCCGAGATTGCATTGTAGTCGGGAGACCCTCTGTGGTTGGCAGACCCCCGATTTAGAGTGCCGCCTCCAATTCGGTGTGGCTTGCGTAAGTGGCTGATTCATTGTGATAAACCTTCAACAATCGCATCACTTGCTGCATCGCCACACGAATTTAGCTTGACCACGCGGCGCTCATCTGAGAAAAAGCACGAACGTTCGGTTTTGTGTTCTTCTTCGCCCAATCTTCAATCAGCTTCATTCTTCATGTCCTTAATTTCCAGCAAAACCGCCAAAGGCGAGCAAACCCGCGAGCGCATCCTCGACGCGGCGCAAGCCATTGCCAGCCGCGAAGGGTTGGAAGGGTTGACCATCGGCAGCATTGCCGAGCGCCTGGGCATGTCCAAATCCGGCGTGTTTGCCCATTTCGGCAGCCGTGAAGATTTGCAGATCGCGGTGATCGACGATTACGCGCGGCGTTTTCTGGATGCGGTGTTCCTGCCAGCATTGAAACTGCCGCGCGGCTTGCCGCGCCTGACGGCCATGTTCGAAAACTGGCTGGACCGCGTGCAGTTCGTCGAAATCCCCAATGGTTGCGTGTTCGTTTCCGGCGCCGTGGAGTTTGACGACAAGGAAGGCCCGGTGCGAGACCGCATGGTCGCCGTCAACCGTGGCTGGCAAGGCGAAATGCAGAAGGCCGCGAACCAGGCCATCGAAGTTGGGCACCTGTCGCAAGAGTGCGACCCCGAACAGCTGGTATTCGAGCTCTACGGATTGATGCTCTCGCTCCATCATGACGCGCGCTTGCTGCGTGATGCCAGGGCCGTCGGTCGCGCGCGCCTGGCATTCAACCGCACCATCGCTTACTACGCCCTGCCCGACCCCGGGGGCCAGGGCGCGAAATTTGAGGGAAAGGCGGTTGCCCGGCTGGCGGCGTAGGGAGCGCCGCCAAACCCGAGCAACCTTTTGTTTGATGAACGTTGGATCAACCTGAAGAAGGCGTATCACCATGGCTCAATACACTCCCCCCCTGCGCGACATGCAATTCGTGATGCACGAAATGCTGCACGCAGAATCGACTCTCAAGCAATTGCCGGCTGTGGCCGACAACACGCGTGACGTGATGGATCAGGTTCTCGAAGAGGCCGGCAAATTCTGCGCCGAGGTGCTGTTCCCGCTCAACCAGGTGGGTGACCGCGAAGGGTGCACGCTGGACAAGACCACCCATGAGGTGAAGGCCCCTACCGGGTTCCGCGAGGCTTACCAGCAGTTTGTCGAAGCCGGCTGGCCCGCGCTCTCGTGCGACCCGGCCTACGGCGGCCAGGGCCTGCCGCACATCGTGCAATCGGCCTTCCAGGAAATGATGAACTCCACCAACCAGGCCTGGGCGATGTACCCGGGCCTGACCCACGGCGCCTACCAGGCGCTGCACGCGCACGGCACGGACGAGCAGAAGGAGCTTTACCTGCGCCGTCTGGTGTCCGGCGAATGGACCGGCACCATGTGCCTGACCGAGCCGCACTGCGGTACCGATCTGGGCTTGCTGCGCACCAAAGCCGAACCGCAGGCAGACGGTAGCTACAAGATTACCGGCGGCAAGATCTTCATTTCCTCCGGCGAGCATGACCTGGCCTCGAACATCATCCACCTGGTGCTGGCGCGCCTGCCTGATGCGCCGGCCGGCACCAAGGGCATTTCGCTCTTCATCGTGCCCAAGTTCATCCCGAATGCAGACGGCAGCCTCGGTGCGCGCAATCCGATCTTCTGTGGCGCGCTGGAACACAAGATGGGCATCCATGGCAACGCGACCTGCCAGATGAACCTGGACGGCGCCACCGGCTGGATGGTGGGCGCGCCCAACAAGGGCCTCAACGCCATGTTCGTCATGATGAATGGCGCGCGTCTTGGCGTCGGCATGCAGTCGCTCGGCCTGATGGAAGTGGCCTATCAGAGCTCGGCTGCGTACGCCAAAGACCGGCTGCAGATGCGCTCGCTCTCGGGTGTGAAGGCCAAGGACAAACCGGCCGACCCGATCATCGTGCACCCGGACGTGCGGCGCATGCTGCTCACGCAACGTGCCTATGTCGAAGGGAGCCGTGCCTTTGCCTACTGGATCGCGCTGCAGGGCGACATCCTGCACTACTCGGAGGACGAAGACGACCGCAAGGACGCCGATGACCTGATGTCATTGCTGACGCCGATCGTCAAGGCCTTCATTACCGACGCCGGCTACGAGTGCACCAACATGGGCATGCAGGTGTTCGGCGGCCACGGCTACATTGCCGAGTGGGGCATGGAGCAGTTTGTACGCGATGCGCGCATCAACCAGATTTACGAAGGCACCAACACGATCCAGTCACTCGACTTTCTCGGCCGCAAGGTGCTGGGAGACGGTGGCGCCAAGATGAAGAAATTCGGTGCGCTGGTCGAAGCCTTCGGTGCAGAAGCCTCGGCCACGCCGGGCATGCAGGAGTTTCTCGAGCCACTCGAGGAACTGGGCGGCAAGGTGACCGACATTTCGATGTGGGTCGGCATGCAGGGCTTCAAGAATCCGGACGAAGTCGGCGCCGCCGCGGTGGACTACCTGCGCCTGGTCGGGCATTTCGTTTACGCGTGGTTCTGGGCGCGCATGGCGGAGGTGGCGCTCAAGAACAAGGCGGGTGAAACAGGCGGGGGAGACAAGTTCTACGAAACCAAGCTTGCTACCGCACGCTTCTACTACCAGCGCCTGCTGCCGGAAACGGAGATGCTGGCCAAGCGCATCAAGTCCGGCTCAAAAGTGTTGCTGGCCCTCGAAGCCGACGCATTCTGAAAAACAGGAGACACCATGTCCAACTACATCGTCAAAAAAGTCGCGGTGCTCGGCGCCGGCGTGATGGGCGCGCAGATCGCCGCCCACCTGACCAACGCCAACGTGCCGGCCATCCTGTTTGACCTCCCTGCCAAGGAAGGGCCCAAGAGCGGCATCGCCATGAAGGCGATCGAGGCGCTCAAGAAGCAGAACCCGGCGCCGCTCGGTGTGCCGGCTTTGGGCGATCTGATCACGCCGGCCAACTACGAAGAGCATCTCGACCTCCTCAAGGAATGCGACCTCATCATCGAGGCGATTGCCGAGCGCATCGAATGGAAGCACGACCTCTACAAGAAGATCGCCACGCATGTGGCGCCGGGCGCGACGCTGGCGTCGAACACCTCGGGTATCCCGATCCACAAGCTGGCCGAAGCGCTGCCTGATGATCTGAAGGCGCGCTTTTGCGGCGTGCACTTCTTCAACCCGCCGCGCTACATGCATCTGGTCGAGCTGATCCCGATTGCCAGCACGACACCGGCGATCCTGGACAACCTTGAAGGCTTCCTCACCTCGGTGCTGGGCAAGGGCGTGCTGCGCGCCAACGACACGCCCAACTTCATCGCCAACCGTGTCGGCACGGCGAGCATGAGCTTCACGCTGCACAACGCCGAGCGTCTGGGACTCACGTTCGATGTGGTCGATGACCTCACCGGCGCCAAGATCGGCCGTGCCAAGTCGGCCACCTTCGGCACTGCCGATGTGGTGGGTCTGGACACCATGGCCAACGTGATCAACACCTTGAAGAACACGCTGCAAACCGACCCGTGGCACAAATACTTCGACCACCCGGCGTGGCTGAAAACGCTGCTTGAGAAGGGCGCGCTGGGCCGCAAGACCAAAGGCGGTGTGTTCAAGAAGGTCGGCAAGGACATTCTGATGTTCGATCCGAAATCAGGTGACTACGTGCCGGGGAAGGCGAAGGCCGCGCCCGAAGTCGACAAGATCCTCAAGAAAAAGGAACTCGGCGAGCGCTTCAAGCTGCTGCGCGAATCGGCGCATCCGCAGGCGCAGTTCCTGTGGGGCATGTATCGCGACACCTTCCATTACATCGCCGTGCATCTGGCGGAGATTGCCGACACCGCCCGCGATGTCGACTTCGCGATGCGCTGGGGCTATGCCAACAAGATGGGCCCGTTCGAGTTGTGGCAATCGGCCGGTTGGGAACAGGTGGCGAACTGGATCGCCGAAGACATCAAGGCCGGGAAAACCTTGGTGGATGCGCCTCTCCCGGACTGGGTCTTCAAGAATGGCTCTGGTGTTCACTCTCCTCAAGGATCGTGGTCGGCAAAAGAAGGCAAGTTCAAGCCGCTCTCCCGCCACCCGGTCTATGCGCGCCAGGCCTTCCGTGCCGATGTGCTTGGCAGCAATGGTGCCACGGCAGCCACCGGCGGCACCACGGTGCATGAGGATGACGGCGCGCGCATCTGGCACATGGGCGATGGCGCGCTGATTCTCTCGTTCAAGTCCAAGCTCAATGTGCTCGGCCCCTTGCAGATCGGCGGCCTGCACAAGGCACTCGACATTGCCGCAGCGGACTACAAGGCACTGGTGATCTACCAGGCCGGTGCGCCGGATGGCGGGCCGTTCTCGGCCGGTGCCGACCTGGCGTCGATGCAGCCGATGATTCAGGAACACGGCCTCGACATCGTCGAGCCCGAAGTCAAGAAGCTGCAGTCGGCCTTCATGCGCATGAAGTATTCGCCAGTGCCGGTAGTGGCTGCGGTAGCGGGCCTGGCACTCGGTGGCGGTAACGAACTGCAGTTGCATGCGGCCAAACGCGTCGCGGCGCTGGAGAGCTACATTGGCCTCGTCGAAGTCGGTGTGGGCCTGATCCCGGCCGGCGGCGGTTTGAAGGAAGCCGCCATGCAAGGTGCGGCGCAGGCGCAGGCGGTGGGCAGCACCAACCTGCTCGACTTCATCAAGAACCGCTTCCAGACCATTGCGACGGCGACGGTGGCCAAGAGCGCTCTCGAAGCGCGCGCACTGGGTTTTCTGCAACCGACCGACACGATCGTGTTCAACCTGTACGAACTGCTGTACGTGGCACGCATCGAAGCGCTGGCTCTCGCCGAAGCGGGTTATCGCCCGCCGCTGCGTGCGAAGTTCCCGGTGGCGGGGCGTACCGGCATCGCGACCATCAAGGCATCGCTGGTCGGCATGCGTGACGGTGGCTTCATCAGCGAATACGACATGCTGCTTGGTGAACGCATCGCTTACGCCATGTGCGGCGGCGACATCGAGGCCGGCAGCCTGGTCGATGAGGAGTGGATTCTGAACCTCGAGTGCAAGGGCTTCATGGATTCGCTCAAGGATGAGCGCACGCAAGAGCGCATCTATTCGATGCTCACCAGCGGTAAACCCCTTCGCAACTGAAGAAAGAACCCTCCCCCCAGCCCCCTCCCGCTCCTTACGTCGCGGAGAGAGGGTGCCCAGTAACAGGAGACTGACATGAATCGACAAGTACAAGACGCCTACATCGTTGCCGCCGCCCGCACCCCCATCGGCAAGGCGCCGCGCGGCATGTTCCGCAATACCCGTCCGGATGATTTGCTGGTTACGGCGATCCGCGCTGCGCTGGCGCGCGCCCCCGGGCTCGACCCGGCGGCGATTGAAGACGCCATCATCGGCTGCGCGATTCCCGAAGGGCAGCAAGGCCTCAACGTGGCGCGCATCGCGGTGCTGCTGGCGGGCTTGCCGCAATCGGTCGGTGGCGTCACCGTCAACCGCTTCTGCGCCTCGGGCCTCACCACCATTGCCATGGCGGCCGACCGGATTCGCGTCGGTGAAGCCGACGTGATGCTGGCCGGTGGGTGCGAGTCGATGAGCATGGTGCCGATGATGGGCAACACGCCGTCGATGAATGCGCGCATCTTCGAAGACGCCAACATCGGCATCGCCTACGGCATGGGCCTCACCGCCGAGAAGGTGGCGCAGCAGTGGAAGGTCTCGCGCGAGGCGCAGGATGCGTTCTCCGTCAAATCGCATCAGAAGGCCATGGCCGCGATGGCTGCCGGATATTTCAAGGATGAGATCGCGCCGGTCACCATCAACGAGCGCACGCCCAATCTCGCGACCGGTGAGATCACGGCGAAAAGCCGCGTGGCCGATACCGACGAAGGCCCGCGCGCCGATACCTCGATGGAAGGCCTCGCCAAACTGCGCACCGTGTTTGCGACGCCCAAATCGCCATCGGGCGAAGCCACCGGCATGGGCAGCGTGACGGCGGGCAACAGCTCGCAGACCTCGGATGGTGCGGGTGCCGTGCTGATCGTCTCCGAAAAAGCCCTGAAGCAATACAACCTCACGCCGCTGGCGCGCTTTGTCTCGTTCGCGATCAAGGGCGTCGACCCCAAGATCATGGGCATCGGGCCGAAAGAGGCGATCCCGCTGGCACTCAAGCACGCCGGCCTCAAGCAGGACGACCTCGGCTGGATCGAGCTCAACGAAGCCTTTGCCGCCCAGGCACTCGCGGTGATCGGCGATCTGGGCCTCAACCCGGACGTGGTCAACCCGAATGGCGGGGCGATTGCGCTTGGCCACCCGCTCGGTGCCACCGGCGCGATGCGCGCCGCCACCTGCCTCTACGGCATGCGCCGCACCAAGGCCAAGTATGGCATGGTGACCATGTGCGTCGGCACCGGCATGGGCGCAGCGGGGATTTTCGAAGCCGTCTGACGCGATGGATCGGCGCAGCTTCTTGATCGCGGCCAGCACTGCCCCGCTTGCCGCGTGTAGCGCCGCCGCCGTTGCTACCTTCCCCACCATCGCGGCGGCGCAGGCCGCGCTTGACGCGCTGCTCATGACACCCCATCGCACCACGGCGGGCTGGAAACTGCCAGCCGTGCTGGAGCACGCGGCGCAAAGTGTCGAGTACTCGCTCACCGGATTTCCCGAAATGAAGCCAGGATGGTTTCGCGCGACAGTGGGTACTGCCGCGTTCGCAGTGTTCGACGCCAAGGGCAGCATGCATCATTCACTGACCGAGCCGATTCCGGGCGCGCCGCCCTTGAGTGAACCGCCGCTGGTGCAGGCAGCGGGACGCCTCAAGAAGGCTTTGCGCGCCTTTGAGACGCATCGGGGCACCCTGGCGCCGCATTTTGCGTATGGGGCGCTGGATCATGCCCAGTACACCCGCGCCCACCTGATGCACCTGGCCCAGCACTGGACGCTGGTAGTACGGGCCGAAACCGCACACGTTTGACCAACCAGGGGAGCCGATGTCGACCTATTTGCCCGAGCGCGATGTTGCGTACTTCAATGGCCGTAGCCCCGGCCATTTGCCCGGCCTGCTGGGGATCCGCATTCTGGACATTGGCCAGGGCTTTCTGCGCGCCGAGTTGCCGGTGCGCAAGGAGCTCTTCGCTCCCAATGGTTTCCTGCACGCCGGTAGCGTGGTCACACTGGCCGATACCAGTTGCGGCTACGGGTGTGTGGCGCACCTGCCTGACGGGGCGAGCGGGTTCACCACGGTGGAACTGAAGAGCAATCACCTGGGTACGGCGCGTGAGGGCGTGATCGAGGTCGAAGCCAAGGCGGTTCACCTGGGCCGCACCACCCACGTGTGGGATGCGATCGTGACGCACCGCGAGACCGCCAAGACGATTGCGCTGTTTCGCTGCACCCAGATGATCCTGTGGCCGAAGCAGTAATGGCAGTTCCGGAGCGCGTTGCGTTGACGGCGCATGACGGCCATGCGCTCGCCGGCTATCGCTTCCTCCCGCCGGGCGCCCCCAGGGCAAGCGTGGTGTTCGGGCCGGCGATGGCGGTGCCGCAGGCGTTCTATGCTCCCTTCGCGGCCTTTCTGGCCCGGCAGGGATACGCCGCCTGGACCTTCGACTATCGCGGCACCGGGGAGTCGTTGAAAGGCTCGATGCGCGGGGTCAAGGCCGACCTTTCGGATTGGCTCAAGCTCGATTACGACGCCGTGCTGCATGCCGCAGCAGCCGGTGGCGCACCGCTGTATCTGGTAGGCCACAGCCTCGGCGGGCAGGTGGCGCCGCTCCTGCCTTCGCGCGAGAAGATCGCCGGGCTCGTCAACATCGCGGTGGGCAGCGGCTCGCTGCGCCACAACGTGCCGAGCCTGCGCCGCAAGGCACCGCTGATGTGGCACGTGATGGCGCCGATCCTGTGCCCGCTGTTTGGCTACTTTCCGGGGGCGAAGATCGGCGTGATCGGCGACCTGCCCACTGGCGCGATGTTCCAGTGGCGCCGCTGGTGCCTCACGCCCGACTACATTCTTACCGGCGAACCGGGTGCGCGCGAAGCCTATGCCAGCGCGGATTATCCGGTGCTGGCCTTGACGTTTGCCGATGATGAATTGCTGCTTGAGGAAGGCTCGCGCATGCTGCATGATGCGTATGTGCGGCGTCCGGCAGACTACCGGGTGATTCGCGCAGAGGCGCATGGCCACAAACGGGTTGGCCATTTCGGATTTTTCAAGCCGCAAAGCGAGGCCACGCTGTGGCCGATGGTGACGAACTGGCTGGACCAGCAGACTACTTTGAGGAAGCAAGCATGAGCGATATTCAAACCCGGCAGGACGGTGGCGTCCTCGTCATCCAGTTCAACCGGCCGGAAAAAAAGAACGCGATTACCGCAGCGATGTATCAGGCCATGGCAGATGCGCTCAAGGCAGCCGATTCCGACGCCGGCGTGCGCGTAGTCCTGTTCGAGGGCCAGCCCGGCATTTACACCGCAGGCAATGATCTGGAAGACTTCATGAAGCACCCGCCTTCGGGCAATGACAGCCCGGTGTTCCAGTTCCTGTACAGCATTTCGCACGCGAAGAAGCCGCTGGTTGCCGCCGTCACTGGTGCTGCCGTTGGCGTGGGTACCACCATGCTGTTGCATTGTGATGCGGTCTATGCCGGCGACAACGCCAAGTTCAGCATGCCCTTTTCCACGCTCGGCCTGTGCCCGGAAGCCGCATCCAGCCTGCTTCTCCCGGCGATTGCCGGCTACCAGCGCGCGGCCGAAAAGCTGCTCTTCGGCGAAGCCTTCGGTGCGGCCGAAGCAAAAGAGATGGGGTTCGTCACCCAGGTGCTGCCGGCGGCGGATGTCGTGGCGCACGCCATGGAACGCGCGCAGAAACTGGCGTCGCTGCCGGCTTCGTCGGTGCGTACCACCAAGGCGCTGATGCGCAGCGCACACCTGAAGGCGGTGGAAGCCCAGATGACGGACGAAGGCGTGCACTTTCGCAAGATGCTCACCTCGCCGGAGGCGAAAGAGGCGTTCAGCGCATTCTTCGAGCGACGCAAGCCGGATTTCTCGCGCTTCGCCTGACGGCGACGATCCACCGCCCTCCCTGCATCACGAACGCCCATGAAGCACATCGCGCTTGATCTGGCGCTGCTGCCGCTTGCCCCCCTGCTGATTGCCCAGGGGCGGCGCGTCAAGCGCGATACCCCGCGTCTGCCCCCGGCGGCCGGACCGCTCTCTGGACGCGTGGGGGAAGAAGGCGAGCCATTGCGGCTGCTGACGATCGGCGAATCGACGGTGGCCGGTGTGGGCGCGGCCCATCATGAAGAAGCCCTGACCGGGCACCTCGCACGCGCCTTGAACGAACAATCCGGCCGGCCGGTGGAGTGGCATGCCCATGGCCTTTCCGGTGCCACCGTGGCCTATGCGCTGATGAGCCTCGCCGCCCAGCTGCCGCAGCAGCCGATGGATCTGGTGGTACTGGCCTTCGGTGTCAACGACACCATCGACCGCACGCCCCCGAAAAAGTTTGCCGAAGGCCTGAAAGCCTTGGTGGGAGCGGCTCGCAGCCGGGTAGGCGAGGACGCGCCGGTGATCGTGTGCGCGGCACCGCCGATGCATCAGTTCCCGGCCCTGCCGGAACCATTGCGTACCTATCTGGGCGCCCGCGCCGTGATGCTCGATGAAGCGGTGCGCAGCGCGCGCATTCGCCGTGCGGCGCATGTGGCGTTGAAGATCAAGGCGGAACGAAGCTTGTTTGCCAGCGACGGCTTTCACCCGTCGCCAGCCGGCTATGCAGCATGGGGCGCGGAATTGGGGAGGGTGGCCTGGTCGGCATTTCTGGAAAAGGCGCAGCCCGACTCAGCGGCCCCAGAGAAGGCCTGACCTGCCCGCCGAGAGCGTCGCAGCTAAGCGTCGCCGTTCAGCGTCAGTTCCACCCGGCCGGGCAGCGCGCTGCGCAACGCGGCGTGCAGGTAGCACGTGTTCTCGGCTACTTCCAGCAGGTTCTGCATCACTTCATCCGGTTCATCGGCATGCAGGAACACGTGCGTATCCACCGGCTCCAGCCCGCCCTTGAGCGAACCGTCGGCGGCATTGCTGGTGAGGGTGAAGGGCAGGTTCTGCACAAAGCGGATCGCCCGCACCTTGTGTTTGCGATGCTCGATGTAGCGCGAGAACTGCGTCATGTAGCAAAAGGCGATGCCGGCAGCGATGCAGGCCAAGCCGGATGGCGCGGTACTGTGATCGGCGCGCTCGTCGCAGGTAATGTTGAAGGCGGCGCCGAAGCGTGGGGTCACCATGGTGGCGACCAGCCCGGAGGCGTCGCGCAGCGTACTTTCGCCGGGAATCGAAATCGGAATCCGGCCTTCGGGCGCCATCGCGGGCGGTGCGCCGGCGGGCATCGGCCGCTCGATCTTCTCGATGAGATCAAAGCCGGGGGCCGCGCCCGCCAGCGGTGCGGGGGCAGCGGCATGAGCCTTGAACGGGTCCTGCTGGTCCGGAGCGGTTGAACTGGCAACGCGCGTGACCGGGCAGCGGCGCCCGTTGACGTAAAGCGCAAAGGTGTTGCGTTTGATTTCGGCCATCACCGCATGAGCCGGTGAAGCCGCCAGCGCAGCATCAAGAAGGCGCAGCACGGCATCGCGTGGGGCGCTGGAGCGCGCACGCACCCGGATGGTGACAGGTTCAGCGCTACCCTCACCGGTGCCCTTGAAGAAGGAACCATTGAAGTAGTACTGGTTGTTCAGGGTCAGGCCTTCGATGGCGAGCGGCACTTGCTGTGCCCTGGCGAGGGCGAGTGCGCGATTGACGAAATCGGCATGCAGACCGGCGTTGAAGAAAGCCAGCGGAAACGGCGCCAGGTCCGTCCCCTTGAGGATCAGGCCTTCATCGGAGGTGAGACGCCAGACATCGCCGCCTTCACCTTCCGTGACGACGATTTCTTTTTGGTGGCCGCCCATGGTGCGTGCCTCGACGCGAAACACGTCGCGTGCCGGGTTGTTGCCGATAATGGTGGCGGCGCGTTTGCCTGCGGCAACCTTGAAGGCCAGCGGGTAGCCGGTGCCGTCGATGCGATTGGGATCCATGTGGCGCGGTTTGCTTGAGAGAATCGCTCAGGATACCCGATGCATGCGACACGCGCCGGATGACGGTTTGCTGGTGGCGTGCGGGGTTGGCGCGAAGGCCGGCCCGAGATTCATTACACTGTGGGCCGTTGGACAATTTTCGGGAATGTGGAATGCTCAAATTGAACGTCAATGGTGCCGAGCGGCAAGTCGGCTCGGCCGCCGATACGCCGCTCCTGTGGGTGCTGCGCGATGAATTGAACCTGACCGGCACCAAGTTCGGCTGCGGCGTGGCCGCGTGTGGCGCCTGCACCGTGCATGTGGAAGGGGCGGCGGTACGCTCCTGCGTGACCCCGGTCGGCAGCATTGCCGGCAAGAAAGTGCAGACCATTGAGGGCCTGGGCACCAGCAGCAAGACAGGGGGCCTGAGCGCCCTGCAAGAGGCGTGGGTGGCGCATCAGGTGCCGCAGTGCGGCTACTGCCAGAGCGGCATGCTGATGGCCGCCAGCGCATTGCTGGCGAAGAATCCGGCGCCGACAGATGCCGACATCGACAAGGAAGTGACCAACATCTGCCGCTGCGGCACGTATCAGCGCATTCGCGCGGCCATCCACAGCGCGGCGAAGGCAACGGGAGACCGGGGAGCGGCTGGCGTCACAACGGGAGGTGCCAAATGAAGCGCCGCACATTCCTTCTGGCCGGCACCGGGATTGCCGGCACCCTGGTGTTGGGCTGGGCGGTGAAACCGCCGCGAGGCCGCCTGAATGCCGAGGCAGCCACCATGCCGGTCGAGCGCGGTGAAGTGCAGCTCAACGGCTGGCTGAAGATCTCGAATGAAGGCGTGGTCACGGTGGCGGTACCGCGCTCGGAGATGGGGCAGGGCATCTACACCGCGTTGCCGATGCTGGTGGCCGAGGAACTCGGTGCCAGCTGGGCGCAGGTGCAGGTCGAGCAGGCGCCGATCGACAAGATTTACGGCAATGTGGAAATGTTCGCCGAGAGCCTGCCCTTCCACCCGGATGACCATGGCGGTGCGCGCCGCGGGGCCGAGTGGGTGGTGCGCAAGGTGGCGCGCGAACTGGGCTTGATGATCACCGGCGGCTCTTCGAGCGTGCGCGATGCGTGGGTGCCGATGCGGCTGGCCGGCGCGGCTGCGCGCGACATGCTGGTCCAGGCGGCAGCGGCGCGGTTTCGCGTGCCGGCGGGCGAGTGCACGGTGGCCAACGGCTGGGTATCGCACGCTTCCGGCCTGAAGGCGAGCTTCGGCGAGCTGGCGACGGCAGCCTCGAAGATGACGCCGGAGCGCCCGATCAAGATCAAGGACGCCAAGGATTTCACCCTGATCGGCAAAAGCGTGCCGCGCCAGGATGTGGTGGCCAAGTCGACCGGCTCGGCCGAATTCGGCCTTGATGTCAGGCTGCCCGAGATGCTCTATGCCGCCGTGCGCATGGCACCGGTGTTCGGGTCAGGCTGGACCCGGTTCTATGCCAACGGCGCCGACAGCATGCCGGGGGTAAAGGCGGTATTGCCGCTCGATCCGGGTGTGGCCGGTGCACAGGCGGGCATCGCGGTGGTGGCGCAAACCTGGTGGCAGGCCAGGAAGGCCGCGGATGCGCTCGACATCGTCTGGAGTGTGACAACCGGGATGGACAGCAAGGCCGTGTTCGAGGATTTGAAGCGTGCGGTGGAAGGCCCGAAAGCGGCCACCTACTTTGCACGCGGCAAACTGTCCGACGCCCTGGCCAACACGGTCAAGGAGGTCAAGGCCGAATATCGTGTGCCCTACCTTGCCCACGCCACACTGGAGCCGCAGAACTGCACCGCGCAAATCCGTGATGGCAAGGTCGAAGTGTGGGTGCCGACCCAGGCGCCATCGATCGCGCAATGGATCGCCGGCAAGGTGGCCGGGGTCAAAACCCATGATGTGACGGTGCACACGACGTATCTCGGCGGTGGTTTCGGCCGGCGTGGCGAGATGGATCTGGTGGCGCAGGCGGTGATGCTGGCCCGACACACCGAAGGCCGGCCGGTGCAGCTGATCTGGAGCCGCGAAGAAGATACGACGCACGACATGTATCGTCCGGCTGCGCTGGCGCAACTGTCAGCGGGGCTCGATGGTCAGGGCAACCTGGTCAACTGGGTCGCGCGCAGCGCCTCCGGATCGGTGATGCATTCGATGGTCGCGCGCGTCGGTTTCATGCCCGGCGGCCCGGACAAGACCAACGCCGAGGGCCTGTCAGACCAGGTCTACGAAACCCCCAATGTGCGCATCGAGCATGCGCTGGTGAAGCATCCGGTACCACTGGGTTTCTGGCGCGCGGTGGGGCATTCGCACAATGCCTTCTTCAACGAGCATTTCATGGACGAAGTGGCGGCTGCTGCGGGCAAGGATCCGCTCGAGTTCCGGCGGACGCTGCTCAAGAATCACCCGCGTCACCTGGCCGTGCTGAATCTGGCGGCGGAAAAGGCGGGCTGGGGCAAGCCGCTGGCGCCGGCTGCAGGGAAAGATGCCGCGCCAGAAGGATGGAAGCGCGCGCGCGGCCTGGCCTTGCACCAGTCCTTCGGCTCGATCGTCGCGCAAGTGGCGGAAGTGGCGCTCGGACCCAAAAAGGAAATCCGTGTGGAGCGCGTGGTGTGCGCGATCGATTGCGGCCTGGCGGTGCATCCCGACATCATTCGCCAGCAGATGGAGTCGGGCATCATCTTCGGCCTTTCGGCGGCGCTCTACGGCGAGATCACACTCGAGGGCGGCGCCGTCAAGCAGAAGAATTTTCCGGACTACGAGATGGTGCGCATGGCCCAGGCGCCGCTGGTCGAGACGCACATCGTGCCCTCGGGCGAAGTGCCTTCGGGTGTGGGCGAGCCGGCCACGCCCCCGATCGCGCCTGCGGTGGCCAACGCGCTCCTGAAGCTGACCGGTCAGCCGGTGCGGGCCTTGCCGATCCGCCTGGCCTGAGCACAGGCGCGGCCCAGGTTTGCCTAACGACGGCGGTGCTGCGGGGCGCCGCCAGTCGGCGCGCCTGCGCGCTGCTCCAGGTGGCGGAAAGTGATGCGCCCCTTGGTCAGATCGTAGGTCGAAAGTTCGAGCGAAACCTTGTCACCCGCCAGAATGCGGATATGGTGCTTGCGCATCTTGCCGCTGGTGTAGGCAATCAGTTCATGGCCGTTCTCCAGCGTGACGCGATAGCGCGAATCGGGCAGCACATCGGCCACCACGCCATTCATTTCAATCAGTTCCTCTTTTGCCAAATGGGGTCTCCTGTCAAGTTGGCCTGTTGCCAAGCCGAAAGCATACTAGGAATAAAAAGCCCGGCAAAGCCGGGCTCACCGGCAAACACCGGGCCTTGGGTGCGCGCCGGCGGTGCCACAGCACCCCCTGCGCGACGCATGCCAATTACTCGGCGACCTTGATGTTCGACGCCTGTTTGCCCTTCGGGCCGGTCGTCACTTCAAAGCTGACTTTCTGGTTCTCCTTGAGCGACTTGAAACCGGCGCTCTGGATTGCAGAGAAGTGCGCAAACAGATCGTCACCACCTTCGTCGGGGGTAATGAAGCCGAAACCTTTTGAATCGTTGAACCACTTAACGGTACCTGTTGCCATGACTGTCCATCCTAAAAAAATAAAAATGAGGCGATGCCTCGGAAACGAAGGTCAAGATGGCAAGAAGGTGAAGGAAGAGACCGTTTGGGATCGAACCTGACAACGACGGCACTACTTGAAGATCGCGGAGCGCATTATGCCTGTTATTTCAATAGCTTGCTGAATCTTTGCCGGTATCTGTGGAGGTTTCGCCACAGCGCTGCCCGGCGACGCGGAAAGGCGAGCTGCGTTATGCTTGCTGCCCTACGCAAAAAGCGGCGCAAGAAGCGGTGCAAAAAGGCGGCGACAGGCAAGGTGACGGGACGTCGCCGGGCTGTTCGGGTCTTGCTGCGCTGCCAGCGTCGCGAAGCGGCTCGACAGAAGCCGCATTGACAGGAGGGGATGAGGCCGGATGCTTGAACAACTGAAGGAACGCGTCAATGCCGACGCCTGGCTGACCCACCGCGGGCGTTTCGTCGATACGCGTTTTCTGATCGAAGCCGGGTCTGCACAACACCTGGTGGTGATCCATGCCGGCCGCATCGAGAGCGTGACGCCGGGGCCTTTCGTGATGCCGCGCTGGACCTTTGCCCTGCGTGCGCCGGAAGCGGCGTGGAGCGAGTTTCGGCGCGCGGTACCACGACCCGGATTCCACGACATCATGGCACTGGTGAAATCGCGCACCATGCGCATCGAAGGGGACCAGCACGTGCTGATGGCCAATCTGCTGTATTTCAAGGACTTGCTGGCCAAGCTGCGCGAGGCGAAAGCATGAGCACCCGTCCGACCGAAACCGCAGCGGGCAGTGCCGGCACCGTGGCGAGCACCACGCCGATCGGCGAATCCCCGTTTGCGCCTGCGTTTGAACCCGCATTTGATCCGATTGTGGGGCGCTACCTGCGCCTTGAACTGCTGGGCAAGCCGCAACGCATCTACGTCGAGGAAGCCGGCAGCGGCATCCCGCTGGTGTGCCTGCACACGGCCGGCAGTGACACGCGCCAGTACCGCGCGCTGATGAATGATCCGGACATTCTGTCGCGCTATCGCGTGATTGCCTTCGACCTGCCCTGGCACGGCAAATCTTCTCCGCCCCCAGGCTGGCACCTGGCCGAGTACCGCCTGACTTCGGAGGATTACGTCGCCATGGTGATCGGCGTGTGCCGGGCCCTGCAGCTCGACAAGCCGGTGGTCATGGGTTGCTCGATCGGCGGGCGCATCGTGTTGCATCTGGCGCTGGAGCACCCGCAGTCTTTTCGTGCGCTGATTGGCCTGCAGTCGGGTGCCCATGTCGATCCGTACTACGACGTGCAATGGCTGCATCGCCCGGACGTCCATGGCGGCGAGGTCTGCGCCGGCATCGTTTCCGGATTGATCGGGCCGAGCGCCCCGGAAGCTGAGCGTTGGGAGACGCTCTGGCACTACATGCAGGGCGGGCCCGGCGTGTTCAAGGGCGACCTGTATTTCTACAAGATCGACGGTGATGTGCGCGAGCGCGTCAGCGCCATTGACACGCGCCAGTGTCCGCTCTACCTGCTCACTGGCGAGTACGACTACTCCTGCAACCCGGAAGACACGCGCGAGCTGGAACGCCGCATCGCCGGTGCCAAAGCCGTGATCATGCCGGGCCTGGGCCACTTTCCGATGAGCGAAGACCCGCAGGGCTTTCTTGCCCATCTCAAACCTGTTCTCGATGAGATCAGCGCCCCTGCCGCCGGGAGGCCCGCTTGACCACTGCACCGCCACTCCATCCCTCGCAGCACGCCCGCCTCCAGCCGGACAAGCCGGCCTTCGTGATGGCGGCCAGCGGCCAGGGCCTCACCTACCGCGAGCTCGATGCACGCTCCAACCAGGTCGCGCACCTGTTGCGCCGGCTGGGCCTTGCGGCTGGCGATCACATTGCGATCCTCCTGGAGAACCATCCCCGCTTTTTCGAGATCTGCTTTGGTGCCCACCGTGCCGGCATCATCTACACCGCCATGAGCACCCGCCTGACGGTGGGCGAGGCAGCCTACATCGTGGAGAACTGCGAGGCGAAGGTGCTGATCACCTCACAGGCGATGCGTGAACTGGCGGCCGAACTGGTGCCGCACACCGCATCATTGCAGGCACGCCTGATGATCGACGGTGCCGAGGCCGGCTACACCGCCTATGAGACGGCGATTGCCGATTGCCCGGTAACGCCGATTGCCGACGAAACGGCCGGCGGCGACATGCTGTACTCGTCCGGCACCACCGGGCGCCCCAAGGGGGTGTTCGTGCCGCCCGAGTTTCCGCAAATCGATGCGCCCAACCCGCTGACCAACATCTGCGGCAAGCTCTTCGGCATGGGCACCGATTCGGTCTACCTGTCGCCGGCGCCGATGTACCACGCCGCGCCATTGCGCTTCTCGCTCACGGCGATTCGCCTCGGCGGCACCTGTGTGGTGATGGAGCATTTCGATGCCGAGGACTTTCTGCGCCAGATCGAGAAGCACCGCGTAACCCACACCCAGCTGGTGCCCACCATGTTCGTGCGCATGCTCAAGTTGCCGCCCGAAGCGCGCACGCGCTACGACTTGTCTTCGCTGAAGATCGCCATTCATGCGGCGGCTCCCTGTCCGGTCCCGGTCAAGCATCAGATGATCGAATGGTGGGGCCCGGTGATCTGGGAGTATTACGCCGGTACCGAAGGCAACGGCATGACCATGGTCGGCTCGGCCGATTGGCTGGCCCATCCAGGCACGGTCGGGCGCGCGGTCATCGGCAAGCTGCGCATCTGCGATGACGAGGGCAATACGGTGCCCAATGGCACTGCCGGCACTGTCTACTTCGCCGAGGGGCGCCCCTTCCGTTATCACAACGATGACGAGAAGACCGCCAGCAGTACCAATGCCCAGGGCTGGACCACGCTGGGCGATGTCGGCTACGTCGATGACGAGGGCTTCCTGTTCCTCACCGACCGCAAGGCACACATGATCATCTCCGGTGGCGTCAACATCTACCCGCAGGAGGCCGAGAATCTGTTGATCACGCACCCGAAGGTGCTCGATTGTGCTGTCATCGGCGTACCCAACGAGGAGTTCGGCGAAGAGGTCAAGGCGGTGGTGCAGCCGCGTGACATGCGCGATGTGGAAGGGCCGCTGGCCAAACAGCTGGAAGCCGACCTGATCGCGTTTTGCCGCCAGAGCCTCTCACCGATCAAGTGCCCGCGCAGCGTCGATTTTGCTGCCGAACTGCCGCGCCATCCGACCGGCAAGCTGTACAAGCGCCTGCTGCGCGACAAATACTGGGCCGGCCACGCCAGCAAGATCATCTGAACACCATTCGACAAGGCGCAAGGCAATTCATGAAAAACAGAGTCACCGAACTGCTCGGCACCCGTTACCCGATCATCCAGGGCGGCATGCAATGGGTAGGGTTTGCCGAACTGGCTGCAGCCGTTTCCAATGCCGGCGGTCTCGGCATTCTCACGGCGCTGACGCAGCCGACACCGGACGATCTGGCGAAAGAGATCGCGCGTTGCCGCACCATGACCGACAAGCCGTTCGGTGTGAACCTCACCATCCTGCCGGCGGTGACGCCGCCGCCGTATGAGGAGTACATGCGCGTCATTTTCGAATCCGGCATCAAGATCGTCGAGACGGCCGGCAACAATCCGCGCAATTTCGTGCCCAAGTTCAAGGAGCACGGTATCACCGTCGTGCACAAATGCACGTCAGTGCGGCATGCGCTCTCGGCCGAGAAGCATGGGGTCGACATCATCTCGATCGACGGCTTCGAATGCGCCGGCCATCCCGGCGAGGATGACGTCACCAACCTGATCCTGATTCCCGCAGCGGTGCGGGCCTGCAAGATCCCGGTGGTGGCCTCCGGCGGCATAGCCGATGGCTACCAGATGGCCGCTTGCCTGGCGCTGGGTGCACAAGGCATCAACATGGGCACGCGCTTCATGCTGACGCAGGAGGCGCCGATCCATGACAATGTGAAGCAGGCCCTGCTCAAGGGCACCGAGCGTGATACCAACCTGATCTTCCGCACGATGCACAACACCTCGCGCGTGTTCAAGAACGCGGTATCCGACGAAGTCGTGAAGATGGAGAAGGCGGGTGCAACATTTGAAGACGTACGCCCACTGGTGGCCGGTGCGCGTGGCAAGAACGCCATGAAGACCGGCGATGTCGATGGCGGCATCGTCAGTGCGGGCATGGTGATCGGCCTGATCGACGACCTGCCCACCTGCCAGGAACTGATTGAGCGTATCGTGCGCGAATGCCGCCAGGCCCTGAGCACCGCCGGCGCCATGGCCGCTTGATGCAACCCCCCCGTCATTCCTTCAGGAGCATGCGCATGATCAGCAGACGAAATGTCGTAAAGGCAATCGGGGCGGGCGCCCTGGCAATGCAGTGGCCCGGGGCAGCGCGTGCCCAGGCCTACCCGGCCAAGCCGATCCGTTTCATCATGCCCTATCCGCCCGGGGGCAGCTCGGAAATTCTCGCGCGGCCGATTGCCAACGAGCTTTCCAAGACCATCGGCCAATCCGTGTTCATCGATTACAAGCCTGGCGGTGGCTCGACCATCGGCGCCGACATCGTCGCCAAATCGCCGCCGGACGGCTACAACATGGTGATGCTGCTGACCGCACACGCCGTCAACGCGTCGCTGATGCCCAAGCTGCCCTACGATACGGTGAAGGACTTTGCCTCGATCACGCTGGCGGCCACGCTGCCGCTGGTGGTGGTGGTCAATGCCCAGTCGAACATTCGCACCCTGCAGGATCTGATCGCCGCAGCGCGCGCCAACCCGGGCAAGCTCAACTACGCCTCCGCCGGCCCCGGCAACACCAGCCACCTGGCGGTGGAGTATTTCAAGTCGGTCGTGGGCGTGAACCTCACGCACGTGCCGTACAAGGGCAGCGGCCCGGCGATCACCGCGCTGCTGGGGCGTGAAGTCGATTGCATCTTCGATTCCCTCTCTTCTTCCCTGCCGCAGATCCAGGGCGGCAAGTTCCGCGCCATTGCGGTTTCCACGTTGAAGCGCTCCAAGGTACTGCCGGACGTGCCGACGATCGCCGAGCAGGGCATCGCCGGGTTTGATGTCTCGGTCTGGTATGGCATCTTTGCCGCAGCGGGCACCCCGGCGCCGATCGTGCAGAAACTCAACAGCGAGATCATCAAGGCGATGCGCGCACCCGAGGCGAAGGAAAGGATCGAGGCGGCTGGTTACGACATTGTCGGCTCGACGCCGGCTGAACTGGATGCCCACGTCAAGGCCGAGATCACCCGCTGGGCCAAGGTGGTCAAGGATTCGGGCGCAACCGCCAACTGACCACCGTGTTTGCGAAACTGATCCAGTCCCTGCGCGGCAAGCCTGTGCAGGAAGTTGTGGCAGCGCGCTTTGAGAGTGCGCGCGCCGTGTACCTGGCCGGCGATATCGAGCGTGCCGAGGCGCTGTTTGTCGCCCTCGTCGAAGAGGCGCCGCAGCACGCCGAAGCCTGGCTGCATGCTGCCATTTGTGCTTTCAAACTGGGACACCTGGGGCCAGCCTACGAGCGGGTCCAGGCCGCCCGCAAGCTTGCGCCTGCCGATCACGAATACCTGTTTCAGGAGGCAGCGATCATTGCAGCCATGGGGCGAACAGATGAGGCGCGTGCCATGTGCCAGCGGGTGCTGGACATGGCGCCGAACTATGCCGCGGCCAACCAGCTGTGGGCGTCGATCGACTTTCCCGGTGACAACTACCTCACCTTCCTGCCGCTTTTGCACAGCCGGCTGAAGCCGGCCACGTATATCGAGATCGGGGTGGACGAAGGCCGGTCCATCTGTTTTGCCGGTGCGCAAACCCGTGCCATTGGCGTCGATCCCGCACCCAAGATCAAGGTGCCGCTGGGGCCGCAGGTCAAGATCATGCCGATGACCAGCGACGATTTTTTTGCCCGCCACGACGTGCGGTCCGAACTGGGCGGGCAGGCGTTGCAACTCGGCTTCATCGACGGCATGCATCTGTTTGAATTCGCGTTTCGCGACTTCATCAACATGGAGAAGCTGGCCGATCCGAATGGCACCATCCTGATCCACGATTGCTACCCGCGTGACCGCCGCTCTGCCGACCGCGAACGGCATGCCTCGTTCTGGAGCGGCGACATCTGGCGCCTGATCCTGATTCTCAAGAAGTACCGGCCTGACCTTACGGTCCGCACGCTGGCCCTGGGACCAACCGGGCTTGGCATGGTGCGGGGCCTTGATCCTGCGTCGACCGTGCTGGGCGACAGGTACGACGAGATCGTCGCCGAATTCCTGGCACTGGACTACGGCGTGCTCGATGCCGACAAGGCGGGCATGCTCAACCTCTATGCCGGCGAGTGGGAAGACATGCTGACCCTGTGCGGGTGTCGCGCCGCACCTCTGCCGCCCGCCTGATCATGCGCCGGAAGGGTGCCGGTCCGCGCTGACACAATCTCGGCCATCCGGCCAGAACCCTTGTCCCCCAAGGGTTTGCGCGATGTTCTCCCCTACAGGCGCTCGATGATGGTGGCGTTGGCCATGCCGCCGGCTTCGCACATGGTCTGCAGCCCGT
>CAYUEG010000058.1:0-21405 GCA_964443245.1 uncultured Burkholderiales bacterium | reverse complement strand
TTGAGACGAAGCGCACACGACTGCCTTGCGGCCCTTGATGCCCAGATCCATGTTGCGCTCCCGTCCTTTATGGTTGGCTAATCACCCCGGGATGATTACATAGTTGCTGAACCCGCCGCTACGATCCTTGATTTGCGCGAGGGCCGTGTTGATGTCATCCAGTGGGTAGCGCCGGTGCTCAAGCACGGAAAGGTCCAGCGTCCCGGCACCTGCCAGATCAGCCATGTCCTGCGCTTCACCGGTGCTGATCCAGTTCGAACCGATGAACTGGATCTGGTCATCCATGACGCGGTGTACGTCAAACGGAATGGGTTCCATCACGGCGCCGACATTGACCAGACGACCGCCTCGCTTCAGCGCCAGCAGTGCCTCGACCATCGGCTCCTTGGTAGCGCCTGGCCCCAGCGCATCGACCACGACGTCTACCCCTTCGCCTCCCGTGACCGCGTCTGCCCACTCGTGTACGGGCTTCTGGCCAAGTGACAACACCTCGATCCGGCTGGGCGCAAGGGCCTTGACCCGTTGCAGCAATTCTTCGTTCCGCGCGGTGCCGAGTATTCTCACCACGCCCAGCGCCAGCGCACTCAACACTACGCCAAGACCAAGCGTACCCGTGATGCCGTTGATCAGCAGCGTGTCTGCAGCCTTGATGCGGCTCTGTTGCAAGGCGGCATACGCCGTGCCGAAGTAACCGAATCGGGCAGCCTGTTCGTAAGTGACCGTGTCCGGGAGGTTGACGAGGGCGTACTGCGGAGCCGTCATGTACTCGGAAAAGCCGCCGTATGGATACGCGTCCCAGATGCGCTGGGATTGCGGCCCGAATCCGAAGTAGCCGTTATAGGTGAAGTTCTTGCACTTGCTGCGCTGATTGGAACGACAAGCGCGGCAGCCGCCACAGGAACGCTGGGGGTTGACCCACACCCGATCTCCGGGCTTGAATGCGAATACCTGGCTGCCTACTTCGGTGATCACGCCGGCGGGATCGAGACCGAAGATCGCTGGCAGCTTGGGCAACGGCAGGTGCGGGAACCAGGTGGGCCAGTTGGCCAGAACGTTGCCGAGGTTCGGAACCATGCCGCAGGCGTGTACCTTTACCAACACGTCTGTTGGGCCGGGAGAAGGCATCGGAATGCTTTCCACCAGCATGGGGCCGCCAACCTTGTGCATGCGGGCCGCTTTCATCATTTTCATGGGAGGTTTTCCTTCAAGGTGAGTGGGGAAGAAATCAGGAAGATCAGTGCATCAATCGTGGCAACCAGAGCGACAACTGCGGAACGTAAGTGACGATCAGCAAGCCGACAATGCTGGCCGCGATGAAAGGTACGAGTCCTGGATAAAGCTCCTTCAGCGGTACCTTGAAAGCTGCCTGTGCCACGAAGATGTTGATGCCAAACGGGGGCGTGAACGTGCCGATACTCAGGTTCATTACCACGATGACACCAAAGTGGATCGGGTCGACATTGATGGCCGCCGCGATGGGGGCGAGTAGCGGAGCCAGGACCAGAATGGCGGAAGCCGTGTCGAGCGCCATCCCGATCGCCAGCAACAGCAGGTTGATGGCCAGCAGAACGGCCCAGGGGGGCAGATCGAGCGCCTTGATGAGACCGACGCCGCTTTGTGCCGTCCCCTGAATCGTCAGGAGCCACGAATAAACGCCGGCGATGGCGACGATGAGAAATATCTGGGCAGTCAGGTACATCGAGCGCGCTGCGGTGTCGTACAGCTCACGCCAGGTCAGCACCTTGTAAACAGCGGATGCGACAAAGATGCCGTAGACACATGCGATTCCCGCAGCTTCGGTCGGAGAAAAGATTCCCGCGTAGATGCCACCCAGAATGACGATCGGCGCCGAGATGGCCCAAGCACCTTCACGGGTGGCGGCGAGTACTTCGCGGATGCTGAAGGTGCTGGAGGATGGCTCGCCATGCCGCGCCACATACCAGTAGATGTATGCGAGAAAGCAGCCCCCCATGACCAGGCCAGGCAGGATGCCTGCGGTGAAGAGCCGGACGATTGAAGCATCGGCCGCAATCCCGTACAGGATGAAGCCGATCGAAGGCGGAATCAGGTTGTCGATCGCGCCGATCGACACCAGCAGGGCACTGGAGAAGCGCTGGCTGTAGCCCGCCTTGAGCAGTCGCTCGTACGTGAGTTTTCCGACCGCGGCCACGGTCGCAGCGGTCGAGCCCGATATGGCGCTAAACACTGTTGCGGTACCAAGTGCGCTGACCGGCAAGCCTCCACGCATTCCGCCGAGCAAAGCGCTGACCCAGCGCAGCAGGTGGGTCGATATGGCTCCGCGTGAAAGAAGGTCGCCTGCAAAGATGAAAAAGGGCACCGCGATCAGACCCAACTTGTCGAGGCTGCCAAAAATGTTCTGGTGCAGCGCCGTGACCGGCAGGCCGCCCGACATCAGCAGTGCAATACAGCAGGTGACAAGCAGCGCCAGGAAGATCGGTAGACCCATTGCCAGCAAGATGACCGGCAGGCCCACCATGATGAACCCTGTCATCCGGAGTGGCCTTCACGATGACGACGCACATCCATGATCAGGCGCGTCATGATCGCCAGCACCATCAGCGCAAACCCGACAGGAAGTGCGGCATGGACCACCGACATGGGCAGGCCGGCGGTCACGCTGGCCTGCTTGTTGGTCGCCAGTAGCTGCAACACCTTGATGGAATGGAAGGTCGCAAACCCGCCGAAGCCGACGAACAGCAAGGCGCCCAGAGCATCGACCGATCGCTTGAGCCACGCGGGCATCGAGAGGTAGAACAAGTCCATGCGCAGATGTGCATTCTGGAATGTCACCGCCGGCAGAGCCAGGAAGACTGCCCAGATCATGGCGTAAACCAGGACTTCCTCCGCCCAGAAAATCGGCGCGCTGAACACATAGCGCGCGACAACGTTCACCATGTTGAGCGCCACGCCGGCAAGCATCACCAGCGCGAGGAAATGCATCGGCAGACCGACGAAAAGCGTGCTTCCTGGCGCGGCGTGTGGAGCGGGCGTTACGTTCTCTGAATGCGGCGCGCCCGGTTCACTGCTTGGCTGCGACATCCGAAACCTGCTTGTAGAACTGACTCAGTGCCGGGTCGGATTTGGTGACGTCCACGCCAATTGGCTTGAGCAGCTGCACCAGCTTGGCTTGATCCGGTGCTGGCAGGCGGACGATCTCTCCGCCGGCCGCACGCCAGCGCTTCTGCATTTCTTCCTCGTAGGTGAAGGAGGCGGCCTGCACGCGGCTCTGCAATTTTCTGCCTTCCTCGACCACCATCTGCGCCAGATCGCGAGGCAGTTTCGATAGCCAGACCTTGCTCACAAACCCGACCGGAACCAGAAGGGTGTCATCGGTCTGGGTGATGGTCTTGGCGAGATCATTGAATTTGAAGTTCACGAAGACTGACATCGCGCTATGGGTGCCGTCGATGGTGCCGCGATCAAGAGCCGGAATCACCTCCGGCAGGGGCATCGGCACCGCGGTGGCGCCGAGTACCCGCATGCGCTCCCGTTCTGCCGGGGTCGCGTTGACGCGGAATTTCTTGCCCTTGAAATCGTCCAGCGTGCGGATCGGGCGCTTGCCCAGATAGTGCGCCGGCGAGTAGGCGAACACCGTGACGCCGACCAGACCCTTGGACTCGCCCATGTCGAGGATCTGGGCGTTCAGGGCCGGATCGGCCAGGGTTGCTGCGCCATGCTTGAGATCGCGGAACAGCGCAGGGATGCTGAAGATGCCCAGGCGCGGCTCCAGCCCGACATAGAAATCGGCCGGCATCAGCACGGCTTCAATCGTGCCCAGTTGCACGCCCTCAAGCATGCGCGGCGCCGGACCAAGCTGGCTTGCCGGGAAGATTTTGACCTCGATACGACCGCCTGACCGCTTTTCGACTGCCTCCTTGTACCAGTTGGCCCAGTCTTCGTTCTGATCGGCCCGGGTCACGAAGCCGATCTTCATGGTGAATTCAGCGGCATGCGCAGGGGCGGCGAGTGCCGCCAGCACTGTCGTTGCGGCAAGCAGCAGCGAAGCAAGTTTCTTCATGATGTCTCCTGGTGGTGTGAAGGGCTAGTTCTTGTGTGATGCAGACTAGTTGTCGGGGGCAAAACCGGGGACGCACGCGATGATGTTCTGCGCCGTGCTCCGGACGTGACTTTCAAGAAGTGCGCAGGCTTCCTCTGCGTCTCGGCGAAGCGTCGCCTCCATCAGGAGCCGGTGCTCGCCGACCTGCTTTGGCGCCTGTCGAAACGCCATGGACAAGCGGCGGTAACGGTGAGCCTGGTCGAAAAGCATTTTGCGGAACTGCAGGACCCGGGCCGAGCGGCAGGCCCCCGCGAGCGCCTCGTGAAAGTCCTGATGGCGTGCGCTCCAAACCGGCTGTGGCAATTTTGGCTGTGATGCGGTCGCTTCCTCGACCTTGGACAACAGGTGAAAGGTGGTCAGGACGCGGGCTTCCCAAGCGTCATCACCATGGCGTATTGATTCGCGCACGGCGCGGCACTCGAGGTCGACGCGCATTTCAACAATGTCCAGAAGATCCTCGCGCGAGACGGGTGCAACGCTGAAGCCACGCCCACCCTCGACGTTCACCAGGCCATCCGACACCAGCACAGAGAGGGCTTCACGCAGCGTTCCGATACTCGATGTGTTGTATCGGTTGCGCAGATCCTCGAATCGCATCCGGTCTCCAGGCTGCAGGACGCACTGGACAATGTCTTCACGCAGGCGTTCAACGACCGACTGCACCGCACTTTCACCGCTTCCGGCGCGGCGCGGGAGGGGGGATGTCGAAACAGAGTCTGATGTTCGAATAGTCATATTGGATTCTAATTTATCACTGGATTCGAATATAATCAAGATTTTCGACAGTAGGTTCGGATTCAGAAGACGTTTCGCACCATCCGCCAGCATCTGCCGGCAGCGGTCTTCGCCGCCGCGGGCGGCTCGGCGCAGTGTGCGGGACCTGAACATCAAGGGGACAACATGCAAAACTTGCGTCGCATCGTGACCGGGCACACGCCCGAAGGCCGGTCCACGGTCATACTGGATGGCCCGCTGCCGGAGTCGGCGGCTCCCAATGATCGCTATGTCTGGCTCACCAGAACCACCCCGGCCGACAACCGTGATACGTCAGACGCCGCGCGCGCCCCCCTGCGGCTTGAGCCCGACGCGCAAGGTTCGATCTTCCGGGTCGTCGAGTTTCCGCCGGAGCGTGCGCTTGCCGGCCTGACTGCCGAGCAAAAAGAGGCGTTCTTCCGTGACCTCTTCGCCGGACTCGGTGCCTCGCATTGCCGGGTGGACACCACACGCTCGCCGGGCATGCACAAGACCCGTTCCGTGGACTATGTGGTGGTCTTGCGCGGCGAGGTGACCCTCTTGCTTGATGAAGGGGAGGTGACCCTCAGGCAGGGCGACCTGGTCGTGCAGCGGGGCACGAATCACGATTGGGTCGTGCGTGGGGACGAGCCGGCCCTGATCGCCGTTGTGATGCTGGGGGCCCTGCCGGCCTGACGCCCCAAGCGCCCTCTGCTTCCGCGTTGGGCGCTCAGTTCTTGACGGTTTCGATACCTGCGGCCTTGATCGCGGCTGCCCACTGCGGCCGCTCGGCCGCCATCAGGCGATTGAAGTCCGCCGCCGGCATGACGATGGGGTCGAAACTCATTTCCTTCATGCGTTTGAGGAAGGTCGCGTCACGGGCCAGCGCCAGCACTTCGCCTTCCAGCGTCTCCTGAATCTCGCGCGGCGTCGACGATGGCATGAACACGCCGTACCAATTGACGATGTCGAGATTGGCCAGACCGGCTTCGGCCAGTGTCGGCACGTTGGGAAAGGCTTCCAGCCGCGTTGATTCCAGTGTGGCGAGGGCGCGCAGGCGCCCGCTTTGCACATGTTGCCGGACCGATTCGGCTGACTGCACCAGCATCTGCACTTCGCCGCCCAGGAGGCCGACCACCGCCGGGCCGCTGCCCTTGTAGGGCACATGGGTCATCTGCATGCCCGCCTTGGCGCAGACGATCTCGGCGATCAGGTGCAGGGTATTGCCGAGGCCGGGCGAACCGAAGAACAGCTTTTTCGGTTCCGCCTTGGCCAGCGCAATCAGTTCCTTGAGCGTATTGGCCTTGACGTTGCTGTTGATCACCAGCAGCGCCGGGTTGCGCCCGACCAGGCCGGCGGTGACGAGGTCACGCCGTGCGTCGTAGACCGGGCGGGGCTCGAAATTCTCGGCGACGGTGATCGGCGTCGGTGGCGAGAACAGCAGCGTGTGGCCATCCGGGTTGGCGCGCACCACGCCCAGGGTCGCCACCTGGCCGGAGGCGCCGGCGATGTTCTCGACCACTACCTGCTGCCCGAAGCGCTGCGACCAGATATGGGCCACCAGGCGCGCCACATGGTCGGGCCCGCCGCCGGGTGGTGACGGCACGATCAGCTTGACCGGGCGTGTGGGAAAGCGGGCCTGCGCGAAGGCGCGTGGCGCCAGGGCCATGCCGCCTGCGGCAAGGATGAAGCGGCGACGGGGGTTGGTCATGATGTTAGTCATGATGATGGCCTCCGTGCTCGTGGTCATGCGTGTGGCCATCGTAATCGGGATGGCTGTGGCCGTGGTGGGTATGGCGCTTCGACTTTGGCGCAATGCCATGCTCGCGCCCATCGACCTGGCGGTACTTGTGTTCGGCCGCGCCGGCCGCGGTCTGCACACCCGGCTTGGTGCCGGCCTGGTGATCCTGCGCATAGTGCAGGCGCAAGAGATCCATGCCGTAATCGTTGCCGTTGGGCGTGCGCACGATGGTGTGAATATGGAACTTGGCCGGCAGCTCGTTGGTGAGGAACACGCCGGAGTGGTGATCAAACTCGATCATCACCACCGGGCTCTGGATGCGGTAATAGAAGGTGTCGTCTTCCCCGGTGCCGCCGATCCAGCAGAAGTGCGTGTCATCCAGATGGCGTTCCACCTCTTCCATGCGTGCCTTGAGCGGGCCTTCCGGCAAGGGCTCGACGTAGGCATTGACGAGCTTGAGCAAGCGGCGGCGCTGGTCCTGCGTAAAGTGTTTGACCTGCGCGCCCTCGTAGGGCACCACGCGGTTGTCCTGAAACGCCCCGCCCAGATGGAGCTGGTCAGCCGGGTGGCGGCGCCCTTCGGGCAAGTCCCCGCCCACGCTCGACTTGTACAGAATCGCTTCCTGCTGCTGTGCTGCACTGAGCGCGTGCATCAGCGCCAGGCCGCCGTTCTCTTCGTCCTGAAACAGGCGCTTGCCGGCCAGTGCGCCGGCTGCCGCATCGCCATAGTTGGGTTCAGCGCCCATGAAGGCCGGAGAGAGCACCATCTGCCCGCCGATCACCAGGCAGTTGAGTGCGAGGTGGTGGCCCATCAGCTGCCAGCCCCAGGGCTCGGTGGCCGAAGGCGTGCCGAAGAGGCAAAAGTTGTAGCTCCACTCGCCCAGCACACTGGTGTTCATCGCCAGCTCGCCGAGAAAGTGGTTGAAGCGCATCACGTCGCGCGTCTTGTCGTAGCCGCGCGCCGAGAGGCTGGCCCGCACCACGCCGAGAATCGCTTCGCGCAGCGGCACCGTCACTTCCTCAAGACGCAGGCCGTACTTGAAGACATACATCTCGGTGTTGTTCCAGCTGCGCCACTCACGGGCGTCGGCTGGCAGCATCAAGGCCGCGCGCTGCTCAGGCGTAGCGGCCTCAATCAGCCGCGTGGTGGCCTCGATCATCGCTGCCGTCGGCGCGCCGTGGTCGCCCAGCGAGAACAGGCCGGGCAGCGGTTTGCCATCCGTCGTTACACCGACAAACGGCTGCTTGTAGAGCGCCTCCCAGGGTTTGAACAGGAGATCGCGCGGGCGCGGGTTGACCAGCCCCGCCGCGCCATGTTCGTCGGCAGTGCGGCCGTGCATCGCCGCCACGCGGGGATACTCAAGGGTGGGGACAAATGGCCGAAAGTCGGGTGGAGACTTCATCTGTGTTCCCGGAAGGGCGCGCCGGTCCGGCGCGCGAAATTCATTCTATCTTGACGTTGGCCTGCCTGATCACGGCGCCCCACTTGGTGCGCTCGGCGTCGAGAAAGGCGGCGAACTCGGCCGGTGTGCTGCCCACCGAATCGCTGAACGAATCGCGCCGTTGCTGCACGATGTCCGGCATCTTGGCCACCTGCGCAATCGCCGCGCTGACCTTGTTGATGATCGCCGGTGGTGTCCCTGCCGGCGCGAGCAGGCCGATCCAGACGAGCGGATCGTACGCGCCAAACCCGGCCTCGGTAAACGTCGGCACATCGGGCAATTGCGGATAGCGGCTCTTGCCGGAGATGGCGAGCACGCGCAGGCGCCCGGTCTTGACGTTGCCCAGCACCGGCAGCACGGCTTCGAAAATCGCCGAGATCTGGCCCGCGATCAGATCGCTGTAGGGCGTTGACGTGTTGTAGTGGATGAACTTGAGGTTGGCACCGGCGAGGCTGCTGAACCACTCACCGGCCAGATGGGTCGCCGCGCCCACGCCGATGGTGCCGGTGTTGGCGTAGTTCGGATTCGACTTGGCCAGCGCCACAAATTCGGCCGCCGTCTTCGCTGGCACCGCAGCGTTGACGGTGAGCGCGTAGGCGGTGGTGGAGATCAGGCTCACCGGCACCAGATCGCGCCTGGCATCGTAGGGCAGGTTGTTGAACAGCAGCGGCCCGGTTACCAGGGCGGTCGGCGTGCCGACCAGGAAGGTGTAGCCATCCGCCGGGGACTTGGCCACTGCTTCCGTGGCAATGCGGGCCGCCGCACCGGGACGGTTTTCGACGATCACCGTTTGCCCCAGCAGCTGGCTCAGGCGCGGTGCCATCTGGCGCACGTCCACATCAGGGCCGGCCCCGGGCGGTGTCGGCACGACAAAGCGGATCGGCTTGGTCGGATATTCCTGTGCGGCAGCCGGCAGGGCCAGCGTGAGCAGGCCCAGGAAGAGCGCGCCGGCGAACCGGTGCGCCGTACGAAGCGAAGATGACTGCATGGTGGTCTCCTTGGTGTGGTGTTGCTTGTCGTTCTTGGTGGGGAAGCGGGAACAGCGCGGCTCGGGCTAGGCAGCCGCCGGAATCTGCGCAGCGGGCCGCATGGATGCGGCAAGGTGTTCGAGCAGGCGATGCGCCTGGGCCTCGGTAGCAAAAGCGCCGTACGCATAGTGATCCGGGCGCACCAGCACGCCGACACAATTCGCCGGGGCCAGCCAGGAAGCAAGCAATGCGTCGGGGTCATGCACGGCAGCCACGCTAGGGGCTGCCGCCCCCGCGCCAACCTGCACGATGGCAACGCCGGCGGCCTGCGCGGCGGCAACGAGTGTGGCGGGCACGGGTTCCAGCATCACCAGGCGCCAGCACGGGCCGGTGACATCGTCGAGCCGCCGGGCCTCGCCAGCGTGCTGCACGGTGGGCTGCGGAAACACCTTGCCGGCCAGTGGCGCATCCGCAGCGATCAGTCCGGTGGTGAGGCCGGGAATCAGCTCCTGCCGGATCAGGGTTTGTGCTTCGCCGTTGCCCAGCGCCAGCATCGCGTCATCGCGTGCCTGCGCCTTCACCGGGTCGCGTTCGGAGATGATGTTGCCGAATTCCTGGGCCAGGCGCGTGGTGGCCACCACGTGCGGGCGGCGCTCTGTGGTGTAGCTATCAAGCAGGGCCTCGGGCGCCTGCCCGCGCAGCACCGCATCCAGCTTCCAGGCGAGGTTGCCGGCATCGCGCAGCCCCTGGCACATGCCCTGCCCGAGAAACGGTGGTGTCTGGTGGGCCGCATCGCCGGCCAGCAACACCCGGCCGCGCCGCCAATGATGCGCAATCAGGGCGTGAAAGCGGTACGAAGCGGAGCGCCAGATTTCCGCCTCGCCGGGGCGCAACCAGCGGGAGAGCAGCTCCCAGAGCCGTTCTGCGGGGAGTTCGCCTTCGCGCTGCTCGCCCGGCAGCGTCATGAATTCCCAGCGCCGGTGGTTGCCCGGGCAGGTGATGAAGGTGCTGGGCCGTTCCGGCTGGCAGTACTGCACGTTGGTCGACGGCAACTGGCCCAGGTGTTCCGGCTTGACCTTGACATCCACCACCGCCCAGGCGTGGTCGTAGTCGAAACTTTCCAGGCCGATGCCGAGCGCGCGGCGCACCGGGCTCGACGCACCGTCGCAGCCGACCAGATAGCGCGCTGCGCGCTGCAGCGCACGGCCCGTCTGGTCGCGCAAGGTCAGTTGCACGCCATCCGCTGTCTGGGAGAACGTGGTCAGTTCGCACCCGGGGGCCGTGGTGACGTTGGGCATGCTGGCGATGGCTGCCCGCAACACGGCCTCCACTCCCGGTTGGTCGCAGGTATAGCCCGGCGACCAGCCCTGCGGGTAGGGCGGCGCCATGCGCTTCAACCGGCGGATCACCCTGCCGCCAATACCGTGATACTCGCCGTCATTGAAGGGCGCAACATGCGGTGCCAGGGCATCGGCCACGCCCACATGCTGGAAGAGGCGCATCGCGTCGTGGTCAAAGCCGACGGCACGCGGTTGCGGATAGATTTCGTTCGCCTTGTCGGCCACCAGCACCGACAGGCCGCGCCGGCCAAGCAGGCCCGCGAGGGTGGCGCCGGTCGGGCCATAGCCGATGATGGCCACGTCGTATAGGGGTTGCGCTGTTGCGCCTGCAGACTGCATGCGGTTTTGTCTCCTGCCGCCTCAGTGTGGTTACGGGTGTGGCCGCGGGTATGGCTTTGGGTATTGCTGCGGGTACTGCTGCGGGTATTGCTGCGACGGCGTGGCGGTTATCATCACCGCTCTTTGCGATTGAACGTCGGTTATTGCATCCAGCGCGCCAGCGTAGCGGCATCATCGCGGTGCGTCCAATGAAAGATTTCGAGCCGCGCGTTGCGCGGAATTCAACATGGCAAGGTGACCATGCCCGCCCAACACGAACACAGGGAGATCGCCGCCGCCGCGGCAGTGTGCATCGGGACGTTTCCCCGGGAGAAGTGTCAGGTAATCCCATGTTGACCCAAGCCCGTCTCTTCAGGCATTTTGATGCCATCCGCCGGGCCGGCTCGATTCGCGAGGCGGCGCGCCAGCTGCACATCTCGTCGTCGGCACTGAACCGGCAGTTGTTGATGCTCGAGAACGGATTCGGCTTTGCCCTGTTCGATCGCCTGCCGCAAGGGCTGCGCCTGACACCTGGTGGGGAAATTGTGGCCCGGCATGCCACCACCGTGCTGCAGGACGAGCAGCGCATGCACTCGGAGCTGGATGCGTTAAAGGGGGTGCGGCGTGGCACGGTGGCGATTGCGACGACCGAGTCGCTCACCTCGACGTTCATTCCGGCGGTTTTCGAGCGCATGGTCGAGCGTCATCCGTTGGTCAAGCTGAGTGTCCGGATTTCTGGCTCTGCCGAGGCTGCCGCAGCGGTGATTCAGGGCCATGCCGACATCGCCATCGCGTTCGTGGGCGATCGCGCCGAGCACCTGCGGCAACTGGCGGTGGGCAAGTTCCGGCTGGGCGCCGCGCTGGCCAAAGGTCACGCGCTTGCCGGGCGGCGCAGTGTGACGCTGGCGGAGTGTGCCCGTCACCCCCTGGTGCTGCCGACTCCGGAGCTGGGCATGTTCAACGATCTGCAGCCGTTGCTGAAAAGTCACAAGCGGGCGCGCAACGTGATCCTCGAAACCGGCTCATTCGAGCTCATGCGTGGCCTGGCAACACGCGGCGTCGGGATCGCCTTTGTTCACCAGTTTGGCATCGAACGCGAATGTGCACAGGGCCTGTTGCGGCATGTTCCCCTCAAAGGGGCGGAGCTGGCTTATCTGGGCGTCTATGTCCGTGCCGAACGCACCTTGCCGGCGGCCCTGGATGCGTTTGCACGGATCACCGCCGACGAGATTCGGCGGCGTGAGGCGCAGGAGCGCTAGGCGGTGCGGCTAAGGGTGCTGCAATAAATGCAGCACCCCGAACGACAAATTGCGCTTCTGCGCTCAGGGTTGGCGGCGTAGACTTGGATTCGAAAGCAGATCTGCCAGGCCCGGTTCTGGTTGTCGGGGAGTGTGGACCGGCTCTTCACGTGACCTCACCTGACCGGGAGTACCCATGAAGCTTTTGCAATCCCTACCTCTGCTTGCCACTGCGCTCGGCTTGACCCTGACCGCGCTTCCCGCCGCCGCACAATCGGGCCCGGGCGGGTATCCCAATCGTACCGTGCGGGTCATCGTACCGGCTGCCACCGGCAGCCTGACCGACCCCGTGGCACGCGTCATCGCGGACGAAATGTCCAGGCGAACCGGTCAGACGTGGGTGATCGACAATCGACCCGGGGCCGGCGGCATTATCGGTACGGACGCGGCTGCCAAGGCACCGGCAGATGGCTACACCCTGATGGTGACGGCAAACAATTTCATCATTACGCCCAGCCTGTACTCCAAGGTGCCCTACAAGGTTCCCGAGGATTTCACCTCGATCGGCCTGATCGGCCGTGCTGACAACCTGCTGGTGGCCTCTGCCGCTGCGGGCATCCGCAGTGTGGGCGATCTGGTTGCCAAGTCGAAAGCTGCCGCCAAGCCGCTCGAGTACACCTCGCCCCTGCTCGGCTCTGCCGCTCACCTGACGGTGGAGCTGTTCAAGAAGAGCGCCGGCATCAACCTGGAACACGTGCCGTACAAGGATTCCGGCCAGGGCACCACCGATACCCTTGCGGGGCGCATTGCCGTCAACATCATGGGCATCGCCACTGCCCTGCCGCACATCCGGGCGGGTCGTCTGGTCCCGCTGGCCTGGACGGGTGCCACCCGCGCCCCGGAGTTGCCCGACACGCCGACCTTCGTCGAGGCGGGCTACCGGGATGTCCATCTGGGCTTGTGGTTCGGACTGGTGGGCCCGGCAAAGTTGCCACCGGACATTGCGTCGTATCTGAACCAGCAACTCAATGCCGCGCTGGCAAACCCGGCAACCCTGGAGCGTTTGCAGAACTTCCGCATCGCCCCGCTGGCCGGTAGCGCCCAAGCCATGAACCAGTTGATCGCGAGCGAGTTGCCGGTCTATACCAGGCTGGCAGCCGATACCGGCCTGAAACTGGATTGATCATGGCAAATCCTGATCCCGGCGTGAAGCCGGGTAGCGTGAGCGCCATATTTCACTGCCCCCGGGCGGGTGCGCCGATGCAGGCGGCAACGCAGGTCCATGTGACGGCAGGATTCGGCCTGGATGGCGACCGGTATGCGCTGGGCATCGGCGCGTATTCCGCCATCGAACCTGTCAAGATCCGGCACGCCTCGTTCATCTCGCAAGACGGCCTGGATGCTGCAAACGCGTGGCTGGCCGAGCAAGGTCTTCCTGCATTTGCAGCAGTCGAGACACGCCGGAATTTCCTGCTCGCGGGGATCCCTGCGGAGGCACTCAATGCACTGGTCGGTCACGTGTTTAGCGTCGGCGGTGTGATATTCAAGGGCCTGGAGCTGGCCACACCCTGTCACCGCCCTTCGCGTCTGCTCAAGCGCGGCGGCATCTTCGAAAGCGCCTTTGCAGAGCGGGGCGGCTTGCGCGCAGAAGCCTTCAGCTCGGGCGATGTTCGGGTCGGGGATGTCCTGATCCAGACATAAGCCGGACGCTCTGCAATTGGCCGCACATCGGCGGCCGGCCGCTGGCACCACTTGGGACCGCCGTGACGGGTATGATCACCGCTCTTCACTTTGCATGCGGACTTGAGCGCGCCCGGGCGGCGTTTGCGCCCAGGCTCGTCTCACGGAAGATTTCGAGCCGCGCGTTGCGCGGAATTCAACATGGCGCGGCGACACGGCAAGGTTTCCCTCGAGAACATCCGCATGCTCGATGCGATCGACCGCCATGGCTCCTTCGCGGCGGCAGCGCAGGAACTGTTTGTGGTGACGTCCTCGATCACCCACGCGGTCCGCAACCTGGAAGAGCAGCTCGGCCTGAACCTGTTTGACCGCTCGGGCCGCCGCGCGCGCTTCACGCGCGAAGGGCGCTTGCTGCTGGACAAGGGGCGCCACCTGCTGGCCCAGGCCAATGCCTTCGATGAGGAAGTGCAGCTGATCGCCACCGGCTGGGAAGCCACGCTGGTGGTAACGCTCGATCAGGTGATCGGCACCGCCCCGCTGATGCCGCTGGTCGATGCCTTCTTCAAGGTGGCGCCGCACACCTCGCTGCACCTGCGCCGCGAAGCGGTGGCGGGCACCTGGGATGCACTGTTGTCAGGCCGCGCCGATCTCATCGTTGGCGCGCCGGCGGTCGGGCCGGCAGGGGGCGGATTTGAAAGTGTGCCGTTGTTCGACATCGATTTCGTGTTCGTGGTGGTGCCGGATCATCCGCTGGCCGGATGGAAGGGCGTGATTCCCAACAGCGAGATTGCGCAGCACCGCGCGGTCAGCATCGGTGACACCACGCGCAGCCTGCCGCACCTGCCGCGCGGGCTGCTCGATAGCCGCCACAGCCTCTCGGTACCCGACACCATGGACAAGCTGCAGGCGATTCTGCTCGGCGCTGCGTGCGGCTTCCTGCCGCGTCCGCTGGTCAAGCCGCACGTGCGTGCCGGGCGGCTGAAGATCCTCCGGGTGGAGACGCCGCACCCGCCCAATCAGGCGGTGCTGGCCTGGCGTGCGGGCGAGAACGGCCGCGCCCTGCGCTGGTGGATCGAGCGCCTTTCCAACCCGGCGTTCGCGGGCAAGTTGTTCTTTTAGCCGGGCAGGGCGTCAGATAAAGCGCGTACTCGGCTTCAAGCCCAGGTAGTGCTGCCCGGCGGTTTGCAGATGCATCGGGTTCGATTGCACCTGCTGCGTCACCGCCAGCATGTCGCGCAGGCGCCGCTCGAACGGGTGCACCTCGAAGATGGCGGTGGCGCCGGCATCGTCGTAGGCATCCTGCGCCACCTGGCGCACTTCGCGAATCGCGTAGGTCGAGGCCAGGCGCATGGTGACGCGGTGCTCAAACGCATGTTCGCCGGTGGCGGCGCAGTGCTCCCAGGATTCACGCACGCTCTGCGCCAGCCACGCGCGCATGGCGGCCAGCCGTGCTTCGGAAGTGGCAACGCGCGCCTGCACCACGCTGCTGTCGCGCAGCATCTGCGGGGCACCGGAAGGGGTTTTCTGGTTGGCCAGCGCAATGAAGGAATTGAGCATCGCGCGTGCAATGCCCAGCGCCACGGCGGAAAAGCCGGTCTGGTAGACCATCGTCGGCGAGAAGCGGTACAGCGTGCCGGCTTCGCGTCGCTCGGTTTCCACCTCGATCTTCGCATCGGCCGGTTGTTGCTGGTCGCGCCCGACGGCGCGTGGCACCACGCAATACTCGGCAGGCACGAACAGGTCCTTGACGGCATAGGTGTCGCTGCCGGTGCCGCGCAGGCCCAGCACCGCCCATTTGTCATCGACGATGGTGACAGCGTTGCGCGGAAACAGGGCGGTGCGCTCCACCGGCGCGCCGCTGGCGTGCTTTTGCGGCGTGCCGTTCGCATCGGTCACCACGCAGTGGCCACCCACCCAGGTGGAGTGGCGGCTGCCGCTGCCAAAGCCCCAGGTGCCGCTGACTCTCCAGCCGGCGCCTTGCGGGGTGTTGACGGGCGTCGCCGTGCAGGGCCCCTGCGGGAAGCCCCACGAGAGCACCGCGCGCGCATCGTCGAACATGGCATGCGCGGCCGCCGGCGTCATGTAGGCGGCAGACATGGCGCAGGCATTGCTCTGCGCCACGCTCCAGGCCGCGCTGGCGTCGCCCTGCGCGATCGCCTGGATCACCTGGAAGAAGGTCGGCAGGTCGAGCTCCGCACCGCCGATGGAGCGGGGCAGCAGCATGCGGAACATCTTCGCCTCGAACAGCGCGTCCTGCACGTCGGGCGGCAGGCCTTTGGCCGCATCGATACGCGGCGCGGCGGCATCGAGCAGCGGCGTCAGCGCGCGTGCCTTGGCCAGCCAGTCCTGGTCGATGCCGGCCGGTGCCGCGGTTGCAAGATCTTTCGGATTCACGACGTGGATTCTAGACCAGTCTTCCTGCGCGCAAGCCTTGGTTCAGGCGCTATGATCTGCCCGGTTCACGAACATGCCATTTGAGGAGACCTTGCATGAGCAGCACCCTGCCACCACTTCCACCCGTCACACTTCCCCCCATACGCCGCCTCGTCACCGAGGACGACGCGAATGGTCGTTCGCGCATCGTCGAGGATGCGCCTGCCACCGCCATCCGCACCGTCGAAGGCCGGCCCAACTATCGCGCCGTCAACATCTGGCGCACCGAGGCTTCGCCGGCGCCGATCAACGCACCCGATTCGATCCAGAGCCACAAGGGCATCCTGCCTCCCAAGAACGGCGGCACCATCCTGCGCATCATCGACTATCCGCCCGAGAGCAAGGACGTTGCCGAGCGCAACCGCCAGATCGCCGCGACCTTCTCCGGCATCTTTGCGGACGCCGATCATGACAAGCGCGACGGCGCCCACCCCGGCATGCACCGCACCGATACGGTCGATTACGCGATCATTCTCGAAGGCGAGATCTGGGCCGTGATGGACGACAACGAAACGCTGATGAAGCAGGGGGATGTGCTGGTGCAGCGCGGCACCAACCACGCCTGGGCGAATCGCTCGGACAAGACTGCACGCATCTGCTTTGTGCTGATCGACGGCGTACGCTAGTCGGGCATCGGCCTGAGAGGCGCTCCCACCAACGCTTTCAGGGCAATGCTCGGGTGAGCCGCCGGAACATCTACTACTGGAAGTGCGACCGTCCGGCGGCGTTCCATGGCACCCAGGCACGAGACGACGCAGCGGCGCTCGAAGCGCCACTGCGCGCAGCCTTGTGCCAGCACTTCGGTACATCCGGCATCACCCTTCGCCCCGGCGCGGGCCAGGGCAACCACCTGACATGGAACGCCGATGTCGATGGCCAGCCCCTCTTCATCCGGGTCGAGAACGGCCCCGAGCAGGACGGCCAGCTCGCCATCGAATCGGCTCTGCTCGATCAGGTGCGTGCACTGGGCGTGCCGACACCGCGCGTGTTCGGCGTCGATGCCAGCCGCAGCCGTGTGCCGTTCGCCTGGCAGGCGCTGGAACGCATCGATGCACCCGACCTCAACTACTGGCACAAGCAAGCCACGCTCGATGTGCCGCGCATCGCCTTCGACATCGGCGTGTCCATCGCGACCTGGCAGCAGCTGACATTCCCGGGCTTCGGACCGTTGCACGGCGACGCGGCGCTGCAGGGCTGGCACGCGCGCTATGCCGACTATCACCATCTCCAGCTGGAGCGGCACCTCGACTTTCTGGTGGCACGCCAATTCCTCACCACCGCGCAAGGCCGCGAGCTTCTCGCCGCCATCCAGGATCACGGTGATCTGCTGCATCTGGACACTGGCGTGTTCGTGCACAAGGACCTGGCGCTGTGGAACGTGCTCGGCCGCACCGACCGGATTGCCGCCTTCATCGACTTTGACGACGCCATCAGCGGCGATGCAATGGACGATCTCTCGCTGCTTGCCTGCTTTCACGATGCCGTATTCCTGCAGCATGCCTTCGCGGGCTACCAGCGCCGGCGACCGCTGCCCCCCGACGCGCTGCCGCGCTTCTGGCTGCACCTCATGCGCAACATGATCGTCAAATCGGTGATCCGCGTGGGTGCCGGCTACTTCGAGCGCGACAGCGGATTTTTCCTGATTGGTGCGAATGGCTCAGGCGCGAGCCTGCGTGAGTTCACGCTGGCGCGTTTGATGACGGCCCTGCAAGGCTTGCGGAGCGGCAGCGGGTTGGTGCTGCTTTAAACCCCCGCGGCCATCACGTGGCCGTCAGGCCAGGCTGCGCCGCAGGCGGCTGCCAAACGCATCCACCAGCGTCACACAGGCGAGGATGCAGATGAGGATCGCCAGCACCTGCGGGTAGTCCATGATGCGCAACGAACCCATGAGCTGGGTGCCAATGCCGCCGGCCCCCACCGCGCCCATGACAGTGGAGGCGCGAAAGTTGTACTCCCACCGGTAGATCGCGGTGTCGGTCATTTGCGGCATCACCTGCGGCAGGATGGCGCGCCACACCACCTGCAGCGGCGTGGCACCTGCCGCGCGGGCGGCTTCAATCGGCTTCGGGTCCGCGTGCTCGATCGCTTCGGCGAAGAACTTGCCCACCATGCCGACCGAATGCAGGCCCAGCGCCAGAACGCCGGGCAATGCGCCGAAACCCACCGCTGCCACCAGCAGAATGCCCATGATCAGTTCCGGAATGGCGCGCAGCAGGTTGAGCATGAAGCGGGCAACGCGGTACACCGCCGCGTTTGGCGTGGTGGTTGCGGCGGCCAGCACCGCCAGCGGCAGGGAAAGGGCAATCGCAATGAAGGTTCCCGCCACGCTCATCGCCAGGGTATCGAGCAAGGGGCGCAGCCAGGCCTGCCAGCGCGTGAAATCAGGCGGCAGCATTTCGCCGGCAATCTTGGCGATCGCCGGCATGCCCTCGGCCAGGCGAGCCGGATCGAACAGGCCGGTGAACTGGCAGGCGCCTGCGACGATGACGAGCAGCACCGCCAGGCGCAGCCAGCGGCCGCGCTGCAACTGCTGTTCCGCAGTCAGGATCGCGTCAAACTGCGGTGTCGGCAACGCCGCCTTGCCCGTCATGCTCATTGCAGCTTGGTCAGGTCAAGGTTGAGCACCTTGGCGGTGTTGCGCAACACGTCGTAGGCCTTGTCGTCAGTCGCCGCGAAGCCGTCAGCGCGAAAGCTCTTCAGGATCACTGGATCCTTGATCTCCAGAAACGCCCGGCGAATCTGTTCCTTGAGCGCCGGCGCCAGCTTCGATTGCAGCGCCATCGGGTAGTTGGGAATCGGCCTGGTTTCGGCCAGCACGCGCAGCTTGCTGCCGTCCAGCTTGCCCGCCTTGATCAGCGATTCGTAGATCGGCTTCGAGAGTGCACCGGCCGGCACCTTGCCGGTTTCCACCGCACGCGCCACGGCATCATGCGCACCAAGGTAAACCGTCTTGTAGTCCGTCTCCGCCACCAGGCCGGCGTCCTGCAGCATCGCGCGCGGCACGAGGTGGCTGGATGTCGATGCCACATCACCATAGGCCACCATCTTGCCTTTGACATCGGCCACGGCCTTGAGTGCCGAATCGGCCTGTACCACCACCACGCTGGTGTAGGTGGGGGCGCCGCGCGAGAGGCCCACGGCAAAGGCTTCGATCTCGGATTTGGAGCGTGCCAGCACATACGAGAGTGGGCCGAAGTAGGCCACTTCGATGCGGCCGAAGCGCATCGCCTCGATCATGGAGGAATAATCGGTGGTGACGATGATCTCGACCTGACGACCCAGCGCTTTTTCGAGGTAAGCCTTGAGCGGTTGCGCATTCTGGATGATGGTCGAGGCGTTCTCGTCGGGCAGCAGCGCCACGCGAATCAGCTTCGGATCGGTGGCCTGCGCGAAAGCGCCTTGGCCCAGTGTGAGGGCGGCGGCTGCGCCGAGGAAATGTCTGCGTTGCATGAAGGACTCCGGTGGTGGGAAAAAATCAGGCGAGTGCCAGTTGCGCCGGGGCACCGCTGGTGCGCGGTATGTCGGCACGGGCTGGTGTGACGGTGTTCGGCGCAATATCGCTGCCGTAGATCGCGTGCAGCGCAGCGGCATCGAGCGCCGCCGGCGCGCCGTCGAACACCACGCGTCCGGCGCTGATGCCGACAATCCGGTCGGCAAAGCGCGTTGCCAGCTCCACCTGATGCAGGCTTACCGCCGCCGCAATCCCCTGCTCCTTGCAGATGCCGTGCATCAGTTCGAGCACCCGAACCGCCGTTGCAGGGTCGAGGCTCGCCACCGGCTCGTCGGCGAGCAGCACGCGGGGTTGCTGCGCCAGTGCGCGCGCGATGCCAACGCGCTGCTGCTGGCCGCCCGAGAGTTTGTCGGCACGCTGCAACGCCTGATCGGCCAGACCCACGCGCGCCAGCGCTTCGAGCGCGACCAGCTTGTCGGCGCGTGCAAACGGCAGAAAGGTGCGCCAAGCCGGGTGAAACGCCAGGCGCCCTGTGAGCACGTTGTCAAGCGCATGGAGGCGGCCGATCAGATGGTGCTGCTGAAACACCAGCGCCGTGCGGCGGCGGTGTTCGCGCCATGTGCGCGGGGTGACCACTGCGCCGATGCCTTCTGCCGTGACGCTGCCGCCCGTCAAGGGCGCCAGCCCGTTGAGGCAACGCAGCAAAGTGGACTTGCCGGCGCCCGAGGGGCCCAGCAGCACGACGAACTCGCCGCGCCGGATCTCCAGATCAATGTCGCACATGGCGCGCACGCCATTGGCGTAGGTCACATTGCCCTGCGTCAATCGCAGCAAGGTGTCTTTTGGATCAGGGTTTGTCATGGTGTGGTCATGCACTCGTCATAACCTAGTCTGATCCAACTTTGTGTCAAGGCAATGACATGTCTTCTGCCCTACCCCGCGTGCTCGTGACCCATTGGGTCCACCCCGAAGTACTCGATCACCTTGGCCGCCACTGCGAAGTGGTTGGCAATGCCACGCGTGATACCTGGAGCAGGGAGCGCGTGCAGGAAGCGGCGCGCGAGTGCGACGCCATGATCGCCTTCATGCCCGATGCGGTCGATGACGCCTTCCTCGTACAGTGCCCGCGCCTGAAGATCGTGGCAGCGGCGCTCAAGGGGTCGGACAACTTTGATATCGAAGCCTGCACGCGCCGCGGGGTGTGGTTCAGCCGGGTGCCGGACCTGCTGACCGTGCCCACCGCCGAACTGGCACTGGCGCTGATGCTCGGCGTGGCGCGCAAGTTGCTGGCGGGCGACGACCACATCCGCAGCGGCAGTTTCAACGGTTGGCGCCCGGCGTTGTATGGCACCGGCCTGCACGGCAGCACGCTGGGCCTGATCGGGCTCGGGGCGGTGGGGCGCGCCGTGGCCGAACGCGCTGCCGCGTTCGGCATGCAGATTCTCTACCTGGACCCGGCATCACCCCCGGCAGGCTGGCCGATGCCCGCCGCGATGCAGCCTGCGGGCATGGATGCATTGCTGGCGCGCGCCGACTTTGTGCTGCCGCTGGTGCACTTGACGCCCGACACCCGCCACATGATCAACGCCGCTGCCATTGCCCGCATGAAACCGGGTGCCATCCTCGTCAATGTGGGCCGCGGTTCGGTGGTGGATGAGGCAGCCGTCGCCGCCAGCCTGGAATCAGGGCATCTCGCCGGCTACGCGGCGGATGTGTTTGAGATGGAAGACTGGGCGCTGGAGTCGCGGCCGCGTGCGATCCATCCAGCCCTGCTGGCTGACCGCGCACGCACCTTCTTCACGCCGCATATTGGCTCGGCGGTCGATGCGGTCCGCCGCCAGATCGCCATGGAAGCGGCCGAGAACGTGCTCGACGTCTTCGCGGGGCACCGCCCGCGCGGCGCCATGAATCAGGTCACGGTACAGCGAGTGGCCTGAGAGCCGCTCCCACCAACGGTTCCAGGCCGATATCCGTCTAGACCCGGT
>CAYUEG010000057.1:0-21455 GCA_964443245.1 uncultured Burkholderiales bacterium | reverse complement strand
GCACTCGACGCTGCCGCTGGCCTGGTGCCGTTTGCCTGCAAGCTGCCGGCGGAGCTGCAAAAGCGGCTGCACGAGCGTGCTGCCGCCCACCCGGGCGGGCTCAATGGACTGGTGGCGGAGCTGGTTGAAAAGGCGTTGGCGTAGCCCCTGACGCCCGTTCGCACGGGAAAGCACAACGCCTGCCGGAAGGGCGGGCGTTGACGACATCCTGGTCCGGTCGCGGGCAATCAGCCGGCAGCGCGCAGCGCAGCGATGCGCTCTTCCAGGGGCGGGTGCGTCATGAAGAGGCGCTTGAGGCCATCTCCCACACCGCCGGCAATGCCGAACGCCGCCATCTTGTCCGGCAAGGGCTGCGGATGCAGGCCGTTCAGGCGCTCGAGGGCGGCAATCATGTTCTGCCGGCCCGCCAGGCTGGCACCGCCGGCGTCAGCGGAAAATTCGCGGCGGCGCGAAAACCACATCACGATGATCGACGCGAGCACGCCCAGCACCAGCTCTGCCACGATCATGGTGACGAAGAATGCCGGACCCTGGCCGCGCTCGGTCTTGAACACGATCTTGTCGACCAGATGGCCGATCACGCGCGAAAGGAACATCACAAACGTGTTCACCACGCCCTGGATCAACGCGAGTGTGACCATGTCACCGTTGGCGGCGTGAGCCACTTCATGGGCCAGCACGGCCTCGGCTTCTTCGCGCGTCATTTGCTGCAACAGGCCGGTGGAAACGGCAATCAGGGAGCTGTTCCTGCTCATGCCGGTGGCAAAGGCGTTGACGTCCGGCGCATCGTAAATGCCCACTTCAGGCATCTGGATGCCGGATTTTTCGGCGTATTTGGCCACCGTGCCGACGAGCCAGTGTTCGAGGGAATTCGCCGGTTGTTCGATGACGCGTACGCCCATGGATCGCTTGACCGACCATTTGGAAATGGCCAGCGAGATGAACGAGCCGCCAAACCCCATGACGGCTGCGAAGATCAGGAGCGAGGTGAGATTGAGGCCGCTGGCGTTCAGGTACGGTTCCACACCGAGCAAGCGCATGGTGACTGACAGCACCAGCACGATGGCCATATTGGTGGCAAGGAAAAGGAACGTGCGTTTCATGAGGGCGTATCCATTCGTTCAGGGTTGGCGTGTGCGGAAAGATGATGCTGGGAGAAGACTGAGACTGCGGGGCGTTTCCTTGGTTCCTCTACATGAAGCGCGCCCCGGGATGCGGATGCAGTGCCGGACAGCGACGCTGGGGCGGGATTCCGTTCGTCGTTGGCAGCGAAACAATCCGTGTGACCGCGCGGCTCTGTGCGCGAAGGTATGGGCATCGTACGCACTTTTCAAGCGGGCTGCCGTGGGGTGACAAAGGACACATTTGCAACGGTTCGACCATCATGGCAGCAGACTGCCAGAGTATCGGGCACCCTCGGCCGTGAACGATTCAACCATGTGCTGTGCAGATTGTGTCAGGGGGGCGTCTGCGCGCCAGGCCGCACAGATCGTGATGCGTGGAAGCGGGTCGTCAATGGGCAGGCGCACCAAGCCTTCGCGCACACCGTAGCGCTCGAAGAAGCCCAGCGGCATGATGCCAAGCATGTCGATCTTTGGCATCAGGGAGAGCAACGTCGAGAACGATTCGCATTGCATCTGCACTTTTGGATTCTTCAGGCCGAGTGCCTCGAACTGCGTCTTTGAAGGGTCACCAGGACCACCGGCCGGCCCGATGCGCACCCAGAACGCCTCGGACAGATCGGCAAGGCGACGTGTGGACGCCAGTGGATGGTCGCGCCGCGCGGCAATGATGTGATCGTAGTCAAACAGGGGGCGAACCACCGTATCCGAAGGTACCAGGTCAAGCGGCAGGGGCCCGATGGTCAGATCGAGTTCACCGGCGCGAATCTGCGCCAGAGAGCGCGGATAGAGGGCGTCAATCACCCTGACCCGTACCTGCGGCCATCGAGAGGTAAATCGCGAAAGCGCCTGCGGCGCGATCAGCATTGCCGCAGCAGGCGAGAGTCCTACCGACACCTGCCCGTGAGCGCTGCCGCTGAACGCCGCCACTTCGGCGCGTGCCCTTTCCAGCTCGCGCAGCGCGCCGGCGGCGCGCGCGGCGAACACCTCGCCGGCAGGTGACAGGCGCATGCCCTTGGGGCTGCGTACGGCCAGCGGGGTGCCCAGTTCTTCTTCCAGCTGTTTCAGCGCCTTGGTGAGTGCTGGCTGTGTCACGTGGAGCGCTTCGGCCGAAGCCCGCATGTTGCCAGTTTCGGCGATGCTCAATAACAAGTGCAATTGTTGCAGACGCACAATAACCTCCATTTTCAATAACTCTAGGTTATCACTATCAAAAAGTGGTATCCCGCGCACCATCGCCGCTGCCTAGAATCGGGACTTGCCCTTTTGCTCGCGCGTAGTGCGCGCGAGATTTGCCAAAGCGAAAACCGATGAGCGAACCTACTTCCCTGCCATCCACCCAGGCGGCCACGACGCCTGCCGCCGACCACGCATTCACCCTTCATCTGGCGCAGCGTGGTCTGGAGATCGAAGTGGCCCCGGGAGAATCGATTCTCGACACGCTTGAAATGGAGGGCGTCATCGTGCCCTCGGTGTGTCGCGAGGGCATTTGCGGCACCTGCGAATGCGCGGTGCTGGAAGGGGACGTAGACCATCGGGATCAGGTACTTACCCCGGAGGAGCGGGCAGGCAATCAGGTGATGATGGTCTGCGTCTCGCGTGCACGAGGGAATCGCCTGGTGCTCGATTTGTGAGCGCGACGCACGGGACATCAACAGGAAGGGACAGATCATGAATGCACCACATCACACCCACTTCGAACACTTGATCGATCTGACGCGCGGCCAGATCGACCGGTCGATCTTCACTGATCCGCACACCTACGAGCTGGAACTGGAGCGTGTATTCGCCCGTTGCTGGCTCTTCCTCGGGCACGAGTCACTTCTGCCCAAACCGAACGACTATTTCACGACCTACATGGGTCAGGACCCGGTCATCGTGACGCGCAAGCCCGACGGCACGATCGGCTGCTACCTCAACATGTGCCGCCACCGAGGCAATCGTGTGTGCCGCGCCGATTCGGGCAACGCGCGCGCCTTCACCTGCCCGTTCCATGGCTGGACCTTCAGCAACGACGGCCGCCTGTCGAACGTTCCCGGGTACAAGGAGATTTATCTCGAAAAGCTCGACCTTGATGCCCATGGACTCGTCCCGGTGGCGCAGATATCGAACTACAAGGGCTTGCTGTTTGCCACCTTTGATGCCAGCGCGCCGTCACTGACAGACTATCTCGGTCACATGGCGTGGTATCTGGACATGATTCTCGACCGCCGCGAAGGCGGCATCGAGTTCATTGGCGGCGCCCACAAATGGCTGGTCCGCTCGAACTGGAAATTCCCTGCCGACAACTTTGTCGGCGACAGCTATCACGGCCCGATCAGCCACAAGTCTGCCTGGGTATCCGGATTCGAAGGCATGCCGCGCCGCAAGAGCGGTTATGGTTACGAAGGATTTCAGGTGCACCCCGGTGGCGGCCACGGTTTTGGTGTGCGCTGGGCGGAAAACAAGGATGTCTACGTCGACATGGCGCTGCCCGAGTTTCAGGCCTACGAGCGCTCCCGTATCGACGAAGCCGAACAGCGTCTTGGCGCGCTGCGCGGCGTGCACTTCTCGCCGATGCATGCCACCATCTTTCCCAACATGTCCTTGTTGTGGCAAGGCGGCGCGATGCGTGTCTGGCATCCCAAAGGCCCGAACCTGACCGAAGCCTGGGGCTGGTGCTTTGTGGACAAGGCCGCACCGGACCATCACAAGGCCGAGATCCGCGTGCACCAGTTGCAACGCCACGGTACCAGCGGCACCTGGGAGGCCGATGATGTGGACAACTGGGTGCAGTGCACGACCTCCAGCCAGGGTTATGTGGCGCGTCGCTATCCGCAGAACCTGGAAATGGGGCTGGGTGACGAGATTCAGGATCCGACTGCCATACACCCGGACATTCGTGGTCGGCTTGGCAAATTCCAGTCGGAAATCAACCAGCGCGGCTTCTACAAACGCTGGGCCGAACTGATGGATGACCCGGCGCCGCCGCGCGTCAATCCCCGGCGTGAAGGATGCGCAGAATGAGTGCCTCCGCAAAACGCGCACCACAGGCGCTTGCCGACATGGCGTTGTGGTTTGACGTGCAATCCTTCCTGTGCATGGAGGCGCGTCTGCTCGACGACCAGTTTCTCCACCAGTGGACCGAACTGTTTACGGAAGATGTGCGGTACTGGATGCCCATCATCACCAATCGCACCGGACGCGATATCGGCAAGGAACGTACTGCCTATGGGGAACTGGCCCACTTTGACGAGAACAAGACCAGTCTGACCAATCGCGTCAAGCGCCTCGATACCGGCATGGCCTGGGCAGAGACACCCCCATCGCGGACCCGCCATCTCGTGACCAATGTCGAAGTGATGGAACGCGTGGGCGAGTCAGAAGTGCGGGTACGCTCGAATTTCCTGATCTACCGTTCTCACCTGGAGTACGACACGGAGCTGTTTGCCGGCATGCGCGACGACACCTTGCGGCGTTCCGGCGACTCCTGGCAGATTGCCCGGCGCACCATTCTGCTTGACCAGTCGGTGGTCACGCAGAAGAACCTCGGGATTTTCTTCTGATGCCGATGGTCGCGGCGTCGCGTAACGATCTCGGGCACTTGCTGCAACTCAATGAGCGCAGCGCCGTGGTCACTGGCGCCGGTGCCGGCATTGGACGTGCCATTGCCCGCATGCTCGCCGCCCAGGGCGCGCATGTGGCGCTGCTCGATCGCAACCAGCACGCAGCGACCACCGAAGCCGCCAGCATTGGCGCCAGTGGTGGCCAGGCGATTGGGATCGAATGCGATGTCTCGAATGAAACTCAGGTCATTGCTGCCATCGACGCTGCAAAGCAGGCGCACGGCGCTCCGGACATCGTCGTCAACAGCGCAGGAATCGCGTCGAACCCGGGCATGCCGTTTACCAACAACAGCGAGGCAGATTGGGATCGCACGCTCGCTGTCAACGTGAAGGGCGCGTTCTTCGTCTGCAAAGCCGCCGCAGAAGGACTCAAGCAATCCGGCCGCGGCCGGATTGTCAACATATCCTCCATCACCGGTGTGATCTCAGCGGCCTACATGCCTCCCTACAGTGTCTCGAAAGCCGCACTGATCTCGCTGACCAAGGTGCTGGCGCGGGATCTGGCGCCTGCTGGTGTGGCCGTCAATGCCGTGTGCCCCGGCTTTGTCTGGACCCCCATGTGGGAGAAGCTCGGCACCACGATGGCGCAAGCCAGCCAAGGCGCGCAAGGCAGCACTGCCGAAACGGTCTTCGATGGGCGGATCAAGCAACATGTGCCGATGGGACGGCCCCAGTCAGCGGAGGAAGTGGCCGCATTGACCGCTTTTTTGTGTTCGGACGCCGCCGCCAACATTACGGGGCAGGTCATCGGCGTCGATGGAGGAGTAACGATTTGAGCAAAGTGAAGAACATCCTGTTCATCATGTGTGATCAGCTGCGACGCGATCACCTGTCCTGCTACGGCCACCCGAAGTTGCACACGCCGCATCTCGATGCACTGGCCAAGCGCGGGGTCATCTTCGATCAGGCGTATGTGCAGTCGCCCTACTGCGGTCCGTCGCGCATGAGCACCTATACGGGCCGTTATGTCCATGCGCACGGGGCTTCGTGGAATTTCGTACCGGTCAAAGCCGGCGAAATGACCATTGGGGACCACCTGCGCCCGCTCGGCGTGCGCTCGGTACTGGTTGGCAAGACACACATGCGCGCCGATCTGGCCGGCATGTCCCGGCTGGGCATTGACCCCAAATCGCACATCGGCGTGCGAATCTCCGAATGCGGATTTGATCCATTTGAACGCGATGACGGCATCCATCCGTATTCCGGGCACGACCCGGATCCACGCTACAACGCCTACCTGCGCGAGCAGGGGCTGGAAGGCGACAACCCCTGGGAGGAATGGGCCAATTCCGTGACCGACGCGGACGGTACGATCCGCTCTGGCTGGTTCCTCAAATACTCGGACCGACCGGCCCGCGTCCCCGACGAACACTCCGAAACCCCGTACATCACACGCCGCGCAATCGATTTCATTCGCGAGGCCGGCGAAGGCCCGTGGTGCCTGCACCTCTCCTATATCAAACCGCACTGGCCCTACGTGGTTCCCGAGCCTTACGCCAGCATGTACACCGCCGAAGACGCCTTGCCGGTCAAGCGATCCGAAAAGGAGCGTGAGAACCCGCACCCGGTGTACGCGGCCATGATGCAACACCGGGTATCCCGCACGTTCTCCAAAGAGGGCGTGCGCGACGCCGTGATGCCCGGCTATATGGGCTTGATCAAGCAAATTGACGATCAGATGGGCGTGCTTTTCTCGTTCCTCCAAGAGCGCGGCCTGATGGAGTCGACCATGATCGTGTTCACCTCGGATCATGGTGATTATCTGGGCGACCACTGGATGGGGGAGAAGGACCTCTTCCACGAGGAAATCGTCAAGGTGCCCCTGATCATCGTCGATCCGGACAAACGCGCCGATGTCACGCGGGGCACGCGCAGCAATCTCCTGGTCGAGGCTATCGACCTCGCCCCGACTTTTCTTGATGTCTATGGCGGTGCACCGGTGCCGCACATGCTGGACGGCCACTCCCTGCGCCCTGTGCTGTTCGGCGAGCAGACCGCCCCCTTGCGCGACGCAGTGGTCTGCGAATACGACTTCTCGTTTCAGGACGCAAGGATTGCCCTAGAGGCCAAGCCGCGTGACTGCTGGCTGCGCATGATTTTCGACGGGCGCTGGAAGTACATCCTCGCCGAGAACTTTCGACCCATGCTGTTTGATCTGGAGTCCGATCCTGACGAATTCATTGATCTGGGCGCTGATCCGGCCTATGCAGAGATTCGCTCCCGGTTGCATGAAATGCTGTTCGTGTGGGCGCGCAAGCCGCGCCAGCGCACGACCGTGGCGGACGGTGCCATCGAATCGATCGAGGTGCAACCGCGCATCTCGGAAGGTGGCATCCTGATCGGCTACTGGGATGAGGCCGACCTGCGCGAAGCCAGACAAACATTCAAACCCCGCTTTGCCTCCACCAATCCACTCGTCAAACCCACGCTTGACCGGTTGTCCCGACGCGATGAACCGGCGGCGCTTCATACAAACGGAACCATCCATGTTGCGTGAAACCCCCGATATCACCCGCAAGCAAACCGGTCTCGATGGCGTCTCCTGGAACATCATGGGACAGGTCTACGTGCCCAAGCAGATTACGGATGACTCGTTTTCATGGCACGCGACCTTTCCGATTGAAACCTTTGTTCCGCCGCACATGCATTCAGGCCAGGACGAATACATCTTCGTGATCGACGGCAGGATTGACTTGCTGCTCGACGGCAAGAAGACCCAGGCCGGCGCGGGCGATCTGGTGCGCATGCCGCGCGGCATTCCTCACGCGTTCTACAACAACTCCGGAGAGCCTGTGACAGCCCTGTTCTGGGCGACCCCCACCGGAAAACTGGTGGACCTGTATCGACGAATCCACAACGTGTCAAGCCCGGCCGAAGTGGTCCGACTGGCCCGTGAGTACGACGTTTTCTTTGCACCACCTGTTTCATCAGCGGCATAAACACCATTCATACCAAGGAGGCAGACATGTTCCAAATCACAAGAACCCGCATCTGGGCGTCCTTACTCGCAATCAGTTTTGCTGCGATCAGCATGGCCGCACAGGCACAGCAATGGCCCCAAAAGCCGGTGCGCATCGTCGTGGCGTTTCCCCCCGGAACCGCAGGCGACATCACCGTGCGCGGGATCAGCGACAAGCTGTCGACGGCCCTCGGCCAACCCGTGGTGATCGAGAATCGCCCGGGAGCTGGCGGAAACATTGGTGCCGAAGTCGTTGCCAATAGCGCCGCCGACGGTTATGTGATTCTCGAAGGACCGGACACCATCATGACCGTCAACCCGCAGATCTATGGAAAGACCGGATTTCGACCGGAGAACATGGTTCCTGTCACGACCCTGATTCCGGTCGTTCAGATGCTCGCCTGTCATCCTTCTGTGGGTGTGAAGTCGGTACAGGAACTGATTGCCATGGCGCGCGCCAAACCGATGAACTACGCCTCCGGTGGGGCGGGTGTTCCGGGCCATCTCGCGATGGAACTGTTTCTTTCTTCCGCCGGAATCTCCATGACCCATGTGCCTTACAAGGGGCCTGCCGCTGCGATCCAGGATCTCCTCGCCGGCCAGGTTCCCTGCGCATTCTTGGTCAGCGCGGTTGTGGCGCCCATGGTGAAGGCGGGAAAGCTCATCGGGCTTGGGGTGTCTGGCCAGAAGCGTTCCATGCTTTTGCCGGAACTGCCGACCATGCATGAAGCGGGACTCAAGGATTTCGATGCCACGTTCACCGAGATGCTCTGGGTACCCAAAGGCACGCCGGACGCTGTCATTGCCCGACTGAATACCGAAGTCAACAAGCTTCTGCTGGCTCCCGAAATGCGCGAGCGTTTGCGTACTCTGGATGTCGAGGGAATCGGTGGTTCCCCAGCCGAAGCGGCGGCGCGCAACAAGCGTGAGTTCGAGCGCTGGGCGCCCGTTATCAAACGCATCGGCCTCAAAGTCGACTGATAGACCATTGAGGCAGGCCATGGCCAAGGTACGCAACATCCTTTTCATCATGTGCGACCAGCTGCGCGCGGACTATTTGTCGTGCTATGGCCACAAATCGCTCCAGACGCCACACATCGACAGCCTGGCAAAGCGCGGCGTCAAGTTCGACCGCGCCTATTGCCAGTCGCCCAACTGCGGGCCGTCACGGGCGTCGTTCTACTCCGGTCGTTACGTCTTCTCCCACGGCGCCACCTGGAATTTCATTCCGCTACCGGTCGGCGAGCAGTCCATGGGGGATTACCTGCGTGCAGCCGGCATGCGTGTGGCCGTGGTGGGCAAGACGCACATGTATGCTGACCGCGACGGCATGGCACGCTTGCTGATCACTCCGGAAAGCGAGCGCGGTCAGTATCTCGCCGAGGCCGGCTTTGAGCCGTATGAACGTGATGACGGCATTCATCCGGACAGCAAGGTCGACCCCAAGCTGGCCTATAACGCCTACCTGCGCAGCCACGGCATGGATGGTGCCAACCCCTGGCATACCTGGGCCAATGCCGGTGTTGACGAGCAGGGCGAAATCGCCAGCGGCTGGTACTTCCGCAACGCCCATCGCCCAACCCGCGCACCGGATGAACACAGCGAAACGGCCTACATGACGCACCGGGCCATGGATTTCATTCGGGAGCAAGGCGAGAAGCCGTGGCTGCTGCACCTGTCTTACATCAAGCCGCACTGGCCTTACATTGTGCAGGCGCCGTATCACGACATGTACCAGCGCGAAGACGTTCAGGCGCCAATCCGTGCCGAGCGCGAGCGTCAGGACGACCATCCAGTGTACGCCGGCTATCGCCAGCACCCGGAAGGCGTGGCCTTTTCCCGCGATGCCGATCGCTTCAACGTGATCCCGGCCTACATGGGTCTGGTCAAGCAGGTCGACGATTACATCGGCAAGCTGCTCGCCTTCCTCAAGGAGCAGGGCAGGCTGGACGACACCATGATCGTCTTCACCGCCGACCACAGCGATTACCTGGGTGACCACTGGCTGGGCGAGAAGGAATTCATGTACGAGCAGGGGGTGCGGATTCCGATGATCATTGCCGATCCCTCTGCCCCCCAGACGCACGGCACGGTTTCCAACGCCCTGGTGGAAGCCATCGACCTGCTGCCCACCTTCATGGAGACGATGAGCTTGCCGGTACCGTATTACTGGCTGGAGGGAAAGTCTTTGCGACCACTACTCGACAAATCCGCCGGGTCAGTGCGCGAAGCAGCGATTTCCGAACTCGATTACGCCATTTACGGTGCCGCGCGCGCCTTGAAACTGCAACCGCGTCAGGCGCGCATGGTGATGGCGCGCAGCGACCGCTACAAGTACGTGCACTTTGACGGCTTGCCACCGCAGTTGTTCGACATGCACAACGATCCGAACGAACTGCACGATCTTGGACGTGACGCTCAATACGCGTCGGTGCGCGACGAACACCTGGGGTACATCTTTGACTGGATGCGTCAGCGACGCAATCGCGTCACGATTTCCGACGAAGCCATCATGAAACGCGCAACGCCCGCCGCCGCCGGCGGCGTGATTATTGGAGAGTGGTAGGAGAGAGCATGTCTGATTTCATTCCGGAAGCATTCTTCATCCGCAATGCATGGACCGTCGCCGCATGGCCGGCCGAGATCACGACTGACAAGCCGCTGGCCCGTACCATCATGGGCGATGACCTGGTGCTGTTTCGCACTGCAAATGGCACGCCGGTGGCACTGGAAGACCGGTGCGCCCACCGCCTCGCGCCACTGTCTCTTGGCAAAATCGAAGCGGACGGCATCCGCTGCATGTACCACGGCGTCAAGTTCGATCACGCCGGTGCGTGCATCGAAGTACCCGCCCAGGCCCCCAATCCGCAAATGTGCGTCAAGCACTACCCGCTGGTTGAGCGGGATGGCTTTGTGTGGATCTGGATGGGCGATCCCGCACTTGCCGACCCCGCCAGGATCCTGCCCGCGCCCTGGCACAGCGATCCACGCTGGCGGCCTTCAAAGGGCTATCTGAACGTCAAGGCGCACGTCGCATTGGTGGCCGACAATCTGCTCGATTTCGGCCATCTGCCCTTTGTGCACCAGAACACGGTCGGCGCGGCGGGGCAGGAAGCATTTGCGACCGAAGCGACGCCGCGCCCACACGGCGTCCATACCGACCGCTGGTATATCGATGTTCCGGCGTCACGCTTCCATCAGCAGGTCGGCAATTTCAAGGGCAACGTCGATGCCTGGCACTGCTACGACTGGCATCTGCCCGCCATCATGTCGCTGGATTCCGGATCGGCACCGACCGGCACCAATGCGCGCGGCACTCCCCATGGAGAGCGCAAGGACGCCATCGAGTTCCATCACATCGCGGTGCTTACACCGGAATCGGAAGACTCCACACACTATTTCTGGATTCACTGGCGCAACTTTGCGCTTGACGACCCCACGATGGAGAAGACCGTGTACGACAACATCATGGCCGCCTTTGCTGAAGACAAGGCCATGGTGGAAGCGCAACACAAGGCAGTGCGGCGTGGCCATGCCACACAATCCCGCGCCATTGGTGCCGACAAGGCACTGAACATCATTCGCTTCCAGGTGGTCCGTGCCGCCGAGAAGGAACGCCAGGGGAAACCATGAGCCAGCCTTACCTTCGATCCGGATTCATCCGGAATAGCTGGTACGTAGCGGCCTGGTCGCACGAGGTTGCCGCCGATGCACTGTTCGCCCGCACCCTGCTGGGCGAACCCGTGTTGCTCCACCGTCTCGCAGATGGCCGTGTCGTTGCCCTCAAGGATCAATGCTGTCATCGCGCCGCACCCCTTTCGCTTGGCAAGAAGGAAGGGGACTGCGTACGCTGCGGGTACCACGGCATGATGTTCGACGCGGCGGGAAGGTGTGTCGAGATTCCCGGGCAGGAGAACATCCCGGAACAGGCGCGGGTGCGTACCTACCCGATCGTCGAACGCAACCGTTTCATCTGGATCTGGATGGGTGACCCGTCTGCTGCCGATCCTGACGCGATTCTCGATTTCTTCTGGCACGACCACGAGGATTGGCGCATGAAGCCCGGCTACATTCATTACCAGGCCAACTATCAATTGGTGGTCGACAATCTGCTGGATTTCTCGCACCTGGCCTTTGTGCATCCTACTACCCTGGGGACCGCCAACAGCGCACGCATCCGCTCCGAGGTTGAGCGCACGAAGGATGGCCTTCGCATCACCCGCTGGGAGCTCGATTGCGAGATGTCGCCAAATCACAAGCGCGTTGCCCTCTTCGAAGGCCCTGTGGATCGCTGGCAGATCTACGAATGGCAGCCGCCGGCCTTCATGCGTATGGATGCCGGATCAGCACCCGCGGGAAGTGGTGCGCCGGAAGGTCGCCGCCCTGCCAATGCCATGCTGTTTCGCCATACCTCGGTGCAAACACCGGAAACGGCCGACACCACGCACTACTTTTTCTGTCAGGCGCATGGCTTTGGCCTTGACGATCCTTCCATGACCGAGGCGATCTTTCAGGATGTGGTCAAGGCTTTCGGCGAAGACCGGGCGATCATCGAATCGCAGCAGCGGCTTCTCAAGCTGGATCCGAACTTTCAGGCCACTGCAACGGTGCATGACAAGGGGCTCAATCAGGCACGCTTCATCATTCAACGTGCGCTGGCAGCGGAAGCGGCGGACGGCGCGCGTGAGGCCGCGCACTAGGGCCTAGGCGCGCGAAGCCAGCACCACGCCGGCCAGGATGGTGGCAATGCCCGCGGCGTGGAAGGCCTGGAACGTCTCGCCCAGAAACGCGATGGCGAGGATGGTGCCGAATGCCGGCAGCAAATGCAGCGTGACCCCAGCGGCGTTGGCACCGACCGTGGCGACGCCACGATTCCAGCAGATAAAGGCGCCAACCGAGGCGCCCATGGCGACATACACAATGCCGGCCCAGGCGGCCTGGACGGGCCACTGCAATGGCGCTGGGTGGCTGGTGAACCACAGCACCGGCAGCAGCAGTGCCACCCCCGCTGCGGCGGTCAGGAACAGGAGCGTCACGCCACCCAACTCAGGCGGGCGGCGCTTGAGCAGCACCGAGTAGACGCCCCATATCGGCATGGCCAGCAGGATCCAGGCGTCGCCGGACTGGAACTGCAGTTGCATCAGACGCGCCCAGTCGCCGCGGGTAAGGATGATCAGGATGCCGGCCAGCGAGACCACCATGCCGAGCAGCTGGCCGGCCCTGGCGCGCTCGCGTTCCATGGCCCATGAGCAGAGCACGAAAAACAGGGGTGCCGTGGAGTTGATGAGGACGGCATTGACGGTGGTGGTGGTGCGCAGGCCGGTGTAGACCAGCACCTGGAACAGGACGACGCCGGTCAGCGCGAGCAGCACGACGAGGCCGACATGCCGGCGGATCACGGCCGCTTGCGCAACCACGCTGCGGCAGGCAAACGGCGCGAGGACCAGTGCCGCCAGCAGCCAGCGCCAGAAGTTGAGCGTCACCGGATCGATCAGCTCGCGCAGGCCCCTGCCAATGACCCAGTTGCCGGCCCAGAACAGGTTCGCCAGCGCGAGGAGGAAGAATGCCTTGTTGCGGGCCGTCACACGATCATTCAAGGCGCGGTCAGGTGGTGCCGCCGCGCTGTACCCCGGCCAGCTGCTCCAGAACCCGCATTACCGACGCGGTGTCTTCCCCGCCCAGCCCCTGGCTCTTGGCGGCGTGATAAAGCTGTGTGGCCTGGCTGAAGAGCGGCACCGGGCAGCGCAGCTGCTCGGCAAAGTCGGAGATGATGTCGAGGTCCTTCAGGTGCAGGTCGATGCGTGCGGTGGGTGGCTGGTAGTGGTCGGCCACCATCAGCGGCCCGCGCATCTGAAACATTCGGGACGTGGCGGCGCTGTCCTGCAGGGTGTCGTAGACCACGCCCAGATCCAGGCCGGCTTTCGCCGCGAGGGTGAATGCCTCTGCCGCCGCGACATTGTGGATGTTCACCAGGTGGTTGGCGATGAATTTCATCGTGCTGCCCTTGCCAAACTGGCCAAGGTAGATCTGTTTGCGCGAAATGCCTTCCAGGACCGGGCGGGCCTTTTCGAACGCGTCTGCATCGCCGCTGCCGAGCACCACCAGATCCTTCTTGGCCGCCTGCGCGCCGGTGCCGCTCACCGGGCAATCGAGCAGGAAGGCGCCGGTGCCGGCAAGGCGCTCCAGCGCACGCTGTTTCACTTCCAGCGGCATGGTGCAGGTGTCGATCAGGATGCGCCCCGGTTCGACATGGGCGGCGACCTCGGCGTACACCGATTCGTGCGCCTTGACGGTTGCAATCGAGACAATGAGCACCGACGCCTCGCGTGCGACCTCGGCAATCGAGGTGGCGGGCGCCCCACCATGGGTCCGCAGCCGGTCTGCAGCGTCCGGCGCGACGTCGTAGCCGATCACCCCAAAACCGCCCTTGACCAGATTGGCGGCCATCGCGCCCCCCATGATGCCCAAGCCGATGATGCCCACTTTGCCGACCGTCTGAACCATGCCATTGCCCCCCGAAAGATGCAGCGGATCATAGCAGCGCCCCGTCCCGGGTGGCGCCAGAGGCCGATCTGCCCGAGGCGGCGTGGTGCTCGCCGGGTCTGGCCGGTAGGCGCGGTACGCGAATTTGCGCCGGTTTTGCCCTCAAGATCGGCAACTGAAAGCACCGGCGCCGCGCTACAGTAATCGCGCCGGCACGACTCTCGGCCGTGATGCAGGCATGGAAAGACACGACACTACTTATGGACACTACTTTCGACGCTGGCGCACTGTCGGCTCCCGCATTGGATGCGGATGACGGCTTCTCGCTGTCGCACCCGGACGATCGCTATTCGCAACCGGCGCCAGCGCTTGCCGCGCGCCCCGTCGCTGTCACTGCGGCGCCGAATGGGGCGGCCCCGATGCGGGTGGTCGTGGTGGACGACCACCCCACCAACATTCAGCTCGTCAGTGCGCTGCTGGCGCGCATGGGTGGCACCGTTCCCGTCACGTTCATCGATCCTGTGGAGGCATTTGACTGGTGCTGCCTCAACGATTTCGACTTGCTGATCGTCGACTACATGATGCCGGCCATGGATGGCATCGAGTTGATCAGCAGGCTGCGTGCCAATCCCCAGTTTGCGCTGGTGCCGATGCTGATGGTGACGGCGACCAACGAACGTGAAGTGCGCCACCGCGCCCTGCGCGCCGGCGCCACCGATTTTCTGAACAAGCCGATTGACACGGTGGAGTTCCGTGCACGGGTGACCAACATGCTGGCGATCCACAAAAGCCACATCGAGGTGGCCAACCGCGCTGCTGTGCTCTCGGCAGAGGTGCATCGTGCGACAGAGGCGATTCTGAGCCGCGAGCGCGATACGGTACTGCGTCTGTCAAGGGCCGCAGAGTTCCGCGACCCGGAAACCGGCGCGCATATCCAGCGCATGGCGCGTTACGCTCGGCTGATCGCCGTGACCCTGACGAGCGACTTCCGCTATGCCGATGCGATTCTCGACGCAGCGCCGATGCACGATGTCGGCAAGCTCGGGACGCCCGACCACATCCTGCTCAAGCCTGGCAAGCTCACGCCAGATGAGTTTGCGATCATGAAGAAGCACGCCGAAATCGGCTGGGTGATCCTGAAGGACAGCGCCTCGCCGACGCTCCAGCTGGCGGCCGAGATAGCGCGTTCCCATCACGAGAAGTTCGATGGGTCCGGCTATCCGCAGGGCCTTGTCGGCAGCGCCATCCCCTTGGCTGGGCGCATCGTCGCGGTGGCAGATGTGTTCGATGCTCTGACCTCGGAGCGCCCTTACAAACCGGCCTGGGAGATCGACCGGGCCGTGGCGTTCCTGCGCGAGAACAGCGGCAGCCACTTTGATCCGGCCTGTGTCGATGCGTTTATTGCGCGGCTGGACGAAGCGCTGGCGATTCGCAGCCAGTTTCAGGACGAGTAGCCGCCAGCGCAGTGGCGCGCTGCGGCGTGCACCACCCGCACCGCTGTGTGTGCCGCCAGAACGGCGTAGCCGCCGGTGTCAGGCGGTTGCCAGCTCCTGCGACACCGTTTCCATGTGCGTGCGCACAGCCCGACACAGTGCCGCCTGTTCCGCTTCGATCGATGCCAGCAGCACGGCCGCACGTTCCGCTAAATCTTGCTGAGGCTGGGCGCCTGCATGGCATGCCTGTTCCAGGCGCGCGTAGGCCTGTTGCAGCGGAGTGGCGTCGAACTGGCCGGCCAGGCCGCGGGCGGTATGGGCAAGACGCCCGGCGGCAGGCCAGTCGGCATTGGCCAAGGCGTGGCGCAACTGGGCCAGATCCTGTCCGGCCTGATTCAGGAAATACGGTCCGACCACCTCCAGCGAGGTCGAGTCAGCAGCGGCGACGGCGGCGTCATAGTCGAAGCTGTTGCCGGCATCGCCATGCCGCTGTGTGGGGGTATTTGCAGCGGAGCGGCTGGCGGTCCTGGCGATGGTGGTCAACACTTCCTGCAACGCGCCGCGATCGATCGGCTTGGTGAGGTAGCCATCCAGTCCCGCTGCGATGCCGATGGCCAGTTCTTCGTTCATCGCTGCTGCCGTCAGGGCGTAGATGGGGGTGGGCTGCTCGCGCCGGCGTGCCTGCTCCGCGCGGCGGATGGCACGGGTGGCGTCCAGACCGCCCATGACAGGCATCTGCAGGTCCATCAGGATCAGGTCGAAAGGGTGTGCGGCCCAGAGGTCCACCGCCTCGCTGCCGTTGTTGGCGAGCGTCAGGCGATGCCCCAGCGATTCCAGCAGCGCCGTGATCAGGGCCTGGTTGACCGGGTGGTCTTCGGCCACCAGGATGTTGAGGCTGTGCGGCGGCGCGACTTCCCGGTCTTCCGGACCTTCGACCGTCTGCAACTGCTCCGCCGATTCCCTGAGTGGCAGGAGAATATGGAAGGTGCTGCCCTTGCCGGGCTCGCTGTCGACGCGAATGTTGCCGCCCAACAGTGCTGCCAGGCGGGTGCAGATGCTCAGCCCGAGACCGGTACCGCCGTAACCGCGCGTGGTCGAGATGTCGGCCTGGCTGAAGGCTTCAAAGATGGTCGCCTGCTTGGCGAGCGGGATGCCGATGCCGGTGTCCGACACGGCAATGTGCAGTTGCGCCGGCGCGTCCGCCGGCCGGAGCGCTTCGGCTTCCAGGGTGATGCTGCCCTGGCTGGTGAACTTGATCGCGTTGTTGATCAGGTTGGTGATGATTTGCTGCAGACGCGCCGGATCGCCGGTCAACGCCTGCGGCAGGTCTGGATGAAACTGGCCCTGCAGCGCCAGTCCTTTCTTTGCCGCGGCGGCCTGCCATGACCTGACACTCTGGCCGAGCAGCGCCCTGAGGTCGAACGGGATCATTTCCACCTCGACCTTGCCGGCCTCGATCTTCGAGAAGTCAAGAATCTCGTTGATGATGGCGAGCAGTGCGTTGGCCGAGTCCTGCGCCATGCCGAGGAATTCGCGCTGCTGGGGAGTGAGCTCCGTATCCAGGGTCAGCTCGACCATGCCGATCACGCCGTTCATGGGCGTGCGGATCTCGTGACTCATGATCGCGAGGAAGTCGCTCTTGGCGCGGTTTGCGCTCTCCGCCGCTTCCTTGGCGCGCTGCAACTGCAGGCGGGCGGCCTCGTGCTCGTTGACCAGGCGCGCGATGGTCGAGATGACCGCGCCGATGGTGTGATCGGCCGGGGCAGCACCCTCCTGCTGCGGCATCAGATTCGCAACAATGCCGCGCAGCGACGCCAGGGCCTCTTCGCGCGAGGCCAGTTCATGGCGCAGGCTGCTGGCGGTGTGCTGCAGGGTCAGCAGGGTCTGACGAAATTCGAGCGGGGCGTTTTCGATCATGCGCGCCGCCGCTGCGTCTGCCTGGGTGTCGCCAAGCGCGAGCGCGCTGCTGTGTTGCAGGGGACCGAGCCAGCGCTTGAGCGGGAACCAGATCAGAGCCAGGCCACCGGCCAGGCTGGCCATCGCCAGCGCCAGAGCAAACTTGAGCACTTCCCAGACACTGTGGGCAATCTTCTCGGCATCGAGCGTCAACCGGAGCACGCCGTAGTCGACCCCCCCGACGCTGACATTGCGGTTCGCGTCGGCCAACGCTTCGGTGGCGCGCGCCACGATCCACTGCGGCGGCTCGCCCCGCGCATCATGCTGGGTATTGGTGCTCCGGATGGTTGCGCCCTTGAGGTCGATGAACTGGGCGGAAGAAAAATGGGAACGCAGCACCGCCGAATTGAGGGTGCGTTTGATCGTGTCGTAGTCGCCGATCACGGCGCTGTCGCCCACCGTCTGGGCCAGCACCTCGATCATCATGGTGGCCGACTGTTGGGCATCTTCAATGTCGGTGGCGAAGTGGTTCTCGTAGAACAGGGTGGCGCCGGCGCAGATGAAGGCCAGCCAGGTTGCCGAGTAAAGCGCGTAGACCCGTGCAACCAGAGAGCGGGGCAGCAGGCGATGGAGCAGCTTCATGCCTGTCTTCCTAGCGCAGGTTGGCCGGCGCAGTCTGGTAGAAGCGCCGGTAGCTGCCGTACTCGCTGCCGTCGGAGGCGATGAATACCGCGTCGGTCGCCAGGCCGACCTTGAGAGCTGCCTGGTGCAGGATCGCCTTGCCGGCCGGGTCCAGGTGCATGCCGAAGAATGCCGCTGCCACGGCCTTGACATCCTTCTCCGGCACCTTGCCTGAAGCCATCAATGCCAGGTCATACACCGGCTCGGACGACCACAGGATGCGAAACTTCTTTTTCTCGCGCTCCGCATATCCCTGGATCAGCTGCGAGTTGCCCCCTACCGCCTTGACCCTGCCGGCGGAGAGTTGCGCAAGGGCGGCATTCTGGTTGCCGCCGAACACCACCTTGACGTCGATGCCTTTGGCGAGCAGATGGGCGTAGGGAAACTTGTAGGCGATCAGCGCTTCCGGCCCCGGAAACGCCACTTCCTCGCCGCGCAACTGCGCAAGCTCCGTGACCGGCGAATCGGCCGGCACGACGATCTGGCCGAACACCGGGGGCATCTGCCGACGCCCGAAGACCTTCCAGCCCAGCTTTTCACGTTCCGGGCTGAACAGGTGGTTGGAGAACACGAACTCGACTTCCTGGGCCAGGACGTAGCTGGTGGTATCTGCCGACGTGCGGCCGATTTTCAGACCCAGCTTGACGCCGCTTTTCTCGGATACATACTGGATGATCGGGTTCCAGTAGGCTGCTGTCAGGTTGATGTCGTACTGGTTGACCGGCGAAAACCGGTAGGTGACGTCTTGTGCGGAAGCCAGCGGTGCCCCCAGTCCGGCCGCCAGGCTCGCCAGAATCAGCCAGAACCGGCGCCGTACCTGACCGGTAATGAAAGGAAGGCGGATGGAACGGACGAGCATGAGGTTTCCCCGATCGTGTTGTCGATGCCCTGATCGTACGGATAGCCCGCTGCCACGCTGCGCTGAAAAAGCGGGCGAAACGGCCCCTGATCAGGCCATTGCCGGGGGGGCCGGGGATCGGCCGAGGTGTGATACGGTGTCTTCCCGGTCATTTTTCGATCTTCGTAAGGTTCGCCAACCATGAATGCTCCCCTGCGTGTGGTTCCATCGGTTTGCCCGCATGACTGCACCAGCGTCTGTGCGCTGGATGTGGAAGTGCTCGATGCGAAGACCATTGGCCGGGTGCGCGGCTCGCGGCGCAATGCCTATACCGCCGGGGTGATTTGCGAGAAGGTGGCGCGCTACGCCGAGCGGGTGCATCACCCGGAGCGCCTGACGCAGCCGCTGCTGCGGGACGGGCCGAAAGGCGCGAAGCAATGGAAGGTCATTTCCTGGGCCGAGGCGCTGGACCGGGTGGCCGAACAGTTTGTCGCCAAGGCCGCCCGCCACGGCACGGAAACCGTGTGGCCCTACTTTTATGCCGGCACCATGGGCCTGGTGCAGCGCGATGGCATCCACCGGCTGCGCCATGCGATGAAGTACTCGCGCTGGCACGCGACGATCTGCAATGCGCTATCCGATGCCGGCTGGATTGCCGGGGTCGGCAGCAAGCGCGGCGTGTCGATGCTGGAAGCCGCCGAACATGCCGACCTCATCGTGATCTGGGGCGGCAACCCGGTCAACACGCAAGTGAACGTGATGACCCACGCGATGGCCGCCAAAAAGCGTGGCGCCACGCTGGTGGTGATCGATCCGTACCGGACCGGTACGGCCGAAAAGGCGGACCTCCATCTCGCGCCGCGCCCCGGTACGGACGGCGCGCTCGCTTGCGCCATGATGCATGTGCTGTTTGCCGAAGGCCTGGCTGACTGGGACTACCTGCGCAAGTACACCGATGCGCCGGACGCGCTGGCGACGCACATGGCAACGCGTACGCCGCAGTGGGCGGCACAGATCACGGGCCTTTCCGCCGAAGCGATCGTGGCGTTTGCTCGCCTGTATGGCCGCAGCAAGGCGCCGTTCATTCGCGCCCACCATGGCTTTTCGCGTTCGCGCAACGGCGCGGCCAACATGCATGCCGTCGTCAGCCTCGCGGCGGTCAGCGGGGCGTGGCAACGGCAGGGCGGCGGCGCCCTGTATGGACACGCCAGCCTGTACCCGATCGACAAGACATTGATTGAAGGGCTCGATCTGCTCGACCCCGCTGTGCGCGAGCTGGATCAATCACGCCTCGGCCCGATCCTGACGGGGGATGTGGATGCCCTCAAGGGCGGGCCGCCGGTCACCGCCATGCTGGTGCAGAACACCAACCCGGCGATGGTGTGCCCGGAGTTGCACAAGGTGCACGCCGGCCTGGCGCGTGAAGACCTGTTTCTCTGCGTACACGAACAGTTCATGACCGAAACGGCGGCGTTTGCCGATATCGTGCTGCCGGCGACGAGCTTCCTGGAGCACGACGATTTCTACACGGCGGCCGGCCACACCACCTTTCAGGCCTCCCGCAAGGTGATTGATGCGCCCGGCGAAGCGCGCGAAAACCACTACGTCATTTGCGAGCTGGCGCGCCGCCTGGGTGCGCAACACCCCGGCTTCGAGATGAGCGCCTGGGAGATCATGAACGCCACGCTGCAGCGCTCCGGGATGTGGGATGCACAGACCAATGTCGAACGGGGCGGGCAGGACATGGCTTATCCGTTCGAAAAGATGCATTTCCTGGATGGTTTCGACACTGCCGACCGCAAGTTCCATTTTCATGGCGATTGGCAGCGTTTCGGCGGGCGCTGGCAGGAAATGCCGGCGCTGCCTGATCATCTGGCCATTACCGATGAAGCCACCCCGGACAAGCCGTTCCGGCTGGTGGCAGCGCCTGCGCGCACGTTCCTGAACTCCTCGTTTACCGAGACGCCCAGCTCGCTCAAGCGCGAGCGGCGCCCCACTGCGCTGATGCATCCGGAAGACTGCGCGGCCCTGGGTGTGGCCGAGGATGACAAGGTCAGGGTGGGCAACGAACGCGGCCAGGTGATCGTGCACGTGCATCCGAAGGAAGGTCAGCAGCGTGGCGTGGTGGTGGTCGAGGGCATCTGGCCCAACAAGCACTTCGAGAACGGCATCGGCATCAATGCGCTCACCAGCGCCGAGCCCGGCTGGCCCAACGGGGGGGCGGTGTTTCACGACACCGCGGTGTGGGTGCGGCGCCTGGATGGGGACGTCGACGCCATCTTGTAGCTGGAGACACTGCACGACAACAAGGGCGCAATGGTCCGGCCGAACTTGATGACGCTCCAGTCGTTTGACGGCGTTGCCTGAGGAGGCGATACTCCCCATTTTCCAGCTGGGCGAGCCCGCCTCGAACCACCATGCCACGCAGCCTTGCCCTCC
>CAYUEG010000056.1:0-21950 GCA_964443245.1 uncultured Burkholderiales bacterium | reverse complement strand
GAAATGATGCGCGTCAGCCGCGCCGATTCCGGCACCGCCTCCTCGCGCAGCAACTCCGCAGCATGATTGATGGCTGACAAGGGATTACGTATCTCATGGGCAATATTTGCGGTCAGTCTGCCCAAGGCCGCCAACTTCATTTGCTGTGCCTGTTCCTGAAGTTTGCCCGAGTCTTCCAGAAAAATCAGGGTTTCGCCTTGCTCGCCCCCAGCCGCGTCCAGGAACCGTGCCTCTACATCGCGCCCCCCCAAGGCCACGCGCCTCTGAACCGGCCCGCTGAATGCCCGCCAGCGCACCATTGCGTCAAGCAACGGCGGTGCTGCCAGTTGCAGGGACTTCCCTTGAAGCCCTTGCCGCCCGATCAAGCGTTCCGCCTCTGGATTGGCGAGTGTAACGGTACCGCCATGTTCAACTGCAATAACACCACCTGGCATGTCGCGGATCACTAAGCGGTTGATCTCAAGCTGGTTGCGCAAGTCGGCTGAACGCCGCCGCACCAGTTCTTCGTTGGTCACCAGACGCTGCGCCAGCCGGTTCGTCGCGAGGGCGACGGCAAAACACGTGGCCGCAAGCATGCCGGTAGGCAGGTAGTCCGCCAGACCAGCTTCATGCTGCAATACCCAGTAAGTGTTCTCGACCAGGAGGGCAAATGTGGCCAGTGCCGCAAAAAACAATGACATGCGGCCACGAGATACCGAAGCGGCCGCAGCAAGCGGCATGAGTAGCAAGATACCTAGGCCGGATCTCACGCCACCGCTCGCATGCATCATCAGACTGACAACCACAATATCGGTAATTGCCTGAATGGCAAGGTGGGCGCCAAAGACAGTCCGCACCTTGCGCAACGCCCAGCCAAAGCCGAGTGCGAGAAAGAAATAGACAATGACGGTCTTGTAGAACAATGCGGGATCGCTATTGCCAAAAACCCTGCCATCGCGATACATGAGAATGATGCCAAGGAGTACGCCGGCCAATACCATCCTTGACAAATTGAAGTAACCAAGCGACTTCCAGAATGCGTCCGGTACCGCCTGATCATAAGGTGGGAGCGGCACGGCCTTGTAGGCGTTAGGTAGCGACATCGGCTGCCTTAGTCGCCCGCAAGCTTTTGATGCGCATCAGAGCAGTATCGAACTCCGGACGGGCCTTGACGGGCCTCGCTGGTAGGTACGTTCACACCGCAGTATGCGCATTCAGCCATGTCCTCAAAACGTCCGGATGGCTCATCGGACTTACGCTGCTCAGGCTTGCGCTTGGCCGAAACCGCGAATCGTAGCCACAGGATAACGACCAAAACTAGCAGCAAAAGAAGCCCGAGCTTTCCCATCAAACCCGCCCGAGCAGAGCCTCAAGCACGAATCGACTGCCGATATAGGCGAGGAGAAGGGCTGCAAAACCGGCCATCGTGCCGTTCAACGCAGTTCGGCCGCGCCAGCCATAGGCCATTCGCCCCAGCAACAGAACGGCAAAAATCACCCAGGCAAGAAGACCGAAGACCGTCTTGTGGTCGAACGTCAGCGCGCGCCCGAAAATCTCCTCTGAAAAAACGATGCCACTGGCAACCGTCATGGTCAAAAACAGGAATCCCAGGCCGATCATCTGGAACAACAAGCGCTCCATTGTCAAGAGAGGAGGCAAACCTCGCGGGGGCGCACTGCGGGACTTGGCATGCAGCTTTCGTTCGATCACCATCATCAAGACGGCGTGCGCCGCAGCAATGGCGATGAATCCATACGCAAACATGGCAATCATGACGTGCGCTATGAAAGCCGGAGCTTGCAAGCGAACACTCAACTCAGCCCCCTCGTACAAGGCCGGCAGCATGACCGACAGCGCGGCCGGCGGCAATACCAACGCAGGCATGCCTTCGAGTGGATAGGCAAAACTTTCCACGCCATAAAAGACCAGAGCAAGCCAAGCCATCATGGATAGCGCGTGGGCAAACCCGAACCTGAACTGTCCCCCGCCAAATACATCGTCGGCCAGAAGCGCCCCATGCAGCGTTACCCCTCCCACCAGCACGGCGCGCTCCCACCAGTGAAATCCGCCAGCCGGCGCCGAAACCCGCCCGGGAATCAAGGCATGACCATCCCTTGCCGGGCCGGGCCGTCGGCCCCAGCGGGTCTGCCAGAAGTATGCCGCCAGTGCGGCATACAGGACTGCAGCAAGGCCGTGGAGTAGAATGGAGAGCACCTTTCGATTGTAGTGCAAGCATGCTGGACAATTTGACAAGTCGCTTATCCAAGGCGATCAAGACACTGCGTGGCGAGGCGCGCCTGACTGAGGCCAATACGGCTGAAATGTTGCGCGAAGTTCGCCAGGCTTTACTCGAGGCCGACGTGGCTCTGCCTGTCGTCCGGGATCTCGTGGCACGCATCAAGGAGCGCGCGCAGGGTCAGGAAGTCATTGGCTCGCTAACCCCCGCACAGGCATTAGTTGGTGTGGTGCATCGGGAGCTGACCCAGATCATGGGCGGGGAGACAAGCGGGCTCAACCTTGCAACAACCCCTCCTGCGGTTATCTTGCTGGCCGGCTTGCAAGGGGCGGGGAAAACCACCACTGCGGGAAAGCTCGCCCGCTGGCTGAAAGAGCAGCAGAAGAAGAAGGTGCTACTGGTTTCCACTGATGTCTATCGGCCTGCGGCCATTCGCCAGTTGGAGACCGTCGCCGGTCAGGCAGGCGTCGATTTTTTCGCTTCCACACCAGACCAAAAGCCCGGCGAAATCGCAAACCAGGCAGTCGCTTGGGGGAAGACCCATTATCACGACGTCCTGATCGTCGATACCGCCGGGCGGCTGGGCATCGACGAGGCCATGATGCGGGAGATTGCCGCCCTGCACGAGACGCTCAAGCCGGTGGAAACACTGTTCGTCGTCGACGCCATGGTCGGGCAGGATGCTGTCAATACGGCCAAGGCGTTCCACGAGACCCTGCCTCTGACAGGCGTGATTCTGACCAAACTGGATGGTGATGCACGTGGTGGTGCAGCCTTGTCGGTGCGTCACATCACTGGCGCGCCGATCAAGTTTGTCGGCATCGGCGAGAAACTGACGGGGCTCGAGTCGTTCCATCCAGAGCGCATGGCCAGTCGCATTCTTGGCATGGGCGACATTCTTTCGCTGGTGGAAGAAGCTCAGGCAAATGTCAATCTGGATGAGGCCAAGAAGCTCGCCGACAAGTTCAAATCCGGCAAAAACTTTGATCTGGAAGATTTTCGCAGCCAGATTGGCCAGATGCGCAAGATGGGAGGGCTCTCCTCGATGCTCGACAAGCTACCTGCCCAGTTGGCCGGCGCAGCGCAAAACGCCGATATGGACCGCGCTGAACGAGACGTCCGCCGCATGGAAGGCATCATCAACTCGATGACGCCGGGGGAGCGCGCACACCCCGACACCATCAAGGCCAAACGCAAACAGAGAATCGCCAAAGGTGCGGGCGTGCAAGTTCAGGACGTCAACCGCATGCTCAAGCAGTTTGAGCAGATGCAGGCCATGATGAAACAGATGAAAAAAGGTGGCCTTCAAAAAATGATGCGGGGCATGGGCCGATTCATGGGAGGCGGCATGCCCGGCCTGCGATGATTCGCCGGCCTCGCCGCAATCTGGAAACGCCGCACCGTTCGCAAGCTATGCCGCCACAGCCAGGGCGTTGTGGACGCCTTCAATCCCGGGGACACGCCATGCAACCAATTCACAGCGAGCTTTCAATTCTGCACTGGCGACGGTTCCGCGCAAGTGAACCACCTTTTGGTCAGCCGCCACCTCAATGGCGATCTGACGGGTCGGAGGGTGGAGCTTGAGCAGCGCCTTTACGTGCGCCTCAGTCATCAAGCTTGCAAGGCGCCGCGCCGACTGATCCGTGGCAGAAAACCGCTCATCCCGCGAGGCTGCCACGATCCGCTCAATGCACTCTTCAACCGGCGTCACGCTGGTATCGAGGCTCATGTGGTAGAGCGAGTCATCGTCAAATTCCACTCCAAAGTGCCGGCGCATGATGGCCCGATGGGCCTCATCGAACAATTCAATCTCTGCCCTCAATCGATCTTCCTCTGCGGTCGGAAATTTCGACTGCAGCACGGCAAGTCGTTCCGCCTTGGGGGCGGTGACGCGCACTCGCAACACGCTGGAGACCTCGCGCATCAACGCGCATGCACCCCATCCACGCAACAGGCAACCCTCAGGCAAAGAGGCCAGTTCAAGAATCTCGTATGCGGACAGGATCGCCGGCAGCGTATGGTCAGGCGTTAGGTCCGAATGTGGATCATCCTGCGCATCAAGCAACCGCACCACATGGCTACGGCGGACTCGGGAACGATCAGACAAGTGGTCAATCACCTCATAGTGAATCACCGGCAATCCAAGCGCAGCGGCCACGCCATCGGCAATCCTCTTCCCCCGACTACCCAATTCTCTGCCCATCGCAATGACAGTCATGACTCCCTCCTCGACACTCTGCGCCAATTTCCTTGGCACCAGTAGTGTTTATGTTATCCACAACATCCGCTGGAAGCTACAATAATACGCTGAGTCCTGTCGCTTTCTGCCTCAATCAGGTCCCATTAACCTCATCCCAAGGAGCATAAGTATGACAATTCAAGTCGGAGAAACCCTTCCTCCAGGCACTCTCAATGAGTTCATCGAAGTGGAAGGCAATGGATGCAGCATCGGACCGAATTCGTTCAAGGTCGAAGAGTTGGTCAAGGGAAAAAAGATTGCCATCTTTGGCCTGCCAGGAGCCTACACGCCCACCTGCTCGGCCAAGCATGTTCCGAGCTACTTGGCTCACTACGACGCCCTCAAGGCAAAGGGGGTAGACGAAATCTGGTGCATTTCGGTGAATGACGCATTCGTCATGGGTGCATGGGGCCGCGATCAGAAGTCAGGCGGAAAGATCCGCATGATGGCTGATGGGAGCGCAGACTATGTGACCAAACTCGGGCTGACGCTTGATCTGACCGCGCGTGGCATGGGCGTTCGCTCCGACCGGTTTTCCATGCTTGTAGACAATGGCGTAGTAAAGAGTGTGAACCGCGAGGCCCCGGGAAAATTCGAGGTCAGCAACGCGGAAACCCTCTTGAAGCAACTTTAAACCCCGTTGCCTTTTGGTGAATGAGCCCCGCTTGCGCGGGGCTTATTCATTATTGCCTGACACGAGATACCGGAATTGACCTTTGGCCAACTGAACAGCCAGCGGCCGGCTGTGGACGTCCGATGCTGCGCTAGCTGATCAGCACCAAATTGTCGCGATGTACCAATTCGGGTTCGGATACAAACCCGAGCAGCGCCTCAATATCGCCAGAGGGCCGGCGCATGATGAGGCGTGCCTCGCTGGAGGCGTAGTTGGTCAAACCCCGCGCAATCTCCTTGCCATCGTCGGCCCGGATTGCAACCACTTCTCCGCGTTCAAAGTCACCGGAAATGGCTACCACACCAACCGGCAACAGACTCTTGCCGCCAGCCCGCAGCGCATGACTGGCGCCAGCATCCAAAGTCAGTGAACCCCGTACTTGAAGATGATCCGAAAGCCAAGCCTTGCGGGCCGAAACAGCCTGGGTCGCTGCCCTCAAATGAGTGCCAATGGCCTCGCCGGCAGCCAGGCGTGTAAGTACGTCTGCCTCACGTCCGGACGCAATGACCGTGTGCGCGCCACTTTTTGCAGCGCGCTTGGCGGCCAAGATCTTGGTGATCATGCCACCCTTGCCGAGCGAAGAGCCAGCCCCGCCCGCCATAGCCTCCAGACCGGCGTCACCCGCCATCGCCTCACCGACCAACGTAGCGGCGCTATCCCGCCGCGGGTCGGCAGTGAACAGGCCCGGTTGGTCGGTCAGAATCACTAGCACGTCGGCCTCGATCAGGTTGGCTACCAACGCGCCAAGCGTGTCATTGTCCCCAAACTTGATTTCGTCGGTCACCACCGTATCGTTTTCGTTGATGATGGGGATGACGCCCAAAGACAGCAGTGTGAGAAGCGTCGACCTCGCGTTGAGATAGCGCTTGCGATCAGCGAGGTCGTCGTGGGTCAGCAATACCTGCGCGGTTTCCAGGCCATGCCGGCGAAAGCAGGATTCATAAACCTGCACCAGACCCATTTGGCCTACCGCAGCTGCTGCCTGCAATTGGTGAATTGCATGCGGCCGTTTTGCCCAGCCTAGTCGCTGCATCCCTTCGGCGATCGCTCCGCTGGAGACGAGCACCACCTCTTTCCCTTGATCCCGTAGGGAAGCGATCTGCTGAGCCCAGCGCGCAATGGCCGCACCGTCCAGGCCTCTCCCTTCGTTAGTGACCAGCGAGGAACCCACCTTGACAACAATGCGCTTGGCAAGCGAAACGGTGCTCATGACTTCTCTGCCACACGCCGTTCCGCGAGATACTCGCCAACTTTCCTGCACAAATCTCGGCAACCCGCACCTGATATGGCAGAGATCTCGAAGACGGGTCCTTTCCAGCGCATGCGCCGCACGAACTCGGCAACACGGTGCTTGCGTTCCTTTGTGTCCGGCAACAAATCGACCTTGTTGAGTACCAACCAGCGCGGCTTGCTGTGCAGTGCCTTGTCGTACTTCTTCAGCTCACCGATGATGGCGCGTGCTTCCAACACCGGATCGACCGCGTCGTCGTACGGTGCCAAGTCGACCAAGTGCAACAAGAGGCGGGTGCGCTGCAAGTGCTTTAGGAACTGGATGCCCAGCCCTGCACCGTCGGCTGCGCCTTCGATAAGTCCTGGCACGTCCGCGATCACGAAATCGATCGAGTCAGTGGCGCGCACTACTCCCAGATTCGGATGGAGAGTGGTGAACGGATAGTCTGCCACCTTGGGTTTGGCGTTCGAGACCGACCTGATAAAGGTCGATTTGCCAGCGTTGGGCATTCCAAGCAAGCCCACATCGGCCAGCACCTTCAGTTCGAGCTTCAGGTCACGCTCCTCCCCTTCCTCACCCGTTGTGTACTGCCGTGGTGCACGGTTGGTGCTTGACTTGAAATGGATGTTGCCCAGCCCGCCATTCCCGCCTCGCGCCAGCACAACTCTGGCGCCGTCGACGGTAAGGTCGGCGATAACCTCGCCAGTGACTTCATCAGTAACGACCGTACCCACCGGCATGCGCAGCACAATATCGTCCGCTCCGCGTCCGTACTGATCAGAGCCGCGCCCCGCTTCCCCGTTCTTGGCGCGATGGATACGCGCGAAACGAAAATCGATGAGCGTATTCAGGTTTCGATCAGCTACCGCGACAACGCTGCCACCGCGTCCGCCATCGCCACCATCCGGGCCACCCTCGGGAACAAACTTTTCACGGCGAAACGAGGACATGCCTCGACCACCGTCACCGGCCTTGACGTGAATACGGGCTTCATCAATAAACTTCACCGGACACTCCTACCTTCTGGCGAGCAATCATCGCCGGATCCACGCCCCGAGAATGCGAACATTTAAGATTGCAACTCGCCGCAGCAGCGGGGCACGCCAACAGACAAGATGCAATGAAAAAGCCCAACCGGCGCAAACCAGTTGGGCTTCCGGTTCGCTCGGCGCGGCCTAGGCCGTCAGCACGCTGACCGTGCGTCGCCGTTGCGGCCCCTTCACTGCAAACAGGAGCTTTCCTTCTGCAGTTGCATAGAGGGTGTGATCCTTGCCCACACCGACGTTGTCACCTGCATGAAACTCCGTTCCTCGCTGGCGGACCAGGATGTTCCCGGGAACAACATGTTCGCCGCCGTAGCGCTTTACGCCCAACCGCTTCGACTCGGACTCGCGACCGTTACGCGTAGAGCCGCCGCCTTTTTTGTGTGCCATGACCGCACTCCTTAAGCGTTGATAGCCGAGATTTCGATCTCGGTGTAGTTTTGGCGGTGCCCCTGGTGTTTCTGATAATGCTTGCGACGCCGCAACTTGAAGATCTTCACCTTGTCGGCCCTGCCGTGCGCAAGCACCTTGGCCTTCACTGAAGCCCCTGCCACCAAGGGAGCACCGACTGTCACGCCTGCCCCCTCCCCCACCATCAACACCTGATCGAGAATGATTTCCTGACCGATGTCTGCTGGTATCTGTTCTACCTTTAGTTTTTCGCCGGCCGCGACGCGATACTGCTTGCCGCCAGTTTTTATGACCGCATACATGGTTGATTTCCTTAAAAAGACCCTCGGCCTGTACAGTTCCTAACCGAGCCCCCCGACGAATTCGAGGAACCCTAGATGATATCCGAAAAAGTCAATCAAGTCAAAGGGTTCAACGTCTTCCCCAACCTCAATATGTCGCCGCTTGGCAGGGGGTGGCTGCCCGTTCGGCTATGATTCGGTCTGGATCGATGATCTCGACACTCCGCGATCAAGGTCCGACGTCCCGGTTCCTCCCAAGCCTGACTGCGTTGTGCAGCCTGCGGCAAAGCATGAAATCCTACGAATCGCCCAACATGTCCCCCGAGCGAGCACTGACGGACGTTGATGCCGTCATTCGTGCCAAGCTCCACTCCGATGTTGCACTGGTGTCCCAAATCGCCGACTACATCATCGGTGCGGGCGGCAAGCGGCTGCGTCCGCGCCTGCTCCTGCTGGTCGCCGCAGCGTTGGGACATCAAGGCCCTCAGGCACATCAACTTGCCGCTGTAATCGAACTGATCCATACGGCGACACTCCTTCATGACGATGTGGTCGACGAATCCGAACTGCGACGCGGCAGAAAGACCGCCAACGCAATGTTCGGCAACGCGGCGAGCGTACTGGTGGGAGACTTTCTTTATTCCAGGGCGTTCCAGATGATGGCTGAGGTCGGTTCCATGGAAGTCATGGATGTCCTTTCGGAAGCCACCAATGTGATCGCCGAGGGAGAAGTCCTGCAGTTGATGAACATCGGTCAGGCAGACGTGGGCGAGGAAGCGTATCTGCAAGTTATCCGCTACAAGACTGCCAAGCTGTTTGAGGCGGCCGGACGCCTCGGCGCCATCGTCGCCGGCGCCGATCGTTCGACCAAAGAGCGCATGGCCGAGTTCGGCATGCGTCTGGGAACCGCGTTTCAGCTCACCGATGACGTGCTTGACTATGTAGGTAATGCTGGCGCCACCGGCAAAAACGTTGGCGACGACCTTGCCGAGGGCAAACCCACACTCCCCTTGATCAGAATACTCTCTTGTGGCACCGCAGCCGAAAAGGCTGCGGCAAGGATGGCAATCACGGAACCAGGTTCGGTCGCACTTTCGACCATCCAGAACGCATTGGCAACCACCGATGCCATCGGATACACCCATCGTCTGGCCCAGGCAGAAGCAGCGCGGGCACGCGCGTGCCTAAGCGGGCTGACGGAATCCGAATCCAAGCAAACTTTGCTACAATTCTGCGTTGTTGCTGTAGAGCGCACGAGTTGATTTTGTCTGCGCGCATCAAGGTAACGGGGTGTAGCTTAGCCTGGTAGAGCGCTACGTTCGGGACGTAGAGGCCGGAGGTTCGAATCCTCTCACCCCGACCAGCTTCCTGCCCCGCCGCTGATTGATCCGGGTAACAGTTGTCCGGCCTCTTTCGATACTGTAGGCGTCCCTTCGGGATAGGAACCGCTTGAGCGACTTTCCCCTGTCAGGCCAACTGACACTGCTTGTGGTGCTACTGCTGTGTTCTGCCTTTTTCTCAATCGCGGAAACCAGCATGATGGCGGTCAACCGATACCGCCTGAAGGCCTTGGCTTCGCAGGGCAGCCGCAGCGCGCGCCAAGTTGCTGACCTCCTGGCACGAACCGACCGCCTCCTTTCGGTGATCCTGATCGGCAACAACTTGATCAACGCCGGCATTTCGACGCTCGTGACGGCAATGGCCATCAACCAGTTCGGCAACAACGAATTGGTGCTCGCCATCACAACCGGGGCGGTTGCATTCCTGATAATCGTATTCGCCGAAATCACGCCGAAGGTGATTGGCGCCACCTATCCGGAACGAATTGCACTACCTGCCAGTTACTTGCTCAAGCCTTTGGTGGTCATCGCATTTCCAGCCTACTGGTTCGTCAATATTTTTGTCAGCCTGCTCCTGCGCGCCGTCCGCATTGACATTGATAGTGCCTCGGATGGTCAACGCCTGACGCCAGCCGAGCTACGGGCGCTGATGCTTGAGTCGGCGCACTTCATACCAAAAAAACACATGAGCATCCTGCTCAACCTGTTCGATCTTGAGCAGATTCGCGTTGATGACGTCATGGTACCCAGAACCCGTCTGGAGACGTTGAACCTGGAAGACGACTCAGAGGACCTTACTCGCACCCTGACCAGCAGCAACCATCGGCGACTGATTGTGCATGATGGCGACATCAACAATGTCAAGGGAATGCTTCTGGTACAAAGGGCATCAGGCCTGCTGGTGGCAGGTACGGTGACACGCGAACGCCTACTCGCGCTGGTCACGGAGCCCTATTTTGTCCCGGCGTCCACTCCGGTTTTTCAGCAACTCCAGCTGTTCCAGGAAAATCGCCAGCGGGTCGCCTTGGTGGTGGACGAGTACGGTGAACTGCAAGGGCTGGTGACGCTGGAAGATATCGTTGAGGAGATGATCGGTGAGTTCACCACCGTCACGCCGGCACGACGATCGGGTGCCGTGGCATGGGATGCGCATGGCACCGTCATCGTGGAAGGCAGTGCGCTTCTGCGCGACCTCAATCGGCAACTGCAGCTGACGTTTCCGTTAACCGGCCCGAAGACGCTCAGCGGGCTCGTGATTGAACACCTGCGTGACCTGCCGGAAGCCGGCGTCAGCATCAAGCTTGCGGATTGCGCAATCGACATCCTGCAAGCGCATGAACGGGTTGTTCGCACAGCCAGGTTGCACCGGCCCGTCATGGCGCGTGACCCAGGATAGCCCTGCTTTACAGAACCGCACAATCGCGGCATCATCTGTCGGTTCCGCGGTGAAGGCACCCGGCAGCCAAGGAAGCTCGGACCATGGCAGCGCCCATCTCTCCTCACAATCTCCCAGGGTTGGCCCAAGCGCTGGTGCAATCCGGTCGCTTGCCGCTGGAAGAAGCCGACAGGCTCCATGAGCGGAGCCGTTCTGCAGGCACGGGATTTATCGAGCAATTGGTCATGGCCAAACGGATGACCACACGTGAGGTGGCGTTGTTCGCTTCAAGCACCTTCGGTTACCCACTGCTCGACTTGACATCGCTCGATGCAGCGCAGCTGCTCAAGGATGTCATCGACAAGAAACTGATGTCTCAGCATCGGGTGGTGGCACTGGCCCGACGCGGTAACCGCCTATCGGTCGCTCTCTCCGATCCGACCAACTCTCAGGCGCTTGACCAGATCAAGTTCCAAACTTCCCTGGCAATCGACCCGATTGTGGTGGAAGACGACAAGCTGGCTGCCATCGTTTCCAGCCTGACCGACTCGCCCGCTGCGGCCCTGCTCGATGTCGGTGATGATGAGCTAAGTCTGGAGTTCGGCGACACCGAGGCCGAGGCCACCACCGATGACACCCGAGCCGCCGATGTCGACGATGCACCGGTAGTGCGATTCCTGCAGAAAATGCTGACCGATGCAATCCGCGAGGGAGCTTCCGACCTGCACTTTGAGCCTTACGAAAAGTACTATCGGATTCGGTTTCGCATCGACGGCGTACTACAGGAAATCACCCAGCCGCCCATCGCCATCAAGGACAAGCTGGCCGCACGCATCAAGGTCATCTCGCGGCTCGACATCTCCGAGAAGCGCGTTCCCCAGGATGGCCGGCTGAAACTGGTACTGTCCAAGAATCGCGCTATCGATTTTCGGGTCTCGACGCTGCCGACGCTGTTCGGCGAGAAGATCGTCATGCGCATTCTGGATCCCTCCCAGGCTACCCTGGGAATCGACGCTCTGGGCTATGAACCGGAAGAGAAAGCGCGATTGCTGCATGCCGTCCATCGGCCCTACGGCATGGTGCTGGTAACCGGCCCGACAGGCTCGGGCAAAACCGTATCGCTCTACACCTGCCTGAACCTGCTGAACCAGCCAGGAATCAATATTTCCACTGCCGAGGATCCCGCCGAGATCAACCTGCCCGGCATCAATCAGGTCAACGTCAACGACCGCGCCGGCCTCACGTTCGGGGCAGCGCTAAAGTCATTCCTGCGGCAGGATCCGGACATCATCATGGTGGGAGAAATCCGGGATCTCGAAACCGCAGACATTTCGATCAAGGCTGCACAGACGGGCCACATGGTGTTTTCCACCCTGCACACCAATGATGCCCCGACCACCCTCACCCGGATGTTGAACATGGGAATCGCCCCGTTCAACATTGCCTCCGCCGTCATCCTCATCACCGCACAACGCCTCGCAAGACGTCTGTGCGCTTGCAAGCAGCCCGTCGTGATTCCCGAGGCAGCCCTGCTGGAAGCCGGGTTCCACGAAGAAGATCTGGACGGCAGCTGGCAAGCGTTCAAACCAGTAGGCTGCGAACGCTGCAAGGGCAGCGGCTACAAGGGGCGCGTCGGCCTGTACCAGGTGATGCCAATTTCAGACGAAATTCAGCGTATCATATTGAAGCATGGCACATCCATGGACATTGCCGGACAGGCGCGGCGCGAAGGGGTTCGCACTCTGCGTCAGTCCGGCTTGGTCAAAGTCAAGCAGGGATTGACGTCGATCGAAGAAGTTCTGGGCTGCACCAACGAATAACGTCTGAGGGAAGGAGAGCTACATGGCAACCGCCGCCTCTAAGGGACCCAAAGAGTTCACCTGGGTTTGGGAAGGCAAGGACAAAGCCGGCAAAACCGTGCGCGGCGAATCGCGCGCAACCGGTGACGCCGTGGTCCGGGCGACCTTGCGTCGCCAGGGCATCTTGGTCGGCAAAATCAAGAAGCAGGGCATGGGGAAGGGTGGAAAGGTATCCGATAAGGACATTACCCTGTTTACCAGGCAGCTGGCCACCATGATGAAATCGGGTGTACCCCTTTTGCAGGCTTTTGACATTGTTGGCAAAGGCCATGCAAATCCGGCAGTCGCCCGCCTCCTGATGGAACTCAAAACCGAGGTCGAGACCGGCTCAAGCCTCAATCAGGCTTTCAAGAAGTATCCGCTTTATTTCGACCCGCTGTTTTGCAATCTGGTCGCGGCCGGCGAACAGGCCGGTATTCTGGAGACCCTGCTGGATCGTCTGGCGACGTACAAGGAGAAAATCCTCGCGATCAAGAGCAAGATCAAATCGGCACTCTTCTACCCGATTTCGATCATCGTGGTCGCATTCGTGATTACTGCGGTCATCATGATCTTCGTGATCCCGGCGTTCAAACAGGTGTTCACCAGTTTCGGCGCTGACTTGCCCACCCCCACCTTGATCGTGATGGGCATCTCGGACTTTTTCGTGGCTTGGTGGTGGGCCATTTTTGCCGCGATTGGTGGTGCTTTCTATTTTTTCATGGAATCCTGGAAGCGTTCCTTCGCGATGCAGGTATTCATGGACAAGCTGATGCTCAAAATGCCGGTCTTTGGTGACTTGATCCGCAAAGCCACCATTGCGCGCTGGACGCGCACACTCGCGACCATGTTTGCAGCCGGTGTGCCTCTGGTAGAGGCACTCGATTCGGTTGGTGGTGCCTCCGGCAACCAGGTCTACGTGCAGGCCACCAAAGCGATCCAGGGTGAGGTTTCGACGGGTACCGCACTGACGGTAGCAATGCAGAACGCTAACGTTTTTCCCTCCATGGTGATCCAGATGTGCTCGATCGGTGAAGAATCCGGCGCGCTCGACTCCATGTTGTCCAAAGTAGCGGACTTTTTCGAAGCTGAGGTTGATGATGCGGTGGAGGCACTGTCGAGCCTGATGGAGCCGATGATCATGGTGGTGCTCGGCACGTTGATCGGCGGCATGGTAGTCGCCATGTATCTGCCTATCTTTAAACTGGGCGGCGCGGTCTAAACACGCGCCAGCGCAATCTGAGCGGCGCCTCACCCGGGCGCCGCTTGTCATTTTGATGGTCGAACTCTTTCACAGCCTGCCCCTCCTGTTTATTGCGCTCAGCCTTGTCGTGGGACTGTGCGTAGGCAGCTTCCTGAATGTAGTCATCTATCGTCTGCCGAAGATGATGGAAGCGGAATGGCATGCCCAAGCTGCGGAGTTGCGCGGCGAGACGATTACCACGCAACTCCGCTTCAACCTGATCGCCCCCGCCTCCCACTGCCCCGCCTGCAACCACCGCATTAGCGCGATCGAGAACATCCCCCTTCTGAGCTGGCTTGCGTTGCGCGCTCGCTGCTCAGCGTGTGGCATCGCCATTTCTGCCCGCTACCCCGGCGTCGAACTGATCACCGGCCTGCTCTCAGCCCTGGTGGCCTGGCGCTTCGGCCCTACCGTAGCCACGGCAGCCGGCCTCTTGCTGACCTGGGCGCTGGTCGCCCTGGCTTTCATCGACTTCGACACCACACTCCTGCCCGATTCGATCACGCTCCCCTTGTTATGGTTCGGTTTGGCCTTCAACCTGACGGGCACGTTCGTGCCGCTGGCTGCCGCAGTCATCGGCGCCATGGCCGGCTATCTTGTGCTCTGGAGTGTCTACTGGTTGTTCAAACTGGCCACCGGCAAGGAGGGTATGGGCTTTGGCGACTTCAAGTTGCTGGCGGCCTTGGGCGCTTTTCTGGGCTGGCAAATGCTGCCTCTGATCGTACTGCTTTCGTCGGTAGTGGGCGCCGTGTTCGGCATTGTTCTCATCATCCTGGCGCGGCGCGGTCGTGAAATGCCGATGCCGTTTGGGCCCTACCTTGCCTGTGCCGGCTACATCGCCTTGCTGTTTGGGCCGGAGTTAACCCGGCTGTATCTCGGATTGCTCTGATCTCTGCCATGGTCCACGCGCGCCGCTTTACCGTCGGGCTGACCGGAGGCATCGGTAGTGGCAAGTCGACTGTTGCGGCCGCGTTTGAGGCAAAGGGTGTCCCGGTCATTGATGCCGATGCGATTGCCCATGCCCTCACCGCTCCCGGCGGCGGCGCCATTGAAGCGATTCGCACCTCCTTCGGTGAGCGCTTCATCGCGGCCGACGGCCGTATGGACCGCGCAGTGATGCGAAACCACGTATTTTCCCATCCAGCCGACCGCCAGCGCCTGGAAGCCATCCTTCATCCCATGATCCGCACCGAGACGGCGCGGCAGGCAGCTTCAGCCCAATTTCCCTACCTCATTCTGATGATCCCGCTCCTCGTGGAGGCCAGCCGCACGGATGACAACTGGCGCGCCCGTTTCGACCGCATACTCGTTGTTGATTGCCCTGAAGCGGTGCAATTGGCGCGCGTCATGACGCGCAGCGCCTTGTCACGCGAAGCTGCGCAGGCCATCATGGACAGTCAGGCCACGCGCGCCGAACGTCTGGCGGCGGCCGACGACCGCATCGATAACGGAGGGGCACCCGAGGCACTGGCGCCGCAAGTCGAAGCGCTGCACCAACGCTACCTGCAGATGGCAGGTTGAACTGGCCGTTCGCCCCTTTCTCCCCCCGGTTCCGGGGGTCGGGTTAATCGCCGGTGCTTCGCAAGATTGTCAAAGCGGCCCGCATGCTTCACAATCGCGCATCTTTTCCTGCCCGGCTCGCCGCGGTGCCCGCGTTGATCGCCTACGAATATCCCCTGTCCGAGCGCATCCGCACCCTGTTGCGGCTCGAAGACTTGTTCGAGAAGGCACGGCATTTTGTCGAGGCCGAGCACGAGCTTGACCATCACGCGGCCCTGATATCGATTTTTGACATTTTGGATGTCGCCGGCCGGGCCGACATGAAGTCCGATCTGATGCAGGAACTGGAGCGCCAACGCCAAGCCCTGAACAGCTTCCGCAGCAACCCGGACGTTTCACAGGACACACTGGACCGCGTGCTCGGCGATATCGAGCGTACATTGGCATCCCTTTCAGCCAATGCCGTCAAGACCGGTCAACATCTGCGCGAGAACGAATGGCTGATGAGCATCAAGAACCGAACCGGCATTCCCGGCGGTGCCTGCCAGTTCGACTTGCCCTCCTACCATTACTGGCTGCATCGCCCGACAGCCCTGCGACAGGCTGATTTGAAGTCTTGGCTGGCGCCGATGCTGCCGCTGCATGATGGTCTGGTCATCGTGCTGCGTTTGTTGCGCGAAAGCGGCAAGCCGGTCGAATTCACTGCCTTGCAGGGCCAGTTCCAGCAAATGCTGGCGGGTCGCGTGGCACAGCTGGTGCGTATCCGACTCGCCGATGATATCGTTTTCACGCCGGAGATCAGTGCCAACAAGTACGCTCTGATGGTGCGATTTACCTCGCCCGGCAATGAGTGGGCACCACAGACACGGGCGCGGCAGGCGGATACCAACATCCCGTTTGAACTGACTTTCTGCAACCTTTAGCCCATGCCCTCCGTTGTAAGCTGCCCGACTTGCCGCGAGGAGGTGGTGTGGACCACCACCAACCCGTTTCGCCCGTTCTGCAGCGAACGTTGCAAGCTGATCGATCTGGGTGCGTGGGCCGATGAACGTTATCGTGTGCCGGTACCGAACGAACCGGACCCCGGTAACGAACCTTCACCGTCCTAGCCAACATCATCTTCCGACTGCTGCAGGTGGAGCGTATCAGCCCAGCCATGCAGGCGCCACGCTGCGGCCCCGGCGGTGAAGCTGATTTCCACCTGATTCACACTCGCGTTGAGCAGTTTCCAGGTACGGGGGGCGTGCATCGAGAGCCCCAGGGCAATCCGGTATATCGCGTCCAGAACGCCGCCGTGAGTCACGATCACCACATCTGCGGTAGATTGGCTGGCAATCCGGTCCAGCGTTGCGCCAACCCGTTGGCGCAACGCCAGCAGGCTTTCGCCACCCGGGATCGTGAACGCCGGATCACGCGCCTGCCAACGCGCGTGCTCCTCCGGATAACGACCTTCGATCTCGGCTGGCGTCAGGCCCTCGAAAACGCCAAACAACCGCTCGCGCAAACCAGTGTCGGTTTCCAGGGTGAGTCCGGTGGCCATCGCGATCGGTTCTGCCGTCTGGATGGTCCGGCCCAGGTCACTTGACACCAGCCTGCCTGGCGCCAACTGCCTGATTCGTCGTGCGACGGCCTCGGCCTGGCGCAGTCCGGCGTCAGTCAGGACACTATTTCCTTGACCCTGAATCCGGCGTAGCCGATTCCATTCGGTCTCGCCATGGCGAATGATGGAAAGCAGCGGCATCAGTCTATCCTCAGTCGTTAATCGCGATGGGTATCCGGCGTGGGCCGAATGCGCCTTCGAAATGTCCAAAGCGCCCTGCAATGTGAGTTCCGCAGTCCGGACAGCGCGCCACATCGCCGACACGGCAGGCAGCAATGGCATACCAGTCCCGTTCAATCAGCCGGGTTGCGCATCCAGGGCAAGCCGTGCTGCCCCCTTCCTTGTCGTGGACATTGCCGGTGTAGACAAAGTGCAGGCCGGCGTCCAGCGCGATGGCGCGCGCGCGCCGCAGCGTCGCCAGCGGCGTCGCGGGTACGTCCCGCATCCGGAAATCCGGATGGAATGCCGTGAAATGGAGCGGCACGTCCGGGCCCAGCTCTGCCGCCACCCATCGCGCCAGTTCACGCAATTCTTCATCACTGTCGTTGGCACCGGGAATCAGCAGGGTGGTGATCTCCAGCCAGCAATCGGTGTGTCCCTTGATATACACCAGGGTATCCAGTACCTCTGCCAGCCGTGCCGCACAAAGATCGGCGTAGAACCGCTCACTGAACCCCTTCAGGTCCACATTGGCCGCGTCCATGCCGGCAAAAAATTCAGCCCGGGGGTCCGGATGGATATAGCCTGCGGTCACTGCGACGGTTGCGATTCCCATCTCATGACAAGCCGCCGCGGTATCGAGCGCGTACTCTGCAAAAATCACCGGGTCGTTGTAGGTAAATGCAACCGAGCGTGCGCCCGCATCCCGGGCTGCTCGCGCAATCGCTTGAGGGGTAGCGGCTGCGGCCAGCCTGTCCATGTCACGCGATTTCGAGATATCCCAGTTCTGGCAGAAACGACAGGCCAGGTTGCAACCGGCGGTCCCGAACGAAAGCACGGAAGAACCCGGATAAAAGTGATGGAGCGGCTTTTTCTCAATCGGGTCGATGCAAAATCCGGAGGAGCGTCCATAAGTCGTCAGCACCATCGCATCCTCCTTGCGCTGGCGTACGAAGCAGGCACCACGCTGGCCTTCGTGCAGCCTGCAATCGCGCGGGCACAAATCACACTGAATGCGTCCATCCGGCAAGGGATGCCACCAGCGCGCCAAATGGCTCATGGCTTAGCCTTCATTCAGCGAACTTGCTCACACGATATCGCCACAGACGCACGGCCTCATTGCCATGCGAAGCCCAAAAGTCAGGCGCTAGTCCTGCCTTCGTCTTCAATTGCGCGAGGAACGCCGCCGGTTCAGGCAATTGCGCCCATACTTGCGGCAGAAAGGTCGCGCGCCGGCTTGCGGACGCCAGGATCACGCCATCGACATGAGGCACCAGCTGGCGCAAGGCATCTGCCTGGCTTGCGAAGGAGATCGGCACCGGGTCAGAGAGCAACGAAACTTCGAGTCGCACCTGCGACAACTCCGCCACCGACAAGGGCGGGAAGCGCGGGTCGCGCAGCGCTGCCGCCACCGCGTTGGCGGCCAGGTCTTCTCGCAAGGGCCGACGCGCCTGAAGCGTACCAATGCAGCCGCGCAGTGCGCCATTGCGCGTCAGCGTGACAAACACTGCGGCCTCATGCTCAAGCCAGGCCTCCTCCGGCGCGTTCGCAGGTTCTCGCGACAGCGCCGCTGCCGCACCCAAGCCGAGCGCCTGCCCAATGGCGGCACGGGCCAGCGCCAGGAGCCGCACCCCACCATCGGCCGGAAACCATTGGGGCACAACGGTTTCCGCTGTTTCTCGATGGTAGATTGCAAACGATGCATAGCCCACGACGCGCTCGCGGTCGCCTGCGGTATCGCCGGAATTGCATTGGTCCACCAGTTCGATCCGCATGCCGAGCCGGCGAGCCACTCTTAGCATGCCATTGATCGGCGTAGCGCCGCAGGCCTGCTCGTGGTCCAGTTCGCCTACGCCGTCGAGTACTGCCTGCACGGTGTGTGCATCGCGCTGCATCGCTTCGCGATAAGCGTGATAGTGGGAGAGATCGCTGCTGATGACAATCAGCGTTTCCCCGGCGCCCCAAACACGCTCGAGCACCTCCGCCACCTGCTCAGGGCTGGCATCTCCAACCACCAGGGGGACCAGGGTGAACTGCCCCAATACCGCCAACAGGAACGGCAGTTGCACTTCCAGTGCGTGCTCGGCAGCGTGCGCCGCCGCCAGCAGGCGAACCTGCGGCAACCCGGCCAGCAACCGCACCGCCGCCACATCCACCTCAACTTGACCCACGGGTGTGGCAAACGCCTGCACGTCCGGTAACGCCAGACCCTGCAGGCTGACGCGGTGCGCCGGACCGATCAGCACCACTCTGCGGATCACGCCGCGCCCCGCCCTCAGCCGCGCATAGGCCCGCGCCGCCGTCTGACCCGAATAGACGTAGCCCGCGTGCGGCACGATCAGGACTTTGGGAACGGAGCTGCGTTCCTCGTCCCGCGCCAGCACCAAAAGATGCCTGACCATCGATGCCAGCTTGTCAGCATCGTCCGGATAAAACAGACCCGCTACCGCAACCGGACGTACCGCGCGCGGATCTGCCGGAGCCGCCGAGTCCAGGGTCGCCGCAGCGAATGTGCCGCTCACGCTGCCCCCAGTAGGGCCAACGCCTTGCCGACTGCGCGCACCACGCTCGCCCAGTCACCCAGCGCGGGTTGCCGGAACAAGCGCGCGCGTGGATACCATTCGCTTGAATCACCCGAATCGTGCCAGCGCCAGTCCGCCTGCCACGGCAACAGGATCCACACCGGCTTGCCCAGTGCGCCCGCCAGATGCGCCACCGACGTATCCACCGTGATCACCAGATCCAGGTTCATCATCAGTGCCGCGGTATCGGAAAAATCCTGCAACGAGGCGCTGACATCCAGAATTCGCGCCCGGGTGCCTGGCGCGGCATCGGCCACCTGGCGCGCCGCTTCCCAGGTCTGCAGCGATACAAAATCAATGCCAGACGTCGCCAGCAAAGGCTCGAGAGTAGCCAGCGTCAGACTCTTCTTGCGCGAGCGGCGCGCCGCCACGGCATCCTGAATCGCCGGATTGGCGGCCCAGCACAGGCCTACACGGTGTTGGCGCAAGTGACCGAGCTTGCCCGCCCACACACGGCTTTTCGCCGGATCGGCCACGAGATAGGCTTGAGGATCGGCGAAGCCCTCCGCGCCCCGGCGCAACAGCCGGGGCAAACTGCCAAACGGAATCTGGTAGTGGATCGGCGCGGTGGTATTGAGCCAAGGCACCGGACGACGCGTCCAGGCATCCTCGTCAGCGCGCAACTGCTCATGCACCGTCGCCCGGGGAAACGAGGTGCGAAACAGGGCCGCCAGGTGTGGCTGGCAGCAGATGATCACGTGGCCGGCTTGCGCAATCATCTCGCCATAGAGCGAGGCAAACATGATCTCGTCCCCCAGCCCCTGCTCGCCATGCAGGATGATGGTTTTCCCCACCAGAGGTTCGCCATTCCAGCGCTCGAAGGGATAGGGATAATTCCAGACATTCGAGCCTGCAGCCGCAAAACGATACTCATACTCTTCCCAGCCGCGGGCGTAGTCGCGGCACATCAGCAGGAGGTGCGCATACTCCCAGTGGGTGCGGGCATCATCCGGCGCCAGCGCCACGCTGCGTTCATACATCGGCGCTGCCTCATCGAACTGGCGCGCCGAATACAGGGCGATCGCCAGCGCCAGCGTCGCCGCCGCATCCTGCGGGCGCACGGCAAGATGCTGACGGTAGCTCTGTACGGCCTCATCAATCCGGTCGTCCTCGAGGAGCGCGTTGCCAAGGTTGAGCCATGCCGAGGGGTGCTGTGGCTCGAGGTGGGCAGCCTCGCGGTAAGACGCCACGGCCTCGGCAGAGCGCCGCAGCGCACCAAGCACCACCCCAAGGTTATAGTGAAACTGCGCCTGGCCCGGCGCACAGCGCACTGCCTTTTCAATCAGTGCGAGCGCAATGCCCTGCTTGCCAGCAAGGTGAGCCAATACACCGGTCAGGTGCAAAGCGTCCGGGTTCTCCGGCTCGACCTCAAGAATCTTCAGGCACAACGCCTCCACCTCAGCGCGATTGCCACTCTGCAAATGGCTGACCGCCAGTTGCACCGCATCGGTGATCGATAGCGTCTGGGTGGCAGCTTGCGCAGGATTCGAGGACATGGGAACGATATGTGGCACCAGCGGCAACAACCCGGCGATTGTAGCGGCGCGCCTGCCGGGGCGTGCTAACCTTGCTGTTCCCGGCTTTCCCTTGGGCGGGAGTTCAGGGGTTCCACCGGGGCACGTGCCGCTGCTGCGGGTAATCTCATGGTTCCGCTGACGCGCAGGTCGAAAATGGTTGATGGGGGCTTGATCGACGCATGGACAATCGCAGCATCTTCTCGAAAACCGGCAAGGGTTCGCTCGAAATCACCAAGAAGGCCTTCAAGCTCTCCAGTGAAGAGCGGCAGGCGCTCATCCTGGTGGACGGCAAATCCAATTTCGCGGAGTTGCAGGAAAAGCTCTCCCGCGTTTCACCAATCAAGCTGCGCGCCATCTTTGAAAAGCTGATAGAACTGGAACTGATTCGCGAGTTTGTCGCCAAAAACGATCCGCCGGCGGCTCCTCCCCCGAGCGGATCCATTTCGGTTCATGAGATTGATGGCGGGAGTGATCTTGACTTCACGGCGCTGGCACCGGCGCCGGCAGCCAGTGCACTCAGTCCGGCAGAATTGCTGGAGCAGCGACGGCGTGCCGCGCTGGAAGCCGAAGAGGAAGCGCGCAAGGTGCGCGAGGAAATCCAGCGAAAGGAAGCCGAGCGTCTGCGCGCGGAGCAGGAACGCAAAGCCGCCGAGGAAGAAGCCCGTCGCAAGGCTGCTGAAGAGGCCGCCCGCAAAGCCGCCGA
>CAYUEG010000055.1:13865-22118 GCA_964443245.1 uncultured Burkholderiales bacterium | reverse complement strand
ATTGTACGCTGCCGATGGTCTATTTCCGGTCGCGGAGGGCTTGCTCCAGGGCAGCATTTGCATCCGCTTCCGCTTTGCGGGCGGCTTCCACGGACCTGATGGCCGCGGCACGTTGCGCGCGTGCTGCGTCAAGTTCGGCCTGCGCCGCCTTGGCTTGGCTCGTCGCACGTTCGACGCGCTCGTCCGCTTCGCGCTGTTGCGCCAACGCCTGCTGCAGGTTGGCGCGCGCGTTGGTCGCTCCCAGCCGCGCACCGTCGAGACTGTTCTTGCCGGCGCTGCGGTCAATGATCGGTGCCTGTGCCTTTCCGGTACCTGGCAGCGCGATCGCCAGGACACACTGCAGGGCGATCAGAGGCAATAATCGGTTCAGTCTCATGGCGTTTGGGTGGGGAGAATGGTGGGCGTAATGGATACCTGGTGCATGCTGAAAGCAGGTTTCAGAATAGCACTTTGATGGCGCCGGGCGTGAGGGGTCACCAAGGAGTGGTGCGCACCAAATTAATGCACCATTGATTCAAATGCACTAATTAAGTGCAAAAATCGCCCTGCGGCGGTGCGTTCGAATATGGCACAATCCGCGTCTGTTTTTTCGTGGCAGGTGTCGCCGAATCGTATCGGCAGGGCCGTCACGACGGCTGCGATGGCATGGAACCTGCTAAACCTTTCGCGACCCTGCTGGTGTGTTGCAGGTCGAGAGACAGACTAGCGGTTATTCGATTTTTAATCAGGAGATCACAATGGCGATGACAGCCAACGATGTGTTGAAGATGGCGAAGGACAACGAAGTCAAATTCGTTGATTTCCGTTTTACCGACACCAAAGGCAAAGAGCAGCACGTGTCCGTGCCGATCAAGGCATTTGACGAGAGCAAATTTACCGAAGGCCATGCTTTTGACGGTTCTTCCATCGCCGGCTGGAAAGGCATCGAGGCTTCCGACATGCTGCTCATGCCCGATCCGGAGAGCGCGCACCTCGATCCTTTCATGGACGAGAACACCCTGATCCTCACCTGTGACGTACTGGAACCGTCGACCGGCAAGGGCTACGACCGCGATCCGCGTTCGCTCGCCAAGCGCGGGATGGCCTACCTGAAGTCGTCGGGTATTGGCGATCAGGCCTATTTCGGCCCGGAGCCGGAATTCTTCGTGTTTGATTCGGTAGCCTGGAATGTCGACATGTCCGGCTCTTCGTGCAAGGTATGGTCGGTTGAGGCTGCGTGGGATTCGGACAACCGCTCCGATGGCCAGGGCAACCAGGGCCATCGTACCCCGGTCAAGGGTGGTTACTTCCCGGTTCCCCCCATGGATACGCTGCAGGACATGCGTTCCGAGATGTGCCTGTTGCTTGAGCAGCAGGGGGTCGAAGTCGAAGTCCATCACCACGAAGTGGCGAATGCCGGTCAGTGCGAAATCGGGACCAAGTTCGCTCCGCTGGTGCAGCGCGCCGACTGGTTGCAGATTCTCAAATACACCGTGCAGAACGTGGCGCACGCCTACGGCAAGACGGCCACCTTCATGCCCAAGCCGATCGTCGGTGACAACGGGTCCGGCATGCACGTGCACCAGTCGATCTGGAAGGACGGCAAGAATCTGTTTGCCGGCAACGGCTATGCCGGGTTGTCCGAGTTCGCGCTGTTCTACATCGGCGGCATCATCAAGCACGCCCGTGCGCTGAACGCCATCACGAACCCCGGCACCAACAGCTACAAGCGCCTGGTGCCCGGCTTCGAAGCCCCGGTCAAGCTGGCCTACTCGGCCCGCAACCGTTCGGCCTCGATCCGGATTCCTTATGTGCAGTCGGACAAGGCGCGCCGTATCGAAGTGCGCTTCCCGGATCCGCTGTCGAACCCGTACCTGGCCTTCACTGCCATGATGATGGCGGGTCTGGACGGCGTGCAGAACAAGATTCACCCTGGCGATCCGGCCGACAAGAACCTGTATGACCTGCCGCCGGAAGAGGATGCCAAGATCCCGACCGTATGCTCGAGCCTGGACCAGGCGCTCGAAGCACTCGACAAGGATCGCGAGTTCCTGACCCGTGGCGGCGTGTTCAGCAACGACATGATCGATGCCTACATCGATCTGAAGATGCAGGACGTCACCCGTTTCCGCATGACGACCCACCCGGTCGAATACGACATGTACTACTCCGCATAACGGTCGCAACTGCAGCTGGAAAAGGCACGCTGACGGCGTGCCTTTTCTTTTTGTAAACAAAATCTTAGTAAATTGCGTTAAGCTATCAGGTCAATATCAGACCAGCTCCTTCAAGCGCGGGGGTGTGCAATGAAATCCTTTGTTTTAGGCATGGTGTTCGTGGCGATGCTGGCGTCCCTTTCTGCGGCTCAGGCACAGACCCAAGCCCAGTCACAGGCTGCCAGGAAGCCGCGCCCGGCTGTCGAGCGTGAAAAGCCTGATCCGGAAGCGCCAGTGATGGCAGCCGGTGGTGTGTTCAAGTGCGTTGATCGGGATGGCAACATTACCTACGGCAATGTCGGCGACGTCAAGGGCTGCAAGCGCATCGAGACCGATGCGGTCAATACGGTGCCGTTTCCCCGAGCCAGCAGTGGGCCAAGTGCCAAGCCGGCTCCTTCGGCACCGCGCAGTGATGGCGGTGCCCAACGGGCGCGCGACACTGACCGGAAGAGGATACTTGAGGAAGAACTGGCGTCCGAAGAGAAGAAGCTGGCCGAGTTGCGCAGGGAATTCAACAACGGCGAGCCGGAGCGCAAGGGTGACGAGAAGAACTACCAGCGCTATCTGGATCGCACCGAAAAGCTCAAGGCCGACGTGGCCCGGAGCGAATCGAACATTGCTTCATTGCGGCGTGAACTGGGCAGCATCCGGGACTAGCTTCCTTTCCATTCCCCGGATTTGACCGAGCCGGCGTGCGCGCCGGCTCTTTTGTTTGACATCGGCCATGGCAACCAAGAGAACATCCCGACCGCGGCAGTCCGCGCCAGCGCCGCTGGGGCCCGTGTATGGCGCGCTGGACTTGTTGCCTTCTGCTGTCCTTCTGGCGGATGCCGCCTTTCGCATCGTGCACGCCAATACCGCAGCGGAGAGCCTGTTCGAGCTGAGCCTGAAGAACCTGACCGGGCGGCACGTGGGGCGTTTGCTGGGCAGCGAGGCCCTGACGCGCATGCTGGTCGATGTGGTTGAGAATGAGTGGAGCCACCGCACCCAGGAACTGGAAGTGGCGACGCCGGGCAGGGAGCCGGTTCTGGTCGCCTGTGTGGTGACGCCCGCGCATCATCCCCCGGTGCGGGTTCTGCTGGAATTGCAGGTGATCGATCAGCGCCTGCGGGTGGCGCGCGAGGAGCGCATTGCCGACCAGGCCGAGGCGAACCGCGAGCTGATTCGCAATCTGGCCCACGAGATCAAGAATCCGCTGGGCGGCATTCGCGGCGCGGCGCAACTGCTCGAGCACGAGTTGCCGGAGGCGCGCCTGCGCGAATACACCCAGGTGATCGTGAAGGAATCGGACCGGCTGCAGGCCCTGATGGACCGCATGCTGACGCCGCATCGTACCCCGCGCATTACCGCCGTCAATATCCACGAGGTACTCGAGCGCGTACGCAGTCTGTTGGCGGCCGAGTTTCCGGGGCGCATCGCCCTGATCCGCGACTACGATACTTCCCTGCCGGAGCTGCGCGGCGACGTTGAACAATTGATCCAGGTGGTGCTGAACGTGGCCCGCAACGCTGCTCAGGCGCTGATCGGCGCCAACACGCCGAAGCCGGAGATTCGCCTCAAGACCCGGGCCGCCCGCCAGGCGACATTGCACAAGGAATTGTTTCGCTTGGCACTGGAATTGCATGTAACTGACAACGGCCCCGGGATTCCCGAAGAGATCCGTGAACGCATTTTCTATCCCCTGGTTTCCGGGCGGGAAGGCGGTAGCGGATTGGGGTTGACCCTGGCGCAGGCATTCGTCCACCAGCATCGCGGTACGATTGAATGTGACAGTCGGCCGGGATGGACTGATTTCAAGATTTTATTGCCCCTCGGGTAAGGCATTCCCGGGACGGCTCCAAGAGAGAGTATGAAGCCGATCTGGATTGTTGATGACGATAAGTCGATTCGCTGGGTGCTGGAGAAGGCGCTGGCCAGGGAGAACATTGCCTGCCGCATGTTCTCCTCCGCCGGCGAGGCCCTGACCGCCCTCGAAACCGAATCTCCGCAAGTGCTGGTTTCTGATATTCGGATGCCCGGTGCGTCGGGCCTGGAATTGCTGTCCGTCATCAAGGTGAAGCACCCGGGACTGCCGGTGATCATCATGACGGCCTACTCCGACCTGGAAAGTGCGGTGGCAGCGTTTCAGGGCGGGGCGTTCGAATATCTTCCCAAGCCGTTTGACGTCGACAGCGCGATCGAACTGATCCGTCGCGCGATAGAGGAGTCCGATCGCGAAACATCGGTCCAGGAGATCACGGAAACCACACCGGAAATCCTGGGTGCGGCGCCTTCCATGCAGGAGGTATTTCGCGCCATTGGCCGCTTGTCACAGTCCCACGCCACCGTCTTGATCAATGGTGAATCCGGCAGTGGCAAGGAGTTGGTAGCGCGTGCCTTGCATCGCCACAGCCCGCGTGCGACCAAGGCATTTGTGGCGATCAACACCGCGGCGATACCGAAAGACCTGCTTGAGTCGGAGTTGTTCGGCCATGAGCGTGGCGCCTTCACCGGCGCGCAGGCGATGCGGCGGGGACGCTTCGAGCAGGCGGAAGGCGGTACGCTGTTCCTTGACGAGATCGGTGACATGCCGGCCGAATTGCAGACCCGCCTTCTGCGCGTGCTGTCGGACGGCCAGTTCTATCGCGTCGGTGGCCACCAGCCGATCAAGACCAATGTACGGGTGATTGCGGCAACACACCAGGACCTGGAGCGCCGGGTGCGTGATGGCCTGTTTCGTGAAGACCTCTTTCACCGGCTCAACGTGATCCGCTTGCGGCTGCCTTCCCTGTCGGACCGGCGGGAGGATGTTCCCCTGCTGACACGGCATTTCCTGGCCAAGAGCGCGCGCGAACTGGGCGTGGAAGCCAAGCGCATTTCCGAGGCGGCCCTGAAGTATCTGGCCACACTCGATTGGCCGGGCAACGTGCGTCAGCTTGAGAACGTGTGCCACTGGCTCACCGTGATGGCGCCGGCGCAGAACATCGAGATTACCGACCTTCCGGCGGATCTGCGCGAGACAAAGTCGGCAGGTGCAACGGGAGAACCCGCGGGCGATTGGGTCCAGGCGCTGGAACGCGAGGCGACCCGTCGCCTCGCCGGTGGTGAATCGGCGATCGGTGATGATCTGACGCGTTCGTTCGAGACCACGCTGATCAAGGTGGCGCTCAAGCACACCGGCGGGCGTCGCATCGAGGCTTCCAATCTTCTGGGCATGGGGCGAAACACCATTACCCGCAAGATTGCCGAGTTGAAGATCGAGGAAGCCTAGAGAACATCCCGCTGAAACCATTGGGGGACAAGGGTTTGCGGGGATTGCATGTTTTCCGGCCGCGAGGCGACGATTTGTGGACACGCCGTCAGGACGAGTATCGGATTCGCACCATGATTCGTACGGTGGCCTGACGTGGTCGGTGGACGACTCGCAGGCAAGGTTGCGCTGATCACCGGCGGCAACACCGGCATCGGCAGGGCAGTTGCGCTCGCGTTTGCCGATGAGGGCGCGGATGTGGCGGTCTGCCACGTTGAGCGCGAATCCGAAGCGCGCTCTCTGGTTGAGGAGATTGTCGCAACGGGCCGGCGCGCCTGTGCGAAGCCGGCCGACATCACACAGGAACATGAGGTGGTGGCGCTGATTGCAGATGTCGAGCGGGAACTGGGGGCAATCGACATTCTGGTGAACAACGCCGGCATTCAGAGACCGCAGCCCCTGATCGAGATGAGTGTTGCCGACTGGGAAAAGATGATGTCGGTGCATTTGCGCGGCACCTTTCTGTGTTCGCGCGAGACTGCCAAAGTAATGATGCCCAGAAAGAGCGGGTGCATTATCAATTTGTGTTCGCAGTTGGGCTACATCGGGCGTGAAAACTACACGGCCTATTCGGCCGCCAAGGGTGGCGTGATTGCGTTCACGCGCGCCCTGGCGAAGGAGATGGCACCCTGGGGCATTCGCGTCAATGGTGTCGCCCCGGGGTTGGTCGACACCGGGTTTGATCCGCTTTCGCAGGAGGCAAAAGCGGCGCATGCGCAGAGCCTGCCGATGAAGCGGCTGGGCACGCCCGCGGACATGACGTCAGCCTTCGTGTTCCTGGCTTCGGATGAGGGGCGGTATTACTGCGGCCAACTGCTGCACCCGAACGGCGGCGAGATCATGCCCTGAGGGATGGTGCTGAAGGGGCGGTAGCGAAACCTTGCGATCTCTCCAAGAGTGGCTCCCACCAAGGGTTTCGGCCGTTTCTACGCGCTGCCGGTGCTGCCGAATCCTGCCGTGCCCCGGTCGCTCTGGGAAAACTGCTCCACCAGGTTGAACGCCACCTGCGCCACCGGCACGATGACCAGCTGGGCAATGCGCTCCATGGGCTTGAGCTCAAATGGTGCGGCGCTGCGGTTCCACAATGCGCACATCAGCGCACCCTGGTAGTCCGAATCGATCAGGCCGACCAGGTTGCCCAGCACGATGCCGCTTTTCGAGCCCAATCCGGAGCGCGGCAGCACCAGTGCCGCGTAACCGGGATCGCCGATGTGGATTGCCATGCCAGTCGAGATCATGCGCGTTTCACCCGGAGCCAGGGTGATCGCGGCATCAATGCAGGCGCGCAGGTCGAGCCCGGCGCTGCCGCTGGTGGCATAGGCGGGCAGGTTGTCCGCGAGGCGTGCATCCAGAATTTTGACGTCGAGAGTTTTCATCGAGATGGCATTGAAAGCATAGAATGTCGGGGCGCGATTGTAGCGGTGGGGCGCTGCACATGCGACTCGATGTCGCCTTTCCATTTTTCCAATAAGAGAATCTCATGCACATTGTCATCCCGGATGATTATCAGGATTGCGTCCGTCATCTTGATGCCTTCAAGCTGTTGAGTGGTCATCAGGTCACCATCTACAACGATACGGTCGCAGACATCGATACACTGGCTGCGCGTTTTGCAGATGCCGAGGCGCTGGTCCTGACGCGCGAGCGCACGGCTATCACGCCGGCCCTTCTGGCCCGCATGCCGAAGCTGAAGATCATCAGCCAGACCGGCAAGGTATCGAACCACATCAAGGTTGCCGATTGCACGGCGCGTGGCGTCGCGGTCGCTGAAGGTAGCGGTGGCCCGACCGCGACGGCGGAACTGACATGGGCGTTGCTGCTGGCGGCCATGCGTCATTTGCCGCAGGAGGTGGCGCGACTGAAGGGCGGCTTGTGGCAGCACACGCTGGGCCGGCAGGTCAAGGGCAAGCGTCTGGGGGTATGGGCCTACGGAAAAATTGGCAAGATCGTTGCCGGCTATGGCAAGGCCTTCGGCATGCAGGTCTGGGTATGGGGACGTGAAGGATCCGTGGCGGCCGCCAGGGCTGATGGATTTGAGGTTGCACCTTCGCGCGAAGCCTTTTTTGCAGACAGCGACATTGTGACCTTGCACGTGCGCCTGAATGCCGACACGCGTGGTCTGGTCAAGGCGGCCGACTTGGCGCGCATGAAAACCGATGCCCTCCTCGTCAACACCAGTCGGGCCGAGCTGATCGAGGCCGACGCCCTGGTGAACGCCCTGAGGGCGGGCCGTCCCGGCCTGGCGGCGGTTGATGTGTATGAGGCAGAGCCGGTGCTGGGCGCAACGCATCCCCTGCTCGCGATGCCCAATGTCGTGTGCACTCCTCACCTGGGCTATGTCGAACGCAGCAACTACGAGATGTATTACGGCGATGCGTTCAGCAACATTCTGGCGTATGCGCAAGGCATGCCGAAGAACATTGCCAATCCGGAAGTCCTGAAGGCCTGAGGTTTGCGGTCCGGTTGAGGTGCGGCCCCGCTTCGGTGGTCGCCGGGGCGAAGCTAAGGCACGACGCGCTTGGCGCCGTTCCAGCGCGCCGCCCAGTATCGATCACCCATGTTTTCGGTCCGCACCCGGCCGCCGGATGCGGGCGCATGCACGAAGGTGTCCTCGCCCAGAAAGAGCCCGACGTGAGAGTAAGGGCGGCGCATGGTGTTGTAGAACACCAGGTCTCCCGGCCTCAGCATGGTGCGTTCCACTGTGCGTCCGAATTGCCAGATCTGGTGAGCGCTGCGCGGTAGCTGGAATCCCAGAATGTCTCGGTACAG
>CAYUEG010000055.1:6312-13765 GCA_964443245.1 uncultured Burkholderiales bacterium | reverse complement strand
CAGGGCACACTGCAGCGTGCGGTCCGTAAGGGTGTCTCTGGCACCGTGGATGGTTGTGCATACCGGGGTGAGTCGCGTCAGGGGCGCGTAAGGCTGGTGCCGTAGAGTGGAAGGGGTAGCCGATGGCCGCAAACGAAGTCAAGACCAAGCCTCCATGCGTGCTGATCGTGGATGATTCGCGCATGGTGAGGGCCTCCATCGCAAAAACGGTAAAGGATGCCTACGATGTGCGGGAAGCGGAGAACGGGGAGGCCGGCTGGAAGCTGCTGCTGGAAGACCCGGGCATTCAGGTGGTGATCTCCGACCTGTCCATGCCGGTGGTCGATGGGTACGCTCTCCTTGAGCGCATCCGGGCCTCCAAGCTGTCCCGCATTCGAGACATCCCGGTGCTGATGATTTCCGGCAGTGAAGAAGAGACCGAGCGCAAGCGCGCATCCGAACTCGGTGCATCCGATTTCATCACCAAAGGCATTGGCAAGGCGGAGTTGCTGGCGCGCCTGGAGGCCTTGTCCGACCTGGCGCGTACCAAGGAAGAACTCGATGCCAGCCGGGTCATGCTGGCCGAGCAGGCGACCACCGATCCGCTGACCCAGCTGTACACCATGGGGTTTCTGGTCAAGCAGGGCTCGGCCATGTACTCGTATGCGCGCCGGCACAACACGCCGGTCGCCGTGCTGCGTTTGGGGCTGGACAATTTTGAGGCCCTGCGCGGCAAAGTGGGCGTCACTGTTGCCAACCAGATTCTGGTGGCCGTTGCGCGGCTGCTCGATTCGCGCATGCGCAAGGAGGATTGCGTGGCGCGCACCGGTGTTGCCGAGTTCGGCATCATGTCACCGGGCACGACCGGCGAGTCTGCTGTCCGTTTTTCCCAGCGCATCGGCGAAGAGATTCGCGGCGCACGCATCACCTGGCAGGGCGAGAGCGTGCGCATCTCGGCGAGCATTGGTGCGTGTGACAGCTCGGCCGAGACAGTGGAAAGCTTTGCCGACCTGCTCGTGATCGCGCAGCGGCGCATGCAGTTGGCCCAGAATGCGGGGGGCGATCGCCTGATATTTGAAGAGGCGGTCAAGGTGAAACCGGTGCCGCAACTGGCGCGAACCACACCTTCTCTGGACGATGCGCTGGCGATGCTGGCCGACGGCAGGGCCGCAGCCCTTGCGCCGTATGCGGTCGAACTGGCGCGTCGGATCTACCCGCTGGTGCGGTTTTGCGACGAAGTGTTTGAAAGCGACGCCAACATCTCGGCAGAGGTGCGGGTGCAGCGCGTAATCGAGAAAGCGAAGGCTGGCGACGGCACGTAGCGCACGGGGGAGTGATGACAGCGTTTGAAGCGTTTCATGCGCGGTCCATGAAGGATCGCGACGGGTTCTGGTCGGAGCAGGCCGGGTTGATTGACTGGCAGGAAAAACCGCGCGCAACCTGCGATTTTTCACGCCCGCCCTTTGCCAGGTGGTTTGTCGGTGGCACCACCAACCTGTGCCACAACGCGGTCGACCGCTGGCTGACGACACAGGCTGACAAGCCGGCGCTGATCTACATCTCGACCGAGACCGGCGTGGAGACCACCTATTCGTTCCGCCAACTCCACAATGAGGTAAATCGGGCGGCGGCCATGCTCAAGGCACTCGGGGTCGGCAAGGGAGACCGTGTCCTCATCTACATGCCGATGATTGCCGAGGCGGCCTTTGCGATGCTGGCCTGTGCGCGGATCGGGGCGATCCATTCGGTGGTATTCGGCGGTTTCGCCTCGCATTCGCTGGCTTCGCGCATCGAAGATGCCGAGCCGCGGCTGATCATTTCGGCAGATGCCGGATCCCGCGCCGGCAAGGTCGTGCCTTACAAGGGCTTGCTGGACGAGGCCATCAGGCTTTCCAGCCACAAGCCGGCGAAAGTCCTGATGTTCAACCGCAAGCTCGCCGACATGCCGATGGTCGCCGGACGTGATGAGGACTGGGCTACCCTGGCTGCGCAGCATGCCGGCGCACAGGTGCCGTGCGAATGGCTCGAATCATCGGAACCTTCCTACATCCTGTACACCAGCGGGACGACGGGCCGGCCCAAGGGCGTGCAACGGGACACCGGAGGCTATGCGGTAGCGCTGGCCGCGTCGATGAAGCACATCTACTGCGGCCAGGCTGGCGAGACCTATTTCTCGACTTCGGACATCGGTTGGGTGGTCGGGCACTCGTACATCATCTACGGGCCGCTGATTGCGGGCATGGCCACCATCATGTACGAAGGGACGCCGGTGCGACCGGATGGCGGCATTCTCTGGAAGATTGTGCAGGACTACAAGGTGAGCGTGATGTTCAGCGCGCCGACGGCCATCCGTGTGCTCAAGAAGCAGGATCCGGCCTACCTCTCCAAGTACGATCTGTCCTCGCTCAAGACGCTCTGGCTGGCCGGCGAGCCGCTCGACGAGCCAACCTCGCGCTGGATCGCCGATAGCCTCGGGCGCCCGGTGGTGGACAACTACTGGCAAACCGAAACCGGCTGGCCGATCCTGACTTACCCGATGGGTATCGAGGACAAGCCGCGCAAGTTCGGCAGCCCCGGCATGCCGATGTACGGCTACAACGTCAAGCTGCTGCATGAAAGCACCGGCGAAGAGGTGGGCATCAACGAGAAGGGGGTGGTGGCCATCGTGCCGCCCCTGCCGCCTGGTTGCATGAGCACAATCTGGGGCGATGACGAGCGCTTTGTCAAAACCTATTTCGACAGTGTGCCGGGCAAGCAGGTCTACTCCACCTTCGATTGGGGCATCCGCGATGAGGATGGTTGCTACTTCATCCTCGGCCGCACGGACGACGTGATCAATGTGGCCGGCCATCGCCTTGGTACGCGTGAAATCGAAGAGTCGATTTCTTCACATAGCGGCATTGCCGAGGTCGCTGTGGTGGGCGTGGCCGATCAGCTCAAGGGGCAGGTGCCCATCGGCTTCGCGGTGGTGAAGGACGCCAATGCGATTGCCACAGTGGATGCGCGCATGAAGCTCGAAGGCGAGGTGATGAAGCTGGTCGATTCCCAGCTCGGTGCCATCGCCCGCCCGCACCGAGTCCATTTTGTGACCATGCTGCCCAAGACGCGCTCCGGCAAGGTGCTGCGTCGCTCGATCCAGGCAATCTGTGAAGGGCGCGATCCTGGCGACCTGACAACGATCGAAGATCAGTCTGCGTTGGCGCAGGTACAGGATGCAGTCAAGCCTGGGTGAGTGAGAACTTGCGGAGAATGGCTTCTGGAGCCATTCTCCGCAGATGTTCCGGTGACCATGGCGCCTTGGCAGCAAGCCAGGCAAGGGCGCGACGCGGTTGCTTCATCGCATGGCCTTGAGTGGCAGTGACCGGCTGGCTCAGCCGGCTTTTCGTACTGCCTTGAGTGTCAGGCGCAGGCCTTCCAGCATCTGGTCAATTTCGGCGCGCGACAGGTTCAAGGCTGGCATGAAGCGCAGGAGCGCCGGGCGCGGGGAATTGAGCAGCAGGCCCATGTTGGCCCAGCCTGATTCGTCCTGCAGTCGGTCTCTCGCATGTGAGACTACGGCTGCACCGATTTCGTCCTTCAGGTCGAGCGCCCGCAACAGGCCGATGCCGCGCTCTGCCCCCAGTCCCAGTTCCAGGGAAAGAGCCGTCAGCCGTTCACTCAGGTATTGGCCCATCGCCCTGACGTGTTCCAGAAAACCGGGCTTCAACATTTCTCCCAGGACGGCCACGCCGACGGCCGTCATCAGCGGATTGCCGTTGTAGGTACCGCCCTGGTCGCCATGCTCAAACACGGCTGCTTCGGCTTTGGCTAGCAGGGCGCCGAGCGGTACGCCGCTGCCAATCCCCTTGCCCAATGTCATGATGTCCGGCTCCACGCCGAAGTGCTGGTAGCCGAAGAGTGTTCCGAGGCGGCCCATGCCGGTCTGTACTTCATCGCAAATGAGCAGCAGCTTGTGCTTGTCGCACAAGGCGCGCAACCCCCGCATGAATTCCGGCGTGGCGCAGTTGACGCCGCCTTCACCTTGCACCGGCTCAAGCATGATGGCGACGGTCTTCTCGCCGATCAGCTTTTCCACGGAGGCCAAATCGTTCAACTCGGCTTTCGGGAAACCCGGAACCTGGGGGGCAAACATCACGTCCCAGCCGGGCTTGCCGGAGGCAGACATGGTGGCAATGGTACGGCCATGGAAGCTGCCTGTCGTGGTGATGATCTCGTAAGCGTTGTTCTTGTACTTCTTGCCCCATTTGCGCGCCAGCTTGATCGCGCCCTCGTTGGCCTCGGCGCCACTGCTGGTAAAGAAGACGCGGTGAAAGCAGGAGTTGGCACATAGCAACTGCGCCAGCTTGATGGACGGCTCGTTGTAGAAAGCGGGGCTGGGAGTGATCAGCTTGGGTGCCTGCGCGATCAGGGCTTCAGTAACGCACTTGGGCGAATGTCCGAGAGAGTTGACCGCCCATCCCTGAACGAAGTCGAGATACTTCTTGCCGTTATGGTCCCATAGCCATGAGCCTTCGCCCCTGACGAAGACCAGTTCAGGGCGGGAGGTAATGTCCATCAACGCCTGGACCGGGAAATCCTTGAAGTTCATTGCGAATCCTTTGGAAGAATGATTGCATCTTAAAAGAAAAAGCCGCGCTGTCTGGCGCGGCTACGAGTGCTTGACGGACTGTGGGAACGGGTCATCGTCGTGAACGCACGCGCGCGCCGCGAGGGCGAAAGCGGCTGCGTCGGAACTGGTTGCCGGCAACGGATTGGAAGGCGAAGAGGTATGGCATAGGGCTATTGTGCAGGCTTGCCGACTCGCTTGTCAAATCTCGACCTGCGTACCAAGCTCGACCACACGATTGGCGGGAATCCGGAAGAAATCGGAAGCGCGCGCACCATTCTTGTACATCCAGACGAACAGGTACTCGCGCCAAAGCGCCATGCCCGGCATCTCGGTCGGGATCACGTTTTCGCGCGACAGGAAATACGAGGTGAGCATCGGTTCGATGTGCAGCCCGCGTCGCTCGCAACTGGTCAGTATCTGCTCTATATCCACGTCTTCCTGGTACCCGACATGCGCAATCACCTGGACAAAGCCGGCGTCAAGCAGGTCCACAGCGAGACGTTTCTCGGCGTCCACGCGGGGGACTTCTTCCGTTGCCACCGTCAACAGCACCACCTGCTCATGCAATACCTGATTGTGTTTCAGGTTATGGAGCAAGGCGTGCGGCACGATGTTGGGGGAGGTGGTCATGAATACGGAAGTCCCCATGGCACGATGAGGGGGCGCAATGGCAATGCTCTCGATGAAAGGGATCAGGGGGAGGGCCTCTTCCGACAGGCGGCGCGAAACCAGCGCCCGCCCTTGCTTCCAGGTCACCAGCAGCATGTAGATCAGGAAGCCGAGCACCGCAGGGAACCAGCCGCCGTCGGGAATCTTGAGCAGATTGGAAGACAGGAAGCCGGAGTCGATGACCAGCAACACCAGGATCATGGGGATGTATGCAATCGGCTTCCATTTCCATATCCGCACCGCCACAATCGAGACCATCAGCGAGGTGACGACCATGGTGCCGGCAACGGCAATGCCGTACGCGGCGGCCATGTTGCTTGAAGTCTTGAAAACCAGCACCAGAACGACCACCAGCGCGAATACGGCCCAGTTGATGAACGGTACGTACACCTGTCCCTTTTCGGTGGCAGAGGTGTAGAGAATGCGCATGCGCGGCGTATAGCCCAGCTTCATGGCCTGCGAAGTGAGTGAGAACGCCCCGGAGATCGTGGCCTGCGATGCGATCACCGTCGCTGCGGTGGCGAGGAACACCATGGGAACGCGGCCCCATTCCGGCACCGCGAGGTAAAACGGATTCGTGATGGCAGCCGGATTGCTGATCAGCAGGGCTCCCTGACCAAAGTAGTTCAGGACCAGGGCCGGAAACACGGCAAAGAACCAGGCGAGGCGAATCGGCTTCTTGCCAAAATGCCCCATGTCCGCATACAACGCCTCCACACCAGTGACGGCAAGGAACACCGAGCCCAGCAGGACAAAGCTCTTGACCGGGTCGCTGATGATGAAACTGATGGCGTACGTTGGCGATAGCGCGACCAATACCGAAGGATTGAGCGCGATCTGGTAGAGGCCCACCGCTGCCAGCGAACTGAACCACAGGATGGTGATCGGACCGAAGAGCTTTCCGACCTTGCCCGTCCCCAGCTTCTGCGCGTAGAACAGCAGAAACAGGATCACCAGGGCGATTGGCAGTACATAGTGGGCGAGCCTGGGGGAGACCACCTCGAGCCCTTCGACTGCAGAGATCACCGAGATGGCCGGTGTCACCACACTGTCGCCATAAAACAGCGAGGCACCGATCAGGCAAAGCGTGATGATGGCGAAGCGGCGCTTGGAGTTGGCAGGCAAGCCCTTGCTGGCCAGGGACATGATCGACAGCATGCCCCCTTCTCCGTGGTTGTCGGCACGCATCACGATCAGCGCGTACTTGATGCTCACCACGAGTGTGAGCGTCCAGACAATCAGCGACAAGACGCCATAGACCGAGGCTTCGGTCAATGGAATGCCGTGCGCGGGGCTCATGCCCTCTTTCAGGGCATACAACGGGCTGGTGCCGATATCTCCAAATACCACCCCGAGTGCCGAGATGGTCAAGGCTGCGACGGTCGGGCGAGTCGCACCTGATTGGTTTGGGATGGTCATTCGGCTGGGTAGTTTACTTGCCGCGCCGCTCGCGTGAGTGGGCACTTTGGCCGTCGCGGCGACAAGTGGGCAGGACTGTACGCCCGATATTGCGGCGCGTCAATTGCCATTCTGTAGCGGGTGAGTGGTTTTTGCAACACAGCAAAAAATACCAGTTTAGAGTTGTCACTCAGGTGGAAAAGCCCTATGCTGCGTTGCAATATTCTTGGTTGTAATCGTGGTTGGCAAGTGCGCTCCAAAAAAGTGCACCAACGCCTTCCAGGTGACTGAAGAGGAACGTTCGATGTCCAAACTGGCCCATCCCCTCACGCCACGTGACCGTGAGCGCATTTGCCGCCATTTTCTCAAGCTTGGCGCCGAAGACCGGCGGCTGCGCTTCGGTACAGCGTTGGAAGATGCAGCAATCGAGGCGTATTGCGCCCAACTCAACTTCGAGCAGGCGGCGTTGTTCGGTGTGTTTGGCCCCGGGCTTGAACTGGACGGCGTGGCCCACCTGGCCCTCTGGCCCGGTGCTGCAGAGGTTGGCTTGAGTGTGCTCGAACATGCGCGCGGCTATGGGATTGGTTCACTTCTGTTCGCGCGTGCCGCCTTGCATGCCCGAAACGCGGGGGTATCCGAGTTGTTCATGCATTGCCTGCGGGAGAACGCACCGATTCGCCGCATCGCCGAGCGTGCCGGCATGCGCATCATCGTGGATGCCGGTGAAGCCGATGCATTCATGGAGCTTCCGCTGCCGACGCCGTTTACCGTTGGCCAGGAACTGTATGAAAACCAGTG
>CAYUEG010000055.1:0-6212 GCA_964443245.1 uncultured Burkholderiales bacterium | reverse complement strand
CGCAAGCCGGTGGCGAATCACTGCCACGGCTGTCCACGACAAACAGGTTTGCCGCGCTGACAGCATGAATGCGCGGTGCGCCCCCGCTTCTGAAGCAGACTAGAGCGAGGCCATCCTGGATTTGGCCAATGGCGGATTCTTGGCAAAGTAAGCCTTGATACCCTTCAATATGGCACTGGCCATTTTTTCCTGGTACGCCTCGTCGTTGAGACGTTTTTCTTCTTCCGGGTTGCTGATGAAGGCCGTCTCGATCAGGATCGAGGGAATGTCGGGCGCCCTGAGTACAGCGAAGCCGGCTTGTTCGACGTGCGGCTTGTGCAAGGAATTGATACCGCCGAGTTCGGCCAGCACCTGACGACCCAGCTTGAGCGAATCATTGATCTGCGCCGTCGTCGAGAGGTCGAGCAGCACCTTGGCAAGATCACGGTCATGCGTCCCCAGATTGACGCCACCGATCAGGTCGGCATCGTTTTCTTTCTTGGCCAGCCAGCCTGCTGCAGACGAGGTGGCACCCTTCTCGGACAGGGCAAATACCGACGAACCCCTTGCGGTCGGCTTGATCCATGCATCGGCATGGATCGAAACGAACAAGTCCGCCTGGACCCGCCGCGCCTTCTGTACCCGCACATGCAGGGGAACAAAGTAATCCGAATCGCGCGTCAGGAGCGTACGCATGTTCGGCTCTGCGTCGATCTTTTCCTTCAATCGCTTGGCGACTGCAAGTGTGACGTGTTTCTCGTAGGTGCCACGTTTGCCCACGGCGCCGGGGTCTTCGCCGCCGTGACCGGGATCCAGCGCAATCGTCACCAGGCGTGCCACGACCGGCGGACGCAGTTCGCTGCGGTCCGGGGATTTGCCATCACGGGGATCGCCCACTCTGGCTGACGGTGTGTCCTGTTGACGTGGCGCGGAAGGGGACCCCGTTGCCGCCGCACTCTTTTCCGGCTCGTTGCGATCCGCTCCCTTTGGCGTGGTGTCACTTTGGGGTGCCAGGTCAACGGGCAGTTCCTTTTTGTCCAGCAGCGCCATCATCGGATCGGGGGCGCTGACCGGATAGAGGTCCAGCACCAGCCGGTGCCCATACTCGCCGACCGGCTTCAACGAAAACACCTGCGCGTTGATCTCGGCTTTCAGGTCAAACACCAGCCGCACGACGCGCGGCTTGAACTGCCCGGCACGTACACTGCTGATGTAGGGATCGTTCGGGTTGATCTTGGCAACCAGCTCCTTCAATTTTCCGGACAACGCAAGATCATCGATATCGACCACCAGGCGCTCCGGATTTCTCAGCACCTGATGCGAAAACTTGAGGGGCGCCTCGAGCTCGAGCGTGACGCGGGTGTAATCGCGCGATGGCCAGACGCGCACTGCCACGATCGACGCGCTTTGCGCAAACAGAGGAGAGGATGCGGCGAACAGCAGTGCGCCAGAGGCGGCCAAGAACTGGCGGCGTGACGGCGGGATACCTTCTTCGGTAGGAGCAAAGACGCAGCGCGGCGTCAGGTCGGACTCGCTGGCGGGGGTGTGGATACTGCTAGGCGAAGTTCGCTGATGCATGATGTGCCGCGCTCGCTTTTCCCTTCAATCGAAACGTGCCTTGTTTCTCCGTATGGCGTGAAGCAAATTTCTATGTCCGGCGCCGGACTGAGACCACCCGCCTTTTCCGGCCACTCCACCAGGCAAATGGCTGAACCGCCAAAATGCTCTTCCAGACCGGCATCGTACCATTCTTCTGGCTGGTTGAATCTATAAAAATCAAAGTGATAGAGACTATACCCAGAAATTACGTAAAGTTCAACCAGTGTGTAGGTCGGGCTCTTTACCGGTCCGACATGACCGAGCGCGCGCAAGAGGCCGCGGACCAGCGTGGTCTTGCCCGCCCCGAGTTCGCCGTGGAGGTGGATGACAAGGCCCGGAACCAGCACGCACGCCAGCGCAGCACCCAACGCAAGCGTTGCCGCTTCGTCGGCCAGCGCCCGGTGCACAGGATGATGCGGCGTATGATCTTGCGATGACATTGGTAAGGGAAGACGCCGAGCGCCTCAAGGCGGCCATCAAGGCCCATGGCGCGACGCTGGGTTTTGACGCGGTTGCCATCGCCGGGGTGGATTTGGGAGCGGCGGAAGCCGGCCTTGCACAATGGCTTGCAGCGGGATTCCACGGCGAAATGGATTATATGGCTCGCCATGGTACCAAGCGCGCGAGACCGGCTCAATTGGTGCCCGGGACGGTCTCGGTGATCGCTGCCCGCATCAACTATCTCGCGCAGCCGGTGGCAGCGTTGGACCGGCGCCTGCGTCAGCCGGGAGAGGCTTATGTTTCCGTGTATGCGCACGGTCGCGATTACCACAAGGTGGTGCGTGCCAAACTGCAGCGACTGGCCGCCCTGGTGCAAAACGAGGTTGGCGTCTTCGGGTACCGTGTGTTTACCGATTCGGCACCGGTCATGGAGGTGGCCATTGCAGCCCGGTCGGGTTTGGGCTGGCGCGGTAAACACACCCTCCTCCTGGATCGAAGCGCCGGCTCCTTTTTTTTCTTGGGTGAAATCTATACCGATCTGGCGTTGCCGCCAGACCCGCCAATCGAAGACCATTGCGGCACCTGTTTTGCCTGTGCCCAAGCGTGCCCGACCGGTGCCATTGTTGCCCCTTACCAACTCGATGCCAGGCGTTGCATTTCGTATCTGACAATCGAATTGAAGGGCGTGATCCCGGAACCACTGCGGCCCCTGGTCGGCAATCGTGTCTACGGGTGCGACGACTGTCAGCTGGTTTGCCCGTGGAACAAGTTCGCTCAGGTCACACGGACGGAGGATTTCCGCTTTGTGCGAAATGGGCTCGATCAATCCTCGCTGATCGAACTGTTTTCCTGGAGCGAAGCCGACTTCAAAGAGCGCATGGCCGGGAGCGCGATTTATCGCATTGGCTACGAGAAGTGGTCGTCCAACCTCGCCATCGGCATGGGCAATGCCCTGCGCCACATCGCGTTTGCTTCCGGCGAGTCGGACGCGTGTGCGGCCGCGCTCCGCGCGGCACTCGCCGGCCGCGCGGAATCGCCCTCGGCAGTGGTGCGCGAGAGCGTGGCCTGGGCGCTGGCCGCGCCATCTTCCAGCTAGCCGGCGTCATCGGTCCGGGGCGGTTGTTGTCTGCTGCTGTGGCCCTCCCGCGGCGGGTTTTGGCGCGTTGCGTCATGGAACGATCTTGACATCATGGAGCAGGGCATGACAAGATTGTTCGTGTCCTAACAGTTGTGCCCCGGCTGCCCGACCAGTACGGCAGGCCGGGCCGAACAGTTGGAACACCCGGTTCGAATCCCCTGGGGAATGCGTGTGGACAGAGGCAGCGCCAGAAGTGTCGGTGAGCGCAAGGTGATCGACAGCGTCGTATCCGGAGGCGGAGCCACGTCGGGTGCAGCAGCACCCGGCCACACCATCTGGGATCGCCCTGGCTATCTGGTGCGGCGCCTGCACCAGATCCATGTGGCCATGTTCATCAACCATGTCGCTGATGGTGAGGTCACGCCGATTCAATACGGGTTGCTCAGCATCCTGGTGAACCGGCCCAACATCGACCAGTTCACGATTGGGGAAGAACTGGGCCTCGACCGCGCCAACGTGGCCGATATCCTCAAGCGCCTCGAAGCGCGCAAGCTTGTCACCCGTGTGATCGACCCGGCGAATCGCCGTCGCAAGCTGTGTCTGGCGACGGCGCGGGGCGCCGAATTCGTCAAGCGCTACCATCAGGACATGCAGGAATCGCAAAAGCGCCTGCTCAGTCCCTTGTCGCCGACCGAGCGTGACCTCTTCATGGATTTGCTCTCGCGCCTCGTCGAAGGCAACAACGAAAGCGGACGTACCTCGCTGCGCCCGGGCGGCAATGCGCTCGGGGCACATCGCGCCGCCGGTCCCACATCCGGAAGCGCCGCAACCAGACGCAAGACGGCTGCGGCCCGCACGCCCCGTAAATCAACGTCGCGCGCCTGACATGCATCCGTCCGGCGCGCCCGCTTGTATCGTTACTGTTCGTACACCAACAATCCTTTCACCGTCTCAAGACTGATCTTTCCGGAGGAACACCATGGCAGACCTTTCCGTCGATTTTTGCGGCGTCAAATTCAAGCACCCGGTCATCATCGCTTCGCTTGAAACCACCAACAGCCCCGAAGTGCTGCGCGAGTGTGTCGACGCCGGCGCCGCCGGCATGATCGTCAAGACCCTGACCGACATCGAGGACATGGCGCGCCTGACCGAGAACTCCAAGTACGCCATCCTCAACGAGAAAAACGAGCTCATCAAGGGCAAGGTCAACAAGAATTTCGTGTTCTACAGCCGCTCGGGGTATTCGAGCACCGGCTTCAAGGAGTGGATTCCGCACCTGATCGAATCGCGCAAGTATGCCGAGGATCATGGCGCCAAGCTGATCGGCAGCGCCGGCGGCAAGACGGTGCAAAGCTGGGTCGACATCTGCCGCACGATTGAAGACTGCGGTCTGCCAATGGTCGAGCTCAATTTCGGCTGCCCGCATCCGGCCATGATGCCAGGCGTGCATGGCGGCTCGATGATCGGCCAGGAGCCGGAAGTGGCGCGCGAAGTCACGGCACGCGTGTGCGAAGCTGTCAAGATTCCGGTGGTGATCAAGCTCACTCCGGACCAGTCGCGCGTGCTCGACGTGGCGCGTGCCGTCAAGGAAGCCGGCGCTGCCGCGGTCACGGCGACCAATCGCTACACGGGGTTCTCAGTCGATATCGAAACCGGCAAGCCCCGCCTGGGCGGCCCGGCCGGCATCGGTGGCGTCTGGGCCAAGCCGCTCTCCCTGCGCTGGGTGCATCGCATCTACAACGAGTTGGGCATGCCGGTGACCGGCTCGAACGGCATCTACGATCACCGGGATGTGGTTGAGTTCATCATGACCGGTGCGCCGATTGTGCAAGTGGGCTCGATCCTCATGTTGAAGGGCATCAAGTATCTGCCGACCATCATCAAGGGCCTCGAAGAGTTCATGGATTCGCACGGTTATCCCGACGTGGCGTCGATGACCGGTATCGCCTCCAGAAACTCGGTCAAGGACTATGGCGAGCAGTTCAAGAAGCCGCGCATGCACAGCGAGGTCAATGCCGAGACCTGCAAGAACCCGAACTGCACGATCTGCATCCAGACCTGCTTCTACGACGCACTCGCCCAGGGCCCGGCCGGCGTCAACACCATCCACGCCAACTGCATCGGCTGCGAAATGTGCACCCAGACCTGCCCGTTCGACTCGACCGGCATGCACACCACGACCGAGGAAGCGCGTGCCCAGCAGCCGTTCTTCCAGATCCCCCAGGGCGTGTTCGAAATCGGCAAGTTCGACAAGGGCTTCGACCGCGGGATCAAGCTCTCCAAGGTCAAGGGTTAGCTTTTCGGCAACATCACCTGCCTCCGATCGATCAACTCAGTCCCTCGCAATGAGCGCATCCGCTTCTGACGTCCGCTACCGCTTTGCTTTCGACATTGGCGGCACCTTTACCGATCTTGTGCTGCTGGGCTCCGACGGCCACGTGCTGACCGGCAAGGTGCTGAGCGATCACGACAATGTCGTGGCGCCGATCCGCGCCGGCCTCCTGCGCATGCTCGAGACGCACGGCATCGCGATCCATCAGGTGAGCGAAGTGATTGCCGGTGCCACCACGGCGGTGACCAATCTGGTGATCGAGCGCAAGGGCGCGCGCACCGGTCTCATCACCACGGCCGGGTTTCGCGATGTGATCGAGATCGCGCGGGAATTGCGCTACGACCTCTATGACCTGACCGCACCGGGCCCGGACCCGGTGATTCCGCGTGAGTTGCGTGTCGAAGTCAACGAACGCATCAACGCCGCCGGCGAAGTCGTTGAGGCACCGAGCGATGCCAACATTGAACAGGCCGTACACAAACTCGTGAACAGCGGCGCGCGTGCCATCGCCGTGTGCTTCCTGCACAGCTTTACCAACCCCGCACACGAAGAGCGTGTCAAGGCGATTGCGGCGCGCGTGGCGCCGGATGTGCCGGTCTCGTTGTCATCTGAAGTGCTCGGCGAGCTGCGCGAGTACGAACGCACCGTCGCGACAGTGCTCAACGCTTACGTGATGCCGATGGTCGGCAGCTACCTCGGCACGATTGAAAACGGCCTGCGTGAACTGGGCATCAACGCCACCTTGCGCATCATGCAGTCGAACGGCGGCGTGATCTCGCGCGA
>CAYUEG010000054.1:11452-22324 GCA_964443245.1 uncultured Burkholderiales bacterium | reverse complement strand
AGGAAAAAATCATGTCAACGTTGACAAGCGTAACGACTTGGTACCGGCACTACCTCCAGCAATTCGCTGCAATCAAAGGGTCCAGGCCCGATTAGTTCTTCACTTAGTATCAAAAAGTATCAAAATCTAGACATGCCACCACGCCAGACCCCGCTCCCAGAGCCATTCTTCTGGCATTCAATGTCGAAGAAGCGCTCCCACCAACGATTTCAAAGGGGTGGAATGAAAAAGTTGCAGTTGCCCGGCCAATCCCTTGCTAGGGTGGCGTTGCGCGTCGCAGCGCTATTGGCGATCGGAACCCCACTTGCATTCGCGGAAACTCCCGGGGAGTACTTTCGGAATTACATGGCCAAGCGAGACGCAGAATGCAAGGAACTTCAGTTGGGCCCGTATATGCCCGCTGACGAGCCGCCGCTCAGTCCTCGTCGCGGCAACCACAGTTGCCACTCTCTATTTCTTAAACCGTGGTGGGAAAACCTTGATGACGCTGGCAAGTTTGCGCACTCGATAAAGCTACCGCCTCCGCACGACAAGCTACCGGATGTGTACAAACCGGGAATGTCACCGCGCGAGTACTTCGACGCGCTGTGCGCCGCTCAGGCCGGGGAGTTCATATTCAAGACGGTGTCCGATATCGAGGGGATCGTCGAACTTAGGCCGCGAATGCGCGAATCGACCCTTATGGATAGGCATTTGACGGCCTTTGAGGATCCAGCAACGTTTACGCTTTGGCAACACAACGCTTCCAAAACATTGCCAGATTCGGGGGTTTTCCAGTTCATTGAAACAACCCAAAACGGTAGGAAAGTACGCGTTCATCGGAGTGCAACCCTAAGAGATGTGGATCGAAAAGTAGAGGCAATAAGCGAGTATTCGTCTCCGATTGGTTTTGTTTGGCGCGGAATCAATGATCAGCGCCAACTTGAACTGGGAGTAGCCGGGGGGGAACTAATCATTTTGAACTTCTCCACTCAGGAAATATTGGGAGTGAAGCGAGGTTTCAAGCTCCGCTGGATAGGACGATATCCCTGGGAACAGCGCCAAAGTGTCACAGGAGTAGAACTTGGTGGATCTTGTGTTCAGGAGATCGCTGCAGTGCGGTCGGGGAATCATCAGGATTGGCGTGATTTCATGCGGGCGGTTGTCATTTCAAAAGACGCAAAGAAGGTGATGGGGGAGAGCCATTAGCCGACTGGTGTCAAGCGAGCAAGCGAGTCCATGGCGGCGCTGGCCGCCGGTTTTAGTCCTTTCTTTCACCGTCTGCCGATGCGGATTACGTCCGCATTTAATCGGGGACAGATCGCGATTGTTTTCCGCTGTTGCGGCGCTCCTCCGGCCTTAGGTTCTGCCCACCCCCCGTCTTTCCAGCCAACCGCCTACGTCCCCATTGATCCACGCGTTCTGCGGTCATTTGAAAAGGCGAGTGGGGCGTGTCGGGGTTGTGCTGGGAGAACAATTGGTAATACCATTCCGCTCCCTGCCTTGGAAAGCATCGACGTGAACCCGATGCCCACAACCCATGTTGACCCCTGACCAGATTGCGCAATACCACGAGAACGGCTATGTCGTGCCGGACTTTCAGATGCCGCCCGACTTGCTGCAGGCGATCAAGGCGCGCCACGCGAAGTTGCTGGATGGGCATCCCGAGTTCCGAGACTACTGCCCGGCCTTGTTCGACTATGACCTCGGCTTTCTCGACTATGCGTCGAACCGCGAGATTCTCGACATGGTCGAGCAACTGATCGGCGGAGACATTGCGCTGTGGAACATGAGCTTTTTTGCCAAGCCGGCCGGCAACGGCAAACGCACGCCCTGGCATCAGGACGGGGAGTATTGGCCGATCCGTCCGCTCGCCACCTGCACGGCCTGGCTGGCGGTGGATGATTCGACGGTGGAAAACGGCTGCCTGCGGGTGATTCGCGGTTCGCACAAGGACCAGGCGCTGAAGCGCCACAACAAGGTCGCCGCCGGGGACGTGACGCTGACGCAGGAGCTGGACAAGAGCGAATACGACGAATCGAAGGCGGATGACATCGTGCTCAAGGCCGGGCAGATTTCCCTGCACGATGTGTATCTCCTGCATGGTTCGGAGCCCAACACCTCGCCCAAACCGCGGCGCGGCATCACCATGCGCTTCATGCCGACGACCAGCGTGTTTGACCGGGAGCTGGCGAACCAGAAGGCGCAAACCATCACCACGACGAATCATTCGAAGCGGCAGATTTTCCTGATGCGTGGCGTCGATCGCTCGGGCAAGAATACGTTTGTCAACCACTGACGGGCGCGGGTTGGTGACCGCGCAGGTTCGTTGAAAAATTCGATGAAAGATGCGATGAAGCCTTCATTCCTGTTGGCGTTCTTGCTGGTGTTGCAGCCGATGTCGGCCCTCGCCGATTGCATCGAGGGTGCAGCACGCAACTTCGGCACGGATGCGAATGTGCTGCGGGCCATTGCGATTGTCGAATCCCATGTGCGGCCGCATGCGGTGCGCCACAACATCAATGGCAGTACGGACCGGGGTCTGTTCCAGATCAACTCGGTGCACCTGCCGGAACTGGCGCGCGCCGGCATCGGCCCGGCCGACCTGCATGACGTCTGCCTTTCCAGCAATGTGGCCGCCATGCTGCTCCGACGCAAGATCGAACGCTTTGGCGATACCTGGGTGGCCGTCGGTTCCTATCACTCCACCGTGCCCGCCAAGCGCGATTACTACATCGGCAAGGTGCGCAAGGTGTACGACGGCATTCTGGCTTTGCAGTCCGGGCACGCTCACGGATCCCAGGGGCGCGGCGGCCAGGCCGTGGTTGCCAGCAACGCGCGCGAGGCGCGCTAGGCGTCATTTCGCTGCGCTTGCGGCAGGCTGTGGGCGCCGTTTCTTAGCGGCGGCGCTTGAACGGCGCCTGATAAAGCCACACCGGGCGGCCGTCTGCACCCCTGGCTACCGCCTGCGCCTGCAACTGCAAGGCTTCGAATTCCAGGCTCACCAGCCACGCACCGGGGCGCAGCTCGGCGCTGGCCTTTTCCACCGCGCGCGGCATGCTCATCGGCTGCTGGAACAGGTAGACCATGTCGTACGCGCTCCAGTCGGCGCGCCAGATGTCGCCCTGGCGAATGCGGGCAAAGCGGCAACGCAGTGCACTCAGGATGCGCAGCGGCCAACTCATTTCGATGCCTTCCAGCCGCGCCTGCGGAAACGCGGCGTGCAAGGCAATGAGACCGTCTCCCATGCCGCTCCCGGCGTCCAGAATGGCGGGCCGTTCCGGCAGTTGCATCAGTGCGGGCAATTGCGCCAGCGCTTCCCTGGGTGTGGGGAACAGCGGTGCATCGCGCCAGGCGCGGCGCGGATACAGCACGACCAGCAGGCCCAGCAGCAGCAACCAGCCCCACGGCGGCATGGAAAATCCGTTGCCGCTGGCCTGCATCGAAGCCATCAACGACAGGGGAAAGCCGAGCACCACCAGCGCACGGCGCATGGTGGTTTGCATCAGGGTGGCAGGCAGCGCGCCCCAGCACACCGCCAGTGCCACGGCAAAACCTTGCGGCAGGCCAAGCGCGACGAGCAGGGCATACAGGCACCACGCCGTGACCCAGGCAAATAGGGCCGGCAGGGGCCACTGAAACCATGTCATGGGGAGGCATCATAGAATGAAAGCCGCGCGGCACTTTTGCACGCGCATGCAGGGCTGCTCCAACCGGCCGCCCCAAGATTGAAAATCAGAACAGGGAAAAACCGATGAAACCGTTGGTGGGAGCCATTCACAGGCCGATGCATCTGGTTGCCATGGCGATCCTGGCCGCTCTCATGGGCAGCCTTGTACCGGCGCAGGCCCAGGCGCCGATTGCCAGCCCGGATCCGGCCACGCTCTATCAGCGCCGTGCCGGCAGCCCGGACGGGATCGGCAAGTGGTACATGGGGCGCGAGATCTCGCAGGTGATGGGCTGGCAGGGCGCCGAATGGCTGGAGCGCGCCGAGCGCGAACGCGAAGAGCGCACCGACCTGCTGTTGCCGATGCTTAGGTTGAAACCCGGCATGGTGGTGGCCGATGTTGGGGCGGGGTCGGGCTACTTTTCCCGCCGCCTGGCGGCAGCCGTCGGGCCCAAGGGGCGCGTGTTTGCGGTGGATGTGCAGCCGGAAATGGTGCGCATGCTCGAAGCGCTGGCGAAACGCCCGGGACTGGGCACCATCCAGCCGGTGCTGGGCAGTGCGACGGATGTGAAGCTGGCCCCGGCCAGCATTGATCTTGCCTTGATGGTGGACGTCTATCACGAGCTCGAACATCCCTACGAGGTGCTGGCCAGCCTGGTGCGCGCCGTCAAGCCGGGCGGGCAGGTGGTGTTTGTCGAATATCGCGCCGAGGATGATCGGGTGCCGATCAAGGTGCTGCACAAGATGAGCGAGGCGCAAGTGAAGGCCGAGGCAGCCCGCCATGCGCTGGTGTGGGAGCGCACGGTGCCGGGGCTACCATGGCAGCACGTGATCGTGTTCCGGCGCCGATAACAGCTCACATCATGACCGATACGCAAACCCTGCTCGCACTGGCCCTGATCGCCTTTGGCGGGTCCTTCATTTTCGGCATTACCGGCTTTGGTTCGGCGCTGTTGACGATTCCATTGGCCACTCACCTGGTTTCGCTGCCGTTTGCCCTGGCAATGTTTTCCCTGCTCGATTGCACCAACGCCTGGCGCATCGGCCTGGCGGATCCGAAAAGCGCGGTGGCCGGGGAGTGGAAGCGCATGCTGCCGATGATCGTGGTCGGCACCACCATCGGCATGACGCTGCTGGTCAACCTGCCGCGGCATGCCGCGATGGTTGCGCTGGGCGGGTTTGTGCTCGCGGTGGCGATCTCCAACCTCACCAGCGGTGCGGCGGTCAAAACGGTCGGCCAGCGCTGGGCGTTCGGCGCCGGTTTTGCCGGTGGCATCACCAGCACATTGTTTGGCGCCGGCGGGCCGCCCTATGCGATCTACCTTTCGCGCCGGCCCTTGAGCAAGGAGCAGTATCGCGCCACGCTCGGCATTTGCACCATTTTCAGCATCACCCTGCGGGTGGTGGTGTTCATCATTGCCGGGATGCTGATGGCGCTCAAGCCCTGGCTCTGGGCGCTGGCGGTATTGCCGGCCTCGGCGGCCGGCATGTGGGTGGCGGGGCGGGCATTCAGCCGCTTTTCGCGCGACGCGCTGATCCGCGCCATCGGCCTCATGCTGCTGGTGAGCGGGGCTTCGCTGATCTGGCGCGGCCTTTCCTGACCGCCGTGGGTTTGTCCTTCTTGCCCTGGCCCAGAAACTGGACCGCTGCACTGGCGTCGATCAGGGGGTAGATGTCGAACTGCGCCGGAATCATGTCGGCCCACTGGTTGAGGTAGGCGTGCAGTGCTTCGACGGTGGCCACATCGAACAGGGCGACGGCACCGCGCCCCGGGCGGGCGTAGCACCAGCGGGCCTGCTTCTGTTGTTGCAATGCCTGCATCCAGGGCCAGAATTGCTGGCGCGCGGCGGTCTGGGTGGAGGGGCGCTCGGGGCGGGGCGTGCTGATGACCATGAACAGCATGGCAGGCTCTTTCCATCAATGGGGTTGCGCGCAAGGAAGCAGGGAAGCAGTCCGGGCAAGATGATAGAGCGGAATGCACCTGCCGCGCGTGCTTCCTTGACAGGCGCGGCGTTTCGCAGTCTGATAGGGCTCCTGTGGTTTCCAGGTTGGTCCATCGTGTGGGGGAGGTTCCATGAACAAGCTTGCGCTGGCCGTTGTGCTCACGATTGCGGTTACTTCGGCCGGCAGCCCGGCGTGGTCGGCGGTCAAATCCTGTGAAGAACTGAAGAACGAAATCGAGGCGCGCGTGACCAGCAAGAAGGTGGCGAGCTACTCGATCGAGGTGGTACCGGCAGCAGAGGCCAAGGAAGAAAAGGGCCAGCGCATCGTCGGCACCTGCGAAGGCGGCAAGAAAAAGATCATCTACAAAAAGGGCGGTTCTACTTGACCGCTGTACCCTGCGGCACGGCCGGTTGTCTCGCCGTGCGGCCATTTCACTGGATCAGAAAGCGCGTCGCCCTGGTCGGCGCCTTGCTGGTTGTCCTCATTCTTTCCTCCTGCGCGTCGACTCCCATGGCACCTCCTTCCGTGACTTCCGCCCTCGCACCCACCGGCAAACTGCGGGTGGCCATCAATTACGGCAACGCCGTGCTGGCGGCACGCAACGAAGCCACCGGTGAATTGACCGGCACGTCGGTGGATCTGGCGCGCGAACTGGCGCGCCGGCTGGGAGTGGAGGTGGTGTTGACCGGTTTTCCCACCGCCGGCAAGGTGGTCGAGTCGGTCAAGACCGGCACCCTCGACCTGATGTTCCTGGCGATCGATCCGCTGCGCGCCAACGAAATCAGCTACACCGCTGCCTACGTGGTGATCGAGGGTGCCTACGCGGTGCCGAATGCCTCGCCGATCCAGACCAATGAAGACGTCGACCGCAAGGGCACCCGGGTGGTGGTGGGGCGCGGCAGCGCCTACGACCTGTACCTCTCGCGGGAAATCAAAAATGCCGAACTGATCCGCGTGGCGAACTCGCAGGAAGTGGTCGACACCATGGTCGCGCAGAAGTATGAAGTGGCGGCGGGCGTCAAGCAGCAGCAGGAAAAGGATCTGAAGCGCGTTCCCGGGCTGCGTTTGCTGCCGGGCCGCTTCATGGAAATCAATCAGGCCATGGGCACGCCCAAAGGCAGAAGTGACGAAGCGGTGAACTATTTGCGCACCTTTATCGAAGAGATGAAGGCAACCGGATTCGTCGCCAACGCCTTGAGCCGCCATCGCATCGAAGGGGCGGCGGTGGCGCCGCCGGCGAAATAACGCGCGCAAGCGGGAATACCTGTGTACCGCAGGCTGTTGATCACCTGTTGTCCAATACCGCCCATCCTGGGCTCACGAGGAGCGAAGACATGACATTCAGATTGACCGGCGTTTCACTGGGCGTTGCCCTGGCCGTAGGGTTGAGCGGTGCGGCCATCGCAGCCGACGACGCCGAAGCCCTTTTGCGCCGCGCCGAGCGCGCCATGGGGGCGGCAGAAGTGAAGACCCTGCGCTTTTCGGCGTCGGGCACCGGCGCCACCTTCGGTCAGTCCTTCAAGCCTGAATTGACCTGGCCCAAGCTGGCTTACTCGCGCTTTGTGCGCACGATGGATTATGAAACCGCGTCCTTGCGCGAGGAATTCGCGCGCAGCCGTACCGAGCCGTTCGGCGGCGGCGCGGTTCCGCTGATGGGCGGCGGCGAGCAGCGTGCCACGGTGTTCCTGCAAGGGAACACCGCCTGGAACCAGACCGGCCCCAACGCCTATGGTTTTGCCGGCGTGGCGCTGGATGGCCGCATCCACGACCTGTGGACATCGCCGCATGGTGTGATCAAGGCAGCCATCAAGAACAAGGCCACGCTGACCTTTCGCACAGAAAAGGGCAAGTCCCTCGCAGCCGTCTCGTTCACCGAACCGGGGCGCTATTCGGCCACCGCCCTGATCAACGAGGACTATCTGGTCGAGCGCGTGGAATCGAAGCTGCCGCACCCGGTTCTGGGTGACATTGCCATGGTGACGGCCTATTCAAGCTATCGCGACCACGGTGCCGTGAAGTTTCCCGAGCGCATCACCCAGACCCACGGTGCCAATGTGCTGATGGACTTCGGCGTCGGCAACGTCGAGGTGAATCAACCTAGCGGCATCACCGTGCCTGACAATATCAAGACGGCCGGCGAGCGCGCCACCAGCGAGAAGGCCGCAGACGGCGTCTGGTTCATCGCCGGCGGTTCGCACAACAGCGTGGCGATCGAGATGAAAGACCATTTCATCCTGGTCGAGGCGCCGCTCTACGACGGCCGTACCACGGCTGTGCTGGACGAGGTGAAGAAACTCAATCCGGCCAAACCGGTGCGTTATGTGATCGCCTCCCATCACCACTTTGACCACGCCGGTGGCCTGCGCACTGCCGCCGCGCAGGGCGCGACAGTGGTCGTCAGCGGCAACGCAAAGGGCTTTTTCGACAAGGCCCTGGCCAACCCGAACCGGATCAAATCCGACCTGCTTGCCCAATCCAAAAAATCCACCAGGGTCTTGGGTCTGGACCCCAAAAAGCATGTCTTCAACGATGGTGCGCGCACCGTCGAGGTGTATCCGATCGAGGGCGGTGTGCATGCCAGCGGCTTCAACATGGTTTATCTGCCGAAAGAGAAGCTGCTGATCCAGGCCGATGCCTATACGCCGCTGCCACCCGGCAGCAAGCCGCCGGCGACGCCGAACGGCAACAACGTCAACCTGATCGACAACATCGAGCAGAAGAAACTGGCGGTCGAACGCATCCTGCCACTGCATGGGCGGATCGTGCCGGTGGCCGAGCTGTACACCACGGCCAGCCGCAAACCCTGAGTCGGAGCGGCATCGCATGAAAAAGGCGCCGGTGTTCCGGCGCCTTTTTTTCGTCTGGGAAAGACGGGCTCGCCTGGTTCAGTCCGGCACCAGCACCACCTTGCCCCAGGTCTTGCGGGTGGCCAGGTCGATCATGGCCTGGGGGGCGTTGGAAAGCTTGTAGGTGTTGGTCACCACCGGCTTGATCTTGCCGGCGGCCAGCAGGCCGAAGAGGTCCTGAAACACTGCCTGGGCGGTCTTCGGCTCACGCTTGGAGCATTCGCCCCAGAATACGCCGATGGCACTGGCGGCCTTGAGCAGCAGGCGATTGGCCGGCAGGTTGGGAATCGTGCCGCCGGCAAAACCGACCACGATGAAGCGGCCACGCCAGTTGAGTACGCGCAGCGATTGTTCGGCGACGCGGCCGCCCACCATGTCGATGATGATGTCGGCGCCTTTGCCGCCGGTGGCCTCCTTGACCTGATCGACCCAGGCGTCCGTGCCGTAGTCAAACGCCGCATCGGCGCCGGCGTCGAGGCATACCTTGAGTTTGGTCGCACCGCCGGCGGTGGCGAGAATCTTGCCGGCGCCCCAGGCGCGCGCCAGCTGGATCGCCGCCAGGCCGACGCCACCGGCACCGGCATGGACCAGCACGGTTTCGCCGGGCTGCAGACGGCCGGCATCCTTCAGGCACTGGTGCGCGGTGGGATAGACGATCGGCAGGGCCGAGCCTTCGGCAAAACTCAGGTTGTCCGGAATCGGCGCCACCGAGGCATCGGGCAGGATGGCGTGGGTGGCGTAGCCGCCGGTCTGGATGTTGCCGCACACGCGCATGCCGGGCTTGAAGCGGCTGCCTTCCCCGGCCGCCTCGACCGTGCCTGCCACCTCGACCCCCGGCGTGAAGGGGAAGGGCGGCTTGACCTGATATTGCCCCTTGATGATCAGCGTATCGAGAAAGTTGAGTGCTGCCGCCTCCACCTTGACGCGCACCTGGCCGGGGCCCGGTTCGGGCGTGGGCAGCTCTTCAAACTGCATCTCGCGGGGTTCGCACCACTGTCTGACCACCCAGGCTTTCATCGCAATCGTTGCTCCATGGTTTTAAATTAGAATGGGAATATAACAAGTAAAACAATTCCCATCATTCCTTCGAAAGAAGAGGAGAGAGACAATGTTCAAGCATCTCATTGCGGCAGCTTCGCTCGCCGTCATTACCCTTGCTGCACCCTCCGGTGCCACGGCGCAGACTGTACGGATCGGCTACATCGATCCGCTCTCCGGGCCGTTCGCCAATGTCGGCGAGGCCGGCCTGAAGCAGTTCCAGTTCGTCATCGAGGACATCAACGCGCGCAATCTTGCCGGCGGGCCGAAGTTCGAAGTGGTGCCGCTGGACAACAAGGGCACGCCCCAGGAAAGCCTGAACCAGCTCAAGGTGGCCATCGACCGCGGCATCCGCATCGTCACGCAGGGCAATGGCTCCGGCGCGGCGCTGGCGATTTCCGACGCGGTGGCCAAGCACAACGAGCGCTCGCCCAACCAGTCCGTGCTGTATCTGAACTACGCGGCGATCGATCCGGACCTGACCAACAGCAAATGCAACTTCTGGCATTTCCGCTTTGACGTCAATGCCGACATGAAGATGGAGGCGCTGACCACCTTCATCGCCAAGGACCAGAAGATCAAGCGCGTCTACCTGATCCACCAGAACTATGCCTTTGGCCAGCAGAATTCGCGCATCGCCAAGGAGCTTCTGGCGCGCAAGCGCCCCGACATCCAGATCGTCGGCGACGACCTGCATCCGCTCGGCCAGGTGCGCGATTTCGCGCCCTACGTGGCCAAGATGAAGGCCGCCAACGCCGACATCGTGATCACCGGCAACTGGGGCAACGACATGTCGCTCCTGATCAAGGCCGCCAAGGACGCCAACTACAACGGCGATTTCTACACCTACTACGCCGGCGGCCTGGGCACCCCCACCGCGATGGGCGAAGCGGCGGCCGGCAAGGTCAAGCAGATCACCGAATGGCACGCCAACATCAGCCCGAACAAGACCGAGAAGTTTGCCAACGAGTTCGAGAAGAAGCACAAGATCGATTTCTACTACCTGCGCGTCAACACGATGATGTACATGCTGGCGGAAGCGGCCAAGAAGGCGAAATCGACCGACCCGCTGCATCTGGCCTACGCCCTCGAGGGCATGAAGTTCGAATCGGACACCGGCGAAGTGGAGATGCGAGCCACCGATCACCAGATCATCAACCCGATGTACATCTCGACCATCGTCAAGGCGGCCGTCAAGGACGGCAAGCCGCAGGCCGGTGGCGACAAGACGGTGAAGTACGATCAGGAGGGCACCGGCCTGGGCTTCAAGACCGATGCACGCCTGGAGTCCTTCGTGGTGGCGCAACCGACGTCCTGCCAGATGAAGCGCCCGCCGAAGCCCTAGGCAGCCCGACGCACACCGGACAGGCGCGCCCCAGGCAGGCAGGGCGCGCCTTT
>CAYUEG010000054.1:7042-11352 GCA_964443245.1 uncultured Burkholderiales bacterium | reverse complement strand
CTTGACCCTCGCGATCCCGGCAGCATGGAATTTTTCCTGATCTCGCTTTTGAACGGCATTTCCTACGGATTGCTGCTGTTCATGCTGTCCTCGGGGCTGACGCTGATTTTTTCCATGATGGGCGTGCTCAATTTTGCGCACGCCAGCTTCTACATGCTGGGCGCGTACTTTGCGTACCAGATCAGCCAGTGGGTCGGCTTCTGGCCGGCCCTCCTGATCGCGCCGCTGCTGGTCGGGCTGATGGGGGCGCTGGTCGAGCGCTTCATGCTGCGGCGGGTGCACAAGTTCGGCCATGTCCCCGAATTGCTGCTGACCTTCGGGCTCGCCTATCTGATCGAAGAAGCGGTACACCTGATCTGGGGCCGCTCCTCGGTGGATTACAAGATTCCGGCCCAGCTCGATGGTTCGCTGTTCACGCTCTACACGACCACCTTCCCGATGTACAAGGGCTTCATGATGCTGGTGGCGATCCTGATGCTGCTGGCGATCTTCCTCCTGCTCACGCGCACGCGCATCGGCCTGGTGATCCAGGCTTCGCTGACCCATCCCGATACGGTCGAGGCGCTCGGCCACAACGTGCCGCGTGTGTTCATGCTGGTGTTCGGCGGTGGCTGCGCACTGGCTGGCCTGGCCGGTGTGATCGGCGGCAACGCCTTCGTGACCGAGCCGGGCATGGCGGCGGCGGTCGGCTCGATCGTGTTCGTGGTGGCGGTGGTCGGCGGCATGGGCTCGCTGGCGGGGGCGTTTGTCGCCTCCCTCCTGATCGGCGTGGTGCAGACCTTTGCCGTGGCGATGGATTATTCGGTGGTGACGTTCTTCAAGGCGCTGGGCATGACGATCACGCCGGATGCGCCCCTGTTCTCGGTCTGGAAGCTCACCATTGCCCAGGTGGCACCGATCCTGCCTTACGTGCTCCTGATCCTGATCCTGATCTTCCGGCCGCGCGGCCTGATGGGCACGCGGGAGGGGTGATGACGACTGCCGCTGCCCGACCCTTCAACCTGGCGCGCTGGCTGATCTGGGGCGGCTTCGCCCTCACGCTGGCGGTGCTGCCGCTGATCTTCAAGCAGGGTTTTGCGCTGACCCTGATGTGCCAGGTCGGCAGCTTCATGATCGCCGCGCTCTCCTACAACATGCTGCTCGGGCAAAGCGGCATGCTCTCGTTTGGCCATGCGGTCTATGCCGGCCTGGGGGCCTATTTTGCGATTCACCTGCTCAACATGATTGGCAAGGGCAGCGTGTGGTTTCCGGTCTCGCTTTTGCCGCTGGTCGGCGGGATCGCCGGTGCCTTCTTCGGCGTGCTGTTCGGCTATGTCACCACCAAGAAATCCGGTACGCCCTTTGCCATGATCACGCTGGGCATTGGCGAGCTGGTGTTTGCCATGTCTTCCATGTTCCCGGGCTTCTTTGGCGGCGAAGGCGGCATTTCCAGCAACCGCGTGGCAGGCGCGCCGTTCCTTGGCTTGTTCCCCTCGGTGACCTACGGCCCGCAAATCCAGGTGTATTACCTGGTGGCGGTCTGGCTCTTTTTCTGTACCGCCGCGATGTACGCTTTCACACACACGCCGCTGGGGCGCATCGCCAACGCCGTACGCGACAACCCGGAGCGGGTCGAATTCATCGGCTACGAAACCCAGCGCGTGCGCTTCCTGGTGCTGATCATTTCCGGCTTCTTTGCCGGGGTCTCGGGCGGGCTGGGGGCGATCAACTTCGAGATTGTCAGCTCCGAGAACGTCGGCGCCGTCCGCTCCGGCTCGCTGCTGCTGTTCACCTTCATCGGCGGCGTGCCGTTTTTCTTCGGCCCGCTGATCGGTGCGGTGCTGTTCGGGCTGTTCGTGGTGGTGCTGGCCACCATCACCAAGGCCTGGCTGCTCTACCTGGGCATGTTCTTCGTGTTGATGGTGATGTACTGCCCGGGTGGCGTGGCCACGCTGATCATGATGCAGTTCCCGATCATCAAGGCGAAGCGTTTCGGCGAGATCTTGCCGTCCTACTGCCTGGCGGCGGTGGCCGGCCTGACGCTGCTGGCGGCCGTGGTATTCGCCGTCGAGATGATCTACCACCTCTCCCTTGAGGCCGCTTCCGGCACCAGCAAGGCCTTTTTCGGCATGCAGGTCGACATTGCCAGCGCCGGGCCGTGGCTCGCGGTGGCCGCCATGGGCGCCGCGGGCGCCACGCTGCTGGTGTTTGCGCAGCGCGCCGTCACCCGGCACTGGGACGCGATCATGGGCGACATCATCCGGAGCCAGACCACATGAGTGCCGCAGCCGCATCGTCCGTGACGGCCTTGGCCGCCATCGAGCTGCGCGACGTGCGCAAATCGTTTGGCAACACGCAGATCATTCGCGGGGTGAACCTGGCCGTGCACCGGGGCGAGCGGCACGCGGTGATCGGCCCGAACGGGGCGGGCAAGTCCACCCTGTTCAACCTCATCAGCGGGCGTTTCGGCGTCTCTTCCGGCTCGATCCTGCTCAATGGCCAGGATCTGGCCGGGTTGAAACCGTTCGAGATCAACCGCAAGGGGCTGGCACGCAGCTTCCAGATCACCAACATCTTTGCCAACCTCTCGGTGTTCGAGAACATCCGCTGTGCGGTGCTGTACCCGCTGGGCTACAGGTATGCGTTCTGGAAGGCGCTGTCGGCGCTGAAGGATGCCAACCAGCGCGCCGAAGAAATTCTGGAGCTGATCGGCCTGGCGCGCCGGCGCGAGGTCAAGGCCGGGCTGCTCACCTATGCGGAACAGCGTGCCCTCGAAATCGGCATCACCATCGCCGGCGGGGCCGACGTGATCCTGCTCGACGAGCCCACCGCGGGCATGAGCCGCTCCGAATCCGACCAGGCGGTGGAACTGATTCGCAAGGTGACCGTCGGCAAGACGCTGATCATGGTCGAGCATGACATGAGCGTGGTGTTTGGCCTGGCCGACCGCATTTCGGTGCTGGTGTATGGCGAAGTGATCGCCACCGACGTGCCCGAGAAAATTCGTGGCAACGCGGCGGTGCAGGAAGCCTATCTGGGCACATCGATGAGCCAGAACGCCGAAGCCGGAGCGCACTGACCATGCTGCAAGTGACCGACCTGCACGCCTACTACGGCAAGAGCCATATCCTGCATGGCGTCTCGCTGTCGGTCGGCCAGGGCGAAATCGTCAGCCTGCTGGGGCGCAACGGCGTCGGCCGTTCCACCACCATCAAGGCGATCATGGGGCAGGTGAGCGCCACCGGCTCGGTGCGCTTCAAGGATGAAGAGCTGCTCGGCAGCAAGACTTACCAGATTGCCCACAAGGGCCTGGGTTATGTGCCCGAGAACCGCGACATTTTCCCCACCCTGACGGTCGAGCAGAACCTGATCCTCGGCATGAAGGGCAAGGTGGCCGGCCGCTGGTCCACGGATGACATGTACCAGATGTTTCCGCGCCTGAAAGAGCGGCAGCATACGGCTGCCGGCGTGATGTCCGGAGGGGAGCAGCAGATGCTGACGCTGTGCCGCACCCTGATGGGCGATCCGGACCTGATCATGATCGATGAGCCAACCGAGGGCTTGGCGCCTAAAATCGTCGAACAGGTCGCCGAATACCTGCAGGAGTTGAAGAACCGCGGGGTCTCGGTGCTGCTGGTCGAGCAGAAGCTGGCGATTGCGCTCGATATTTCGAACCGGCTCTACGTGATGGGGCACGGCCAGATCGTGTTTGAAGGCACGCCGGCGGACCTCAAGGGGAACGAGGCGGTGCGCAAGGAATGGCTTGAAGTATAGAGGGAGAATGGCCCAAGAGCCGCTCCCACCAACGGTTTTAGCGTGATGGAATCGAACGAGAGAAAGCCCATGAGCAAATACACCCTGCACGGCGATGTGGCCGTGATCACCATGAACAACCCGCCCATGAACACCATGAGCCACGCCAACCGCACGGCGGTGCGGGATGGTGTCGACGCGGCCAATGCTGACGCCGCCGTCAAGGCCATCGTCATCACCGGCGGCGGCAAGGTGTTCTCCAGCGGCGCCGAAATCAAGGAGTTCAACACCCCGGCTGCCACCGCATCGCCAGCGCTGGGCGAGGTGATCAAGACCCTCGAAGCGTCAGCCAAACCGGTGGTGGCCGCCGTGCACGGCGTCGCCATGGGCGGTGGCCTCGAGTTGGCGCTGGGGTGCCACTACCGTGTGGGCGCACCCGGTGCGCTGATTGCGTTGCCTGAAGTGAAGCTCGGCCTGCTGCCGGGGGCAGGTGGTACGCAACGCCTGCCACGCCTGGTCGGGGTCGAGAAGGCGATGGACATGATCGTGACCGGCAACCCGGTCAAATCGGAGAAATT
>CAYUEG010000054.1:0-6942 GCA_964443245.1 uncultured Burkholderiales bacterium | reverse complement strand
GCGCTCGACAAGGGGATCGGCACGATCCGCAAGAATTACGAGAACACCGCCAAAAAGGGCCGCATGACGATGGACGAGGTCGAGAAGCGCATGGCACTGATCACCCCGACCCTTTCCTACGATGCGCTGGGGCAGGCCGACATCGTGGTCGAAGCCGTGTTTGAAGATCTGGCGGTCAAGGAAACCGTGTTCAAGCAGCTCGACAAGGTGATGAAGAAGGGCGCCATCCTTGCCTCCAACACCTCGACGCTGGACGTGAACAAGATCGCCGATTTCACCAGCCGCCCGGAAGACGTGATCGGCACGCACTTCTTTTCACCCGCCAACGTGATGAAGCTGCTGGAGATCGTGCGCGGCGCCAAGACCGGCAAGGATGTCCTGGCCACCACGATGAAGCTCTCCAAGACGATCAAGAAAATCGGCGTGGTGTCAGGCGTGTGCGATGGCTTTATCGGCAACCGCATGATCGAGCAGTATTCACGCCAGGCCGGCTTTTTGCTCGAAGAAGGCGCGAGCCCGGAGCAGGTCGACAAGGCGATCGAGAAGATCGGCTTCGCGATGGGCCCGTTCCGCATGGGCGATCTGGCCGGCAATGATGTGGGCTGGTATATCCGCAAGCGCCGCTATGTGGAAAAGCCGCACATCCACTATTCCAAGACGGCTGACCTGATTTGCGAGCAGGGCCGCTTTGGCCAGAAAACCAGCGCCGGCTGGTACGACTACAAGGCCGGTGACCGCACGCCGTATCCTTCCCCGGTGGTGCAGGCCATTCTCGAGGCGCATCGCAAGGCGCTGGGCATCACGCCGCGCCAGATCAGCGACGAGGAAATTGTCGAGCGCCTGATGTACGCCCTGGTCAATGAAGGGGCCTACATCCTCGAAGAAGGCATCGCCATGCGCGCTGTCGATATCGACATGATCTACATGACAGGCTACGGCGTACCGCCGTTTCTGGGCGGGCCGATGTTCTGGGCCGATCGCAAGGGGCTCAGGAATGTGGTGGCCTCGATGGCGCGGTTCGCCCAGAACCCGCATGCCGATCCCGGTTTCTGGAAGCCGGCACCGCTGCTGGCGAAGCTGGCGGCGGAAGACAAGACATTCAACTGATCACACAAGGAGAACACCATGACCGACGCAGTCGTTGTATCCACCGCCCGCACGGGCCTCGCAAAATCCTGGCGCGGTGCGCTCAACATGACCCATGGCGCCACCATGGGCGGCGTGGCTGTCAAGGCCGCCATGGAACGCGCCAAGGTAGACCCGGCCGAGGTCGAAGACGTGCTGATGGGCTGCGCCAATCCCGAAGGTGCGACCGGTGGCAACATCGGCCGGCAGATCGCGCTGATGGCCGGCTGCCCGGTCACGGTGTCGGGTGCCACGGTGAACCGCTTCTGCTCCTCCGGCCTGCAGACCATCGCGATGGCCTCGCAGCGCATCATCGCCGGCGAGGCGGATATCTATGTCGCTGGTGGCGTCGAGTCGATCTCCTGCGTGCAGAACGAAATGAACAAGCACATGTACCGTGACGAGAACCTCATGGCCAAGAAGCCGGAGATCTACTGGAACATGCTGCAGACGGCCGAGATGGTGTCCAAGCGTTACAACATCAGCCGCGAAGCGCAGGACCGTTACGGCGTCGCCAGCGTGCTGCGCGCCGCTGCTGCCCGCGATGCCGGCAAGACCAAGGACGAAATCGTCGGCATGACGGTTAAGATGAAAGTGGTCGACAAGGCCACCGGCGTCGAGACCGTCAAGGAAGTGTTCCACGACAAGGACGAAGGCATCCGTGCCGATACCACCTACGAAGGGGTCTCGCAGATCAAGCCGGCGATCGAAGGCGGCGTGATCGCGGCCGGCAACGCCAGCCAGTTCTCCGACGGCGCCTCGGCTGCCGTGGTGATGAATGCCAAGCTGGCCGAGCAGCGCGGCCTGAAGCCCCTGGGCATCTATCGCGGTTTCGCCGTGGCCGGTTGCGAGCCGGATGAAATGGGCATCGGCCCGGTGTTTGCCATTCCGAAACTGCTCAAGAAGGCCGGCCTGACGATCAACGATATCGGCCTGTGGGAACTGAACGAAGCCTTTGCCGTGCAGGTGATCTACTGCCGCGACAAGCTGGGCATTCCGGATGAGCGCCTCAACGTCAACGGCGGCTCGATTGCGGTGGGCCATCCCTATGGCGTCACCGGTGCCCGTCTGGTCGGCCATGCGCTGATCGAAGGCAAGCGCCGTGGCGTGAAGTATGTCGTCATCACCATGTGTGTCGGTGGCGGCATGGGTGCGGCCGGGCTGTTTGAAGTCGCTTAAACTGGCTCTGTACTGCCGGTCTTGTCTTGGCGGCCCGCTGCGCGCGCAGGGGCTGCCGGATCGGGTGGATCTTTCTTGCAAGGGGACGGAATTGAAAAAGCGGCTGCTGGCCTTGTTCATGGGACTCCTCTGTTCAACGGCCCAGGCCTTGAGCATTGGCGAGATCGAGGTCAAATCGGCGCTGGGGCAAGCGCTGTCGGCGCGCATTCCATTGACCCTGCAAGCCGGCGAGGACGTGGCGATCGGCTGCGTCCGTCTCGAAGATCTGGGTGGCAAGAATGACGGCGTGCCCATGCTCACCGGCTACCGTCTCGAACTGGAAGGGCCGAAACAGGGCAAGGCGGCGATTCTGGTCACCACCTCTGCAGCGCTGGTCGAGCCGGCCGTGCGGGTGGGCCTGGTGATCAAATGCGGCAAGACCAGTTCGTCGCGCTCTTTCGTGATCAACCAGAAACTGCAGGAAGCGCGCAAGTAGGCACGCAAGTAAGCTGCCGGCTGACAGCAGCTTCGTGCCGCAGCGCCCCGACCATGACTTCCAAGCTTGTATCGCGCCGCGACCTCGATTTTCTGCTGTATGAGTGGCTGGATGCGCAGGGGCTGACCACGCGCCCGCGCTTTGCCGAGCATTCGCGCGAGACCTTCACCGCCGCGCTCGATCTTTCCGAACAGATCGCCAGCGATTTCTTTGCGCCGCATAACCGCAAGGCCGACGAGCATGAACCGACCTTCGACGGCGAGCGGGTCACTCTGATCCCGGAACAGGCCATCGCCCTGAAAGCCTTGGTGGAAGCCGGTCTCATGGCAGCAGAGCACGATGAGGCGCTGGGTGGCATGCAGATGCCGCTGACGGTGTCGAAGGCCATGTTTGCCTACTTCATGGCGGCCAACGTCTCCACTGCCGGCTACCCGTTCCTCACCATCGGCAATGCCAACCTGCTGCTGGACCATGGTTCCGAGGACCAGATCAACCGCTTTGTGCGGCCGATGCTGGCCGGCCGCTGGTTCGGCACCATGTGCCTTTCCGAGCCGCAGGCCGGCTCTTCGCTCTCCGACATTCGTACCCGCGCCGAGCCGCAACCCGATGGCAGCTATCGCCTCTTCGGCAACAAGATGTGGATTTCCGGCGGGGAACATGACCTCACCGAAAACATCATCCACCTGGTGCTGGCGCGGGTGCCGGGTGCACCGGCAGGGGTGAAGGGCATTTCGCTGTTCATCGTGCCACGCAAGCTGGTCAATGACGACGGCAGTGTCGGTGAACGTAACGACGTGGCGCTGGCGGGCCTCAACCACAAGATGGGTTATCGCGGCACCGTCAACACGCTGCTCAATTTCGGCGAGGGCAAGTTCAAACCCGCGGCCGGGGGGGAAGGGCGGGCCGGGGCGGTTGGCTACCTCGTCGGTGAGGAGAACAGGGGCCTCACCTACATGTTCCACATGATGAACGAGGCGCGCATCGGGGTGGGCCTGGGTGCCACCATGCTGGGCTACACCGGCTACCTGCACGCGCTGGATTACGCCCGCAACCGGCCGCAGGGCCGCCACCCGCAGAACAAGAACCCGGCGGCGCCGCAGGTGCCGATCATCGAGCATGCTGACGTAAAGCGCATGCTGCTGGCGCAGAAGGCCTATGTCGAAGGCGCGCTTGGGCTGAACCTCTACTGTGCCCGCCTGGTGGATGAGCAGAAAACCGGCGAGAGCGCGTCCGCCCGGCACGAGGCAGGGTTGCTGCTCGATCTCCTGACGCCGATCGCCAAATCCTGGCCCTCGCAATGGTGCCTGGAAGCCAACAGCTTGGCGATCCAGGTGCTCGGTGGGTATGGCTACACACGCGACTACCCGGTCGAGCAGTTCTACCGGGACAACCGTCTCAACCCGATTCATGAAGGCACGCACGGCATTCAGGGCCTGGACCTGCTCGGCCGCAAGGTGGTGATGCAGGACGGTGCCTTGCTCAAGCTGTTCGCGCGTGAGGTTGAGAGCGCCTGCCGCGAGGCCGCCGCCCACGCCGAGACCAAACTTCATGCCGAAGCACTGGGCCGCGCCGCCACCCGCGCCCTGCAGACCACGCGGCGCCTGTTCGCCGCGCAGGATCTGGACAAGACACTCGCCAATGCCTCGGTGTATCTGGAGATGTTCGGCCACATCGTGCTGGCGTGGGTGTGGCTCAAGCAGGCAACGATTGCTGCGGCCGCATTGGCGCGGGGCAGCGATGAAGAAGCGTTTTACCGGGGCAAGCTGATGGCGGCGCAGTATTTCTTTCAGTGGGAATTGCCCAAGTGCGCCGGCTGGTGCGATCTGCTCGAATCGCTCGACACCACCACCCTGGACATGCAGGACGCCTGGTTTTAGGCACCGATCACATCCACCTCCAATGACCGTCGTGAAAAAGGGAGCACCCAAGTGAGTCTTTCGAAACTGATGAACCTGGAAGGGCGCGTGGCCATCATTACCGGCGGTTCGCGCGGGCTGGGCTTGCAAATGGCCGAAGCGCTCGGCGAGATGGGCGCCAGGCTGGCGATTACGGCGCGCAAGGCGCATGAGCTCGATGAAGCCCATGCCCACCTGACCAAGCTCGGTGTGGACGTGATGACGATTCCCTCCGACCTCGGCAAACCGGAAACGCCGCAGATGATCACCGACATGGTGATGCGCAAGCACGGCCAGATCGACATCCTGATCAACAACGCCGGTGCCACCTGGGGCGCCCCGGCGGAAGACCATCCGCTCGATGCGTGGATGAAGCTCGTCAACCTGAACCTCACGGCCAACTTCCTGCTCTGCCAGGCGGTCGGCAAGGCCTCGATGATTCCGCGCAAGTATGGCCGCATCGTCAACATCGCCTCCGTCGCCGGCCTGGGCGCCAGCCCGCCGCAGATGGAAGGCACCATCGCCTACAACACCACCAAGGGCGGCCTGGTCAATTTCACCCGCCAGCTCGCCGCCGAATGGGGCAAGTACAACATTACCGTCAATGCGATTTGCCCGGGTTTCTTTCCTTCGAAAATGACCAAGGCAACCCTGGATGTCCACGCCAAGTTCTTCATTGACCTGACGCCGCTGGGCAAGCTGGGTGGCGACGAAGATCTGAAAGGCCCGGCGATCCTGTTTGCTTCCGACGCGGGTGGCCACATCACCGGGCAGTGCCTGGTGGTCGATGGCGGCGCCATCGTCGTCTGACGCCCTCCGACTCCACTCCCTTTCATTCCACGCCACACAGAACATGGACGACAAACTCAAGGATGCCCATTTTTCGGAGATGAAGCGCGACCCCATGTCGTTGAAGCACGTGCCGTTCATCGACCATCTGGGCGTGGTGATCGACTTCATGGAACCGGGCAAGGCCATCCTCTCGCTCGATCCCCGCCCCGAGCACATGAATTCCTGGGGCGCCGTGCATGGCGGTGTCATCATGACGCTGCTGGACATTGCGATGGCCATCTCCGGCCGTGCGCATGACCCGGTCAACCTTTCCGGCGTGACGGTCGACATGAGCGTGAGCTTCATCTCGCCCGGCAAGGGCAAGCAGATCGTCACCGGCTACGTGATCGCCCAATCGAGCACGCTGTGGCGCTGCGAGGGCGATGTGCGCAATGCCAGCAACCAGGCCCTGGTGGCCAAATCGATCGGCACCTTCAAATTCAAGAACCTCGCCAACACCAGCAAGCGCCCCGTCGGGGATGCATAAGCCCACTCACAAGGAAGCACACATCATGTCCATCATCAATCGCCAGATCCACCTGGTCCAGCGCCCGCAGGGCGAACCCACCGAAGCCTGCTTCGCCCTCGTCCAGGAACCGCTCCCGGAGCCACTCGCAGGCCAGGTGCAGGTGAAGAACGAGTTTCTCTCGCTCGATCCGTACATGCGTGGCCGCATGGACGACGCCAAGTCCTACGCCCAGCCGCAGGCGCTCAACGCCGTCTTTCAGGGTGCCACCGCCGGCGAGGTGATTGCGTCCAACAGCCCCGCGTTCAAGGTGGGTGACAAGGTGGCCGGCAACTTTGGCCTGGGGTGGCAGACCCACGCCACGGTGGATGCGAAGGCGATTCGCAAGGTGGATGTCTCGCGTGTGCCCTTGTCCTACTACGTCGGGCTGCTGGGCATGCCCGGTGCGACCGCCTGGTACGGCACCATGAAGATTCTGGATCCGAAGCCGGGTCAGACCCTCGTCGTCACGGCGGCTACCGGCGCGGTGGGTGGCGTGGTCGGCCAGCTCGCCAAGGCGCAGGGTGCGCGGGTGGTCGGCTTTGCCGGTGGCCCGAAGAAATGCGACTACGCCGTCAAGGAACTCGGCTTCGATGCCTGCATCGACTACAAGGCCGCGGACTGGAAGGAAGCCTTCAAGGCGGCCACGCCGAACGGCGTCGACCGGCTGTTCGAGAACGTCGGCGGCGAAATCTTCGACGCCATTCTCGGCCGCATGAATGCGCAGGGGCGCGTGGCGGTATGCGGCCTGATCTCCGGCTACAACGGCAAGTCCGTGCCGCTCAACAATGTGCGCTCCATCCTCACCAACAAGCTGATGATCCAGGGCTTCATCATTTCCGACCATTTCGATGTGTGGCCGCAAGCCCACAAGGAACTGGCCGATCTGGTGGTGGCCGGCAAGCTCAAGTATCGTGAATCGATCACCGAAG
>CAYUEG010000053.1:0-22749 GCA_964443245.1 uncultured Burkholderiales bacterium | reverse complement strand
CTTCGATCATGCTTGAATTCATCAGGGGAAATCTGATAGTCGGAAAGCATACGGACTATCTTTGAATGTTTCCCAAATACAGCGTTGGCGCGCTCTGAGTACCGCCTCGCGGCGACCACCTCTTTCCACTGGCGTTTGCGCCGACGAAGCGCCTTTGACGTTCGCTTTTCAGTTAGATACGCCTCAATCCGATCATCCATCTTCATTGTGAAATGCTCAGGTGCGCGGAATCAAATAAATTGGAGATTCGAAATCAGCTGAAGGGAAGCGCTACCCCAACGTCGGCATGTTCAACTTCACGCCCACATCGCTCGTCGTCCACCGCGTCGTCACCACCTTCGGCCGCGTGTAGAAGCGCACGCCATCCATGCCGTGCACGGAGTAGTCGCCAAACAGCGATGCCTTCCAGCCGCCGAATGAGAAGAACGCCATCGGCACGGGGATCGGTACGTTGATGCCGACCATGCCGACTTCGATTTCGGTTTCAAACTTGCGCGCTGCCCCGCCGGAGGCGGTGAACACCGCCGTGCCGTTGGCAAACGGGCAGCTGTTGACGAGCTTGATGGCGTCTTCCAGGGTGTCGACGCGCACGACGCTGAGCACCGGGCCGAAGATTTCTTCCTTGTAGACGGTCATGTTGGGTTTGACGTTGTCGAGCAGCGTCACGCCGAGGTAGAAGCCTTGCTCGAAGCCGGGCACGACCTTGCCGCGGCCGTCCAGCACCAGCGTGGCGCCTTCTTTCTCGCCCATGTCGATGTAGCCCTTCACCTTGTCGCGGTGCGCCTTGGTGACGAGCGGGCCCATTTCCACGCCCTTCTTGTCGCCGGGGCCGACTTCGATCTTGAGGGCTTTTTCCTTGACCTTGGCGACCAGTGCGTCGGCAATGCCGCCCACCGCCACCACCACCGAGATGGCCATGCAGCGCTCGCCCGCCGAGCCGTAGCCTGCGCCCACCAGGGCGTCGGCGGTGAAGTCGAGGTCGGCATCGGGCATGACCACGGCGTGGTTCTTGGCGCCGCCCAGGGCCTGCACGCGCTTGCCGTTCTTGGCGCAGGTTTCGTAAATGTATTGGGCGATCGGCGTCGAGCCGACAAACGAGATCGCTTTCACGTCCGGGTGGTGGAGCAGGCTGTCGACGGCTTCCTTGTCGCCATGCACGACGTTGAACACGCCGTCCGGCAGGCCGGCTTCCTTGAAGAGTTCGGCCATGCGCATCGAGCAGGACGGCACTTTTTCCGAGGGCTTCAGCACAAAGGTGTTGCCCGTGGCAATCGCCACCGGGAACATCCACAGCGGCACCATCGCGGGGAAGTTGAACGGCGTGATGCCAGCGCACACGCCGAGCGGCTGGCGCAGGGTGTGGCAATCCACATCGGTGCCCACATTCTCGGAGTGCTCGCCCTTTTGCAGATGCGGAATGCCGCAGGCGAATTCGATCACTTCAATGCCGCGGGTGACGGAGCCGACGGCGTCCGGCACGGTTTTGCCGTGTTCTTCACTGGCGAGCACGGCAAGCTCCTGCAGGTTGGCCTGCATGAGGGCGAGAAACTTTTGCATCACGCGTGCGCGGCGCAGCGGCGGCGTGGCGCGCCAGGCCGGAAAGGCAGCCTTGGCGGCCTGCACTGCGGTGTCGATGTCCTTGGCGTTGGCGAAGGCCACTTTTTTGGTGACGGCGCCGGTGGCGGGGTTGGTCACCTCACCGCTGCGGGTGCTGGTGGCTTCGACCTTCTTGCCGTTGATGAAATAGCCAATCGTGGGGAGGTTGCTCATTTTTTGATCTCTAGGGTGCTTGAAAAGCGTTGGTGGGAGCGGTTCTACGTCATGCAATGCAGGGAAACCGTTGGTGGGAGCGGGCTGCAGGCCGATGGTGTCGGCCGGTTTGCGGCGCTCGCCTGCTCGCTGGCGGGTAAGCGCGCAGGGTTCCCCGCCATTCTAGCCCCGGCGCGGGCAGCGGGCGTGCCGCTTCTAAGCGTCGGCCGTCTCGACGATGTCTTCCTCGACGGTCTTGTCGTCCTCATCGGGGAAGTGGTACCAATCCTTGTGCGGGGAGCGCGCATGGCAGGCGGGGCACTGGGTGTGGTGCCACTGCTTGCCGCAGCCGGGGCACAGGCCGGCGGTCCAGAAGGTGTTCCAGTGGGTGCCGCATTCCGGCAGGCAGCTCCAGCGGCTCTCGGCGGTGGGGCGCCAGCCACATTTGGGGCAGCGGATTTCGGGTTCCTTCATGCGGCGATTCTAGCGCCGTGCCGTGCGCCGCAGATCAATGGGGTCTGACCCCGTTGATCAGGCGACGTGGTACCCCGCCTCCACCGGCGCCACCACGGAGATGAAGACCAGCGGTTCCGACCCAGTGTTGTGCACGCCATGCACCTCGCCGGCGCGGGCAACGGCCACATCCCCCGCCTTGACGAACTGGGTAGCACCCGCCGCATCGTGGATGTAGTGCCCGGCACCGGACACCACCGTCCAGGTGTCGGTGCCCGCCGGATGCACATGCGGGGTGATGCGCTGGCCGGGCTGGACGGTCCAGGCGATCACCACGGAATGCTCGGTTTGCATTACCACCGAGCGCAGCGGTTCGCCCTCGGCAGGTTGCAGGAAATCGGCCCAGGGGTAGATGCGTTGGTTCATGCGGCTGCGCTCCATAAGAGGAAGAAATACCCTTGCCGGAGCAGGGTTCGTGCCGGATCGCGCGCCAGCCGCCCCGCATACGGAAAAGTCCCTATCGCGGGGGCCGTGGCAGGAAAATGCACAAAATCCGCCCAAATGGATGAAAATGTCATGGAAAGTGGAATAAACCGGTGGCACAATGCGTTCCCCCTATTCGATTCAACTTCCTGAATCTTTTGCCCTCCCACCCCAACCTCCTTCAGGAGACTGCAATGCTCGACGACAAGAAAACGTTTGACGACCCCCACATGGAAAGCCTGCTGCCGGCAGTCAAATTCAGCCGCCGCGGCTTTCTGGCTTCCGGTGCCTCTGTCGCCGGCTTTGCCCTCTCGGCCGGCCCGGTCGCCGCGCAAACCGCGATCAGCACCGATACCGAAGGCATTTCCGGGGAAGACATCAAGGTCAAGGTAAACGGCGGCGAAATGCCCGGCTACATTGCCTCGCCCGAGAAGGCCGGCAAATACCCCACCGTGCTGGTGGTGCCGGAAATCTTCGGCATGCACCGTTACCAGCAGGACATGTGCCGCCGCCTGGCCAAACTGGGCTATGTGGGCGTGACCTTCGACCCGTTCTTCCGCTCGGGCGATCTTTCGAAGATCAGCGACATCAAGGAAGTGATCGGCAAGGCCAATTCGCTGCAGGATGAAGTGATGCTGGCCGACGTCGACGCGCTGGTCGAGATGGTCTCCAAGCACAAGAAGGTCAACCCTGCGCGCATGGGCATCACCGGCCACTGCCGTGGCGGCCGCACCGTGTGGATGGTGGTTGCGCACAGCAAGAAGTTCAAGGCCGGCGTGTCCTGGTACGGCGGGCTGAACCCGATGCCCCCGGCCATGCCCAAGACCCCGCACGATGTGGTGGCCAACCTGAACGCCCCGGTGCTGGGCCTGTACGCGGGTGCCGATGCCGGCATTCCCACCCACCTGGTGGCGCGCATGCAGGAAGTGCTGAAGAACGGCAACAAGAACGCCAAAGCCTCCACGTTCATTCTCTACCCGAATGTGCCGCACGCGTTCCATGCCGACTACCGCCCGAGCTACCGCAAGCCTGAAGCCGAAGCCGCCTGGAAGGAAATGCTGGCCTGGTTCAAGCAGCACGGCGTCTAAGCTGCCCTGCCGCAAAACAAAAAGCCCGCTTCGTGCGGGCTTTTTTATTGGGCGTACTTCGGAGGCGCGAACGGTCCATAATGGGTCGCTTACCCCCCGCGCCTGCGGGCGGCCTCCCAACATGTCGCGGCAGCAAGGGCCGCCTGCGTGACTTAATTCACGGCGCACCACAAATACCTGCGGCCCAGGCAGTTCAGAGTCAACCCCCGGCCATCCGGCAAGGTTAAATGGACATCCGCAGTTCCGTTGAAGAACCAGAATGGAGTGGGCCATGAAAAATTCCCGATCGAAGCGTGCCGGTGTCTTGCTGGCGTGTGCAGGCGCACTGATGAGTGCGATTCCCCTTCAGGTTTACGCCGATCCGCCACCGTGGGCACCGGCGCATGGCTGGCGCAAGAAGCATGACCCGAACTACGTCGGCTACACCGGCAAGAAATGGGATAAGGATTACGGTGTGGTGCAGGGCACGTGCAACCGTCAGGCCGCCGGGGCGGCTTCCGGTGCCACCGCCACCGCGGCGGGCGCAGCCATTGGGGGGGCGGCGGGTGCCCAGGTGGGCGGCGGCGAGGGGCGCCAGATTGCCATCCTCGTGGGCACGGTGATCGGCGCCGTCATCGGCAGCAAGATCGACGCCAAGCTGGGGATTGATCCGGCGAGCGCCGACCGCGCCTGCATCGGCCAATCACTGGAGCTGAGTGGCGACAAGCGCCGCGTCAGCTGGGATGCGCCGGATAGCGGCGCGAAATATCTGCTCACCCCGGTGAGCGGGTTCGAGAAAAACGGCCAGAAGTGCCGCAACTACACGCTGAAGGTGACCAGAGGCGAGAAGACGGACAACATCAAAGGGGCTGCATGCCGCGCCGATGACGGCACCTGGCGCGCGGTCTCCTGAAGGGGGACACGTGGTCTGATCAACGGGAGCCTGAATCCGAAGGGGGCTCACCCCGTTGATGTCAGATGATGAGCTCCTTGTAGGCATGCCAGGTGGCGTGCCCCACCAGCGGTGCGGTGATCACCAGCGCCACCATGCCGAACACCAGCGAGCCGCCGATCAGCAGCACGATCAGCAGCGCCCAGATAAACAGCGGCAGCGGGTTTTGCCAGAGCGCGCGGGCACTGCCGAACAGCGACATCATGGTGTCGCTGTTGCGATCGAGCATCATCGGCACGGACACCACCGAAATGGCAAACACGATCGCGGCAAACACGAAGCCGGCGCCGAACCACGCGCCGATGAAGGGCAGATTGGTGAAGGCAAAGATCTGGTGCAGCACGCCCTGCAGCGTGGGGAAATCCCGGTTCGAGAAGAGCGCAAAGATGACCACCGAGACACGCGCCCAGATCACCATGGCAAAGGTGACGATGGCGGCAAAAAAGCCGATGCTGGCCGGGTTGCGGCGCCAACTCGTGAGGGAGGCCACCAGGCTGGGCTTCTCGCCCTGCGCCAGCTGGCGCGACAGCCAGTAGATGCCGCAGCAGACGAAGGGGCCCATCAGGAAGAACCCGGCAGTCAGCCCCATGGTGAGCTGCCACTTCACGTCATAGATGGTGGTAATCGCCATGCCCATGAGGGCAAACACGGCACCGTAGAAGCAGCCCTGGTAGCGCGTGGCATGCAGATCGGCCGCGCCGCGCGCCAGCCATTCGAACGCGGCGCCCGGCTTGACGGTGCGCACCTGCGGCACAGCGGGAACCGGTAGCTCGGCTGCGGCAGCCGGCGTGGCAGACGGGGCGTCAGGCCGGGAAGGAACGTTCGCATCACTCATGAAATCCTCCTGCAGGGGTGGCCAGTTTGCAGTGTCGGCCATTGACCGCTGCCGATGTTGATCCAGCGCAAACAAGCTGCAGCGCTGCATGGCGCCGCGCCGGGTTCAGCGGCACAATGGGCCACTGACGATTCACCCACCCACTTCCCGCGCACGCCGCCGCCCCATGGAACCTGCCAAACCCACGCCACCGGGCATTGACCTGTATTCGCCCGCCGAAATTGCCGACCGCGTCGAAGCAGCCGGTGTCACCAAGGCGCACCTGCCGCTGTTGAAGCTCTTCACGCTGGGGGTGATGGCGGGCGCCTTCATTGCGCTGGGTGCGTTGTTCTACACCATCGTGGCGGCTGACCATGCGCTCTCCTTCGGTGTCGGGCGGGTGCTGGGCGGGCTGGTGTTCTCGCTCGGGCTGGTGCTGGTGGTGATCGCCGGCGCCGAGCTGTTTACCGGCAACAACCTGATCGTGATGGCATGGGCAGATGGCAAGGTCACCACCGGCAAAGTGCTGCGCAACTGGGGCGTGGTACTGGTGGCCAACGGCATCGGTGCGGCCGGCATCGCGCTGCTGGTGTGGCTCTCCGGCCACCCCAGACTGGGGGGCGGGGCGGTGGCGGCACAGGCAATGGCGATCGCGGCCGCCAAGACCGCGTTGCCCTTTGGCGAGGCGTTCTTTCGCGGCGTGCTGTGCAACGTGCTGGTGTGCATGGCGGTGTGGCTGGCAATGGCCGGCCGCAGCGTGACCGACAAGGTGTTCGCGGTGGTATTCCCGGTCACCGCGTTCGTTGCCGCGGGCTTCGAGCACAGCATTGCCAACTTCTATTTCATTCCGCTGGCGATGCTGCTCGCCACCTCGGGCACGCCGGTGCCGGCCGGTGCTGCCCTTGACCTGGCGGGCCTCTCGGCCAACCTGGTGCCGGTGATCCTGGGCAACCTCGCCGGTGGCGCGGTACTGGTGGCCGGGATTTACTGGATCATCTGGCGGCGCGCATCGTAACGCCGCACCCGGGACCATAAAACCGGGCCGCAACACCGGCTGCCACCGTCATCCTGAAGGCGGGCACGATGCGGCCCGTACAATGCCGCGTGCGCTGGCTTCTCTCGATTCCCCTCATCGCCTTCGGTGGTGCCGCAGCGATGGCCCTGGCGATGGGCGTGGCGCGGTTTTCCTACACGCCGATCCTGCCGTTCATGGTGCGCGATGCCGGGCTGTCGACCGAGGATTCCGGGTACCTCGCCACGCTCAATTTCATCGGCTACCTGTTGGCCAGCCTGTGGCCGATCTTCGCGCGGCGCATGGGCTACACGCCCGGCCCCAAGACCACGCTGCGCTGGAGCATGCTGGCCGCACTGCTGTTGACGGCAGGCATGGCGCTGACGACCTCGTTTGCCTGGTGGGCAGTGCTGCGCTTTGCCTCGGGCATGATCAGCCTGCTCATCATGGTGTATGCCACGGCCATCGTGATGGACGCTGCCGCCCGCGCGCACGCGCCGATGGCGGCCGGCGTGCACTACAGCGGCGTGGGACTGGGCATCGCGCTCTCCGGCGTGATGGTCGGCCAGCTCGAAGCGCTGCAGGTCGGCTGGCGCGGCCTGTGGCTGGGTGCGGCCGGCCTCATTCTCTTGCTGATGCCGCTGGTGTTCGCCACCGTCACGCAACGCAGCCCGGCTGGTGCTGCCGTGGCACCGCCGAGCGCAGCGTCTGCAGCCTCCGCCAGGCCGCACCACCCGGCGTGGCTGATCGCAGCCTACGCGCTGGCCGGCATCGGCTTCATCGTCAGCGGCACCTTCCTGCCGCTGATTGCCAAGCAGCAGCCGCATCTGGCCGACTACGCGGCGTTCACCTGGGTGCTGCTGGGGATTGCCTCGATTCCCTCCAACGTGTTCTGGGCCTGGGTGGCGGCGCGCATCGGCAGCACCGGCGCGCTGGTGGTGCAGTATGCGCTGCAGGCGGTGGGCGTGGTGTTGCCGGTATGGTTCGCCGCGCCCTGGGCGCTGATGCTGAGCGGCATCATCGTCGGGGGTACCTTCATGGGCATCGTAACGGTGGCCACGGCAGCGGCGCGCAACCTGGCGCCGCACCGCACGGCCGAGATCATCGCCATCATGACGGCGGCCTACAGTGTCGGCCAGATCGTCGGCCCGCCACTGGCGAGCGAGCTGGCGGCACGCAGCGGCAACTTCAACCAGGGCCTGATGATCGCCGGCGCGGCGCTGGTGCTGGGCATCGTGTTTCTGTTGCTCGATGCACGGCGCGCAGCAACCGCCCAACAACAGCAATCCGCCAAGTTCCCATAAACTGGCGTTTTCCGTCAACAGGAGGTGCGACATGAACACCGAACAATTCAAGCAGGAACTGGCACGTGAAGGCTACGAAGTGGTCACCAAGACGATGGAACCGAATGTGCGCAACGAGGTCCACACCCATCCCTTCGACGTGCGGCTGATGGTGCTGAGCGGTGAGATGAGCGTGGCCTACGAAGGCCGCACCACGACCTGCCGCAGCGGCGACACCTTTGCCATGCGTGCCGGCTGCGAACATGCGGAGAGCTACGGACCCGAGGGCGCCACTTACCTCGTCGGGCGCCGGCAAGTCGCCGCTGCCGCTGCCTAGCAGCGCCATTCCTGCGGTGCGCCAATAAATGGGGTCTGACCCCATTTATTGTTACAGGCCGAGTGCGTCGGCCGACAGTTTGCGCAACTCGCGCTTGAGCTTCTCGCGCACGGCGGCGTGGGCGCGGCTCTTGTACAGGTTCTTCAGCTCGTACGGATCCTTGTCCAGATCGTAGAGCTCGTCAAGCTCGCCGTCGACGCCGCGATTGACCCAGTGGATCAGCTTGTAGCGGTCGGTACGCACGCACTTGTAGGTCATGCCGACCAGCCAGGGCATGGCGTTCTCGGCCCAGTATTCGACCAGGAAGGATTTGCGCCAGCCCTTGGCCTTTTTGCCACCGGCTGCCAATAGCGGCAGGAACGAGCGGCCCTGCACCTGCGCGCCCGGTTTGCCGCCGGCCAGTTCGATGAAGGTGGGGGCGATGTCCTGGCAGATCACCAGGTCCTTGACGTGCGCGCCGGCCCTGGCGAGCCTGGGGTAACGCACCACGAACGGTGAGCGGATGCCCTCCTCATAGGCGAAGCGCCGCTCCGGCCCCAAGCCATGCTCGCCGAAGAAATAGCCGTTGTCGCCGAGGAACACGATGAAGGTGTTGTCGAGCTGGCCCTGCTTTTCAAGGGTCTCGAGGATCATGCCGACGCCCTCGTCGACCGAGGCCATCATGGCGGCGCGCAGGCGAATCTCTTCCTGCTCGCCGGAGTGCACGGCCTCGAGCACGGCGCGCGACTTCGGATCGCTCTTCAGGCCGAAGCACTCGGCCCAGGCCGGCTTTTGCCTGATCACTTCGGCCGGTGACAGCATGTTGGGCTTCTTGGGGAACACTTCGCCGCGATACAGATCCTTGTGGCGTTCAGCGGCGATGTAGCCGTCGACCTTGAAGGTACCGTCGGCGGCCTGCTCGGCATCCGGGTGCACGGCCTTGTGGGCAAAGAACAGTGAAAACGGCTGCCCGGATTTCTTCGCGTGGTGCTGCTCGAGAAACTCCACCGCCAGGGTGTTCATGATGTCGGTGACATAGCCCTGGTGCTGCACGTACTTGCCATCGTGGTTGAGGCGCGGGTTGTTGATGCGACCATGGCCGTCATAGCTCACCCAGTAGTCGTAGCCGGGACGCGGCCCGCCTTCATTGCCCATGTGCCACTTGCCGATGTGGGCGGTGCGGTAACCGCGCTTCTTCAGGTCCAGATGGAAGTTGGGCAGGCGGTGGCTCATCGCGTCGCGCGCGACGTTGTCGATGATGCCGTGGCGGCTGGCGTACTGCCCGCTCATGATCGAGGCGCGATTGGGCGAGCAGATCGGCGTGGTGTGGAAGGCGCGCTCGAACAGCACGCCCTCGTGTGCGAGGCGATCGATATGCGGCGTTTTCATGTAGGGGTGGCCGCCGGCGCCGAATTCGTCATAGCGCAGGTCGTCCACCAGGATGACGAGGAGGTTGGGTTGCTTCTTTGCTGCCATGGTCTGCCTTCGTGAGGTGTCCAAAAAATGAATAGAGATAAGTGGGGTCTGACCCCATTTATTGCTCAGTGGGCGCGCAGCTTCTCGCGCAGCGCCTTGAGTGTGCCGCCGGATTTCACCGAGCCGGGCAGCGGGTGGCCGATCACGTCTTCGGCCACGCAAGCGGCAGCCAGCAGGGCATCGAGGTCGATGCCGGTTTCGATGCCCATTTCGTCGCACATGAAGACCAGGTCTTCGGTGCAGACGTTGCCGGCCGCACCCTTGTGCGCCGCGAACGGGCAGCCACCGAGCCCGGCGACGGCGGCATCGTAGGTATCGACGCCCATGGTGAGGCCGGCGTAGGCATTGGCGATCCCCATGCCGCGCGTGTCGTGCAGGTGCAGCGAGAGCTTCAAGTCAGGAAACTTCGCCCGCACCGCGCCGACCACGCGCTGGATCGACAGTGGCGTGGCCCAGGCCATGGTGTCGGCCAGCGACACATACTCCAGCGATTCGCCGGCTTCCGCGGCCATGTCGAGCAGCTGGCCCACCATGTCCGCCACCAGGGCTGGCGCAATGTCGCCGGCGAAGTTGCAGCCGAAGGCGGCCATCAGCGAACCGCGCCGCACCGGAATGCCGTGGGTCTGATACATCCTGATGATCGAGCGCTGCGCTTCGAGGTTCTCTTCCATGGTGCGCTTCTGGTTGCGCAACAGAAACGGCGCCGAGCAAGTCAGGCCAATCGAACCAAACAGGTAGAGCTTGTCGTCGTGCCCGAGGGCACGCTGCAGGCCGCGCTCGTTGAGCCAGAGCGCGGTGTAGGCGACATCCGGGTTGGGCGTGAAGCTGCCGACGACCTCGTCTGCATCGGCCATGCCGGGCACATTCTGCGGTGGCACGAACGAGACGATCTGAATCTGCTTCAAGCCGGTGCGCGAGAGCGCGTTGATCAGCTCGACCTTGCGCGCGGTGGCAATCGGCCCTTTCTCGAACTGAAAGCCCTCACGCGGGCCTTCCTCATTGATGCGAATCGATGTTGGCAGATCAGCCATGCACGCCCCCGGTTGCGCTGCTATGCTATTGAAAGAAAAGAAACGGAAGCGTACACGATCCGTACCGCTCCCGCCCGCCTGCCACCACCATCACACCAAGGAGACCTCATGCACACGTCGAGCGCCACGCGACCCTTCTGGAAGCAGTTGGCACGCCCTGTCCTGTTGCTTGCCAGCCTGCTGCCGGCTGCCGCCGCACTGGCACAAGCGACCGATTACCCGAACAAGCCGATCCGCTTCATCGTCGCATTCCCGGCCGGCAGCGCCACCGACCAGGCCGCGCGCCTGACGGCGCAACAGATCACCAAGGCCACCGGCCAGGGAGTGGTGATCGACAACCGCGGGGGCGCCAACGGTTTCATTGCCGCCGAGGCCGTGGCCAAGGCGCCGCCGGATGGCTACACGGTGCTGGTGACCACCGGCACCACGCATGCCGCCAACCCGGCGCTGTTCAAGAAGCTGCCCTATGACCCGGTGAAGGATTTCACCCCCATCACCCCGCTTTCCAACAACGCCTTTGTGCTGGTGGTGGCACCGAACTTCCCTGCCAACAGCGTGGCCGATCTCGCCAAACTGGCCAAGGCCAATCCGGGCAAGTACAGTTTTGCCAGCGGCAACGCGCCTTCGCGCGTCGGCGGCGAGATGTTCAAGATGATGGCCGGTGTCGACCTGCTGCACGTGCCGTACAAGGGCGCACCGCAGGCACTGACCGACATTCTCGGCGGGCAGGTATCGATGATGTGGACCGACTTGCGCACCGGCATGCCGCTGGTGCAGGGCGGCAAGCTCAAGGCGCTGGCCGTCACCAGCCAGAAGCGCCTGGCGCTGGCGCCGACCATTCCGACCATGATCGAGCAGGGCTATCCCGACTACGTGCTGGCCAACTGGGTCGGCGTGTACCTGCCGGCCAAAGCGCCGGCCGACATTGTGGGCAAACTCAATGCGCTGATCCACGCCGCCGTGAAGGCCGACCAGGCCGGGCATGAATCAACGGGTGGCGAAGTGATGCTGCTCTCGCCGGCCGACTTTGCCAAGCTGCAGGCCAGCGACACGGCAATGTGGGCGCGCGTGACCAAAGCCGCCGGCATGGAACCGGAGTAAGCGCGCGTGAATCCATCCGGCAATTCAAGTCAGGCTGCGACAAACACCAGGCCGCAGGGCAAGCGCGGCATGCTGGCCGGCATCAAGGTGATCGACCTCACCTCGGTAGTGATCGGCCCGCTGTGTACCCAGATCCTCGCCGACCACGGCGCGGAGGTGATCAAGGTGGAAAGCCCGGAGGGCGATGTCGGCCGGCACCTCGGCGGGCGCGGGCGCACGCCCGGCATGGCACCAAAGTTTCTGCACCTGAACCGCAACAAGCGCTCGATCTGCCTGGACCTGAAGCACCCCAAGGGTCATGCTGCGCTGCTGCGCCTGCTCAAGGACGCGGACGTGATGACCTGGAACGTGCGCCCCGATTCGATGGCGCGCATGAAGCTCTCGTATGACGAAGTGCGTGCGGTGAAGCCGGACATCATCTATTGCGGCATGTTCGGCTTCGGGCAGAAGGGTCGCTACGCCAAGAAACCCGCGTACGATCCGGTAGTGCAGGGCTCGGCTGGTGTGGCCGGGCTGATTGCGCGTGCCCACGGCGAGCCGCGCTTCCTGCCGTATGTGCTGGCCGATCGCACCGGCGGCCTGATCGCCGTACAGATGATCGCGATGGCCCTGTTCAACCGCGAACGCACGGGCGAAGGCCAGGCGATCGAGGTGCCGATGTTCGAGAACATGGCCACCCAGGTGATGACCGAACATCTGTACAACCGCACCTACGTGCCGGCCCCCGGCGAGCCATTGGGCGAAACCGGTGATCCGCGCCTGGTGAGCCCGCACTACACACCGCAGAAGACTGCCGATGGCTATTTCTCGCTCTCGGCCAATACCAATGCGCAGGTGTTCCCGCTGTTCGATGCGATCGGCAAGCCGGAGCTGAAGACCGATCCGCGCTTCAATACCGTGGCGGCACGCTTTGCCAATACGGCCGAATACTTCTCCATCCGTTCCGAGGGCATGAAGCAGCACACCACCGCCTGGTGGCTGGAATACTGCGACAAGCATGACATTCCGGCGGCGCCGTATCACACGCTCGAATCGCTGATCGACGATCCGCACATGGCCGACGTCGGCTTCTTCGTCAAGCGCGAGCATCCGACCGAAGGCACGATCATCGATCTCAAACCGGCCAACACGCTTTCCGGTGGCGACCGCGGCGACTGGCTGCCGGCGCCCCATCTGGGCGAGCAGACCGAGGCCATTCTCGCCGAAGCCGGCTACTCTGCCGCCGAAATTGCCGACATGGTGGCCGCTGGTGCGGCACGCCTGCCGGCGGCGCGTTGATCCGGAACCGTTCGCCCTGACCCGTTTCCCCCTACAAGGAATTGCCCATGTTTGAACCTCCTGTCAGTGATGTGCTGCTTGCCGAACGCCGCGGCGAGCACGTACTGCTGGTTACCCTCAACCGCCCCGACGTGCTCAACGCGATGAACATGGAGATGACGCAGGCCATGCACGAACTGCTGACGCGCCTGCACTATGACCCCGACTGGGTGCGCTGCGTCGTCATGACCGGTGCGGGGCGCGCGTTCTCGGCCGGTGGCGATCTGAAGGTACGCAACACCCAGAGCGTGCGTGACTGGACCATCCAGCATGAAATCTCCGAACGCAGCGTGGAGTTACGCATGGAGTCGCCGGTGCCCTGGATCGCTGCCGTCAACGGCATCTGCTATGCCGGCGGCCTGGAAGCCGCACTGACCTGCGATTTCATCTACGCCGACCGCGAAGCGAAGTTTGCCCAGACCGAATGCAGGATCGGCATCATGCCCGGCAACATGGGCACGCAGAACCTGCCGCGCGCCGTGGGTGAACGCCGCGCCAAGGAGCTGATCCTCTCGGCCCAGCCGTTCACGGCGGCGGAGGCGCATGCATGGGGCATGGTCAACAAGTTGTGCGAGCCTGGCACGGTGGTTGCTGAAGCATTGGCCACGGCCGAAAAGATTGCCGACTGCGCACCCCTTTCGGTGCGCCAGGCCAAGAAGGCGATCCACATCGGCCTGCAGACCGACTTGCACACCGGCTACCGCTATGAACTCGAAGCCTATTACCCGTTGCTGAAGACCGAAGACCGCAAGGAAGGCATTGCCGCCTTCAACGAAAAGCGCAAGGCCAACTTCCAGGGACGCTGACCATGACCCACACCACCCGCATCCATCGCAGCAAGCGCCGCCTGCTGGCCGCTGCCCTCGCCTGTGCGGCCTTGCCGCTGGGGACAACCCAGGCGCTGGCGCAGGCCTGGCCATCCAAGCCGATCAAGCTCCTGGTACCGCTGGCAGCCGGCAGCACCGCCGACATCATTTCGCGGCTGGTGGGCACGGAATTGTCCAAGGTACTCGGACAGCCGGTGGTGATCGAGAACAAGACCGGTGCCGGCGGCACCATCGCCACAGCCGAGGTGGCGCGCGCCGCTCCGGATGGCTACACCATCGGCTTCGCCTCGCAGGGCACACTGGTGTTCAACCAGGCGCTGTATTCGAAGCCGGGCTACGACTCGCTCAAGGACCTGACGCCGATCGGCCTCACCGGTGGCGTCTCGAACATCATGGTGGTGCCGCCGAACAGTCCGGCGCGCGACCCCAAGGCAGTCATCGATGCGGCCAAGGCGAAACCCGGCGCGCTCAACTTTTCGTCCGGCGGCAGCGGCACCTCGCACCACCTTTCCGGGGTGCTGTTCGGCCAGATGACCGGCACCGATCTGGTTCACGTGCCATACAAGGGTGCACCGCAGGGCATCCTGGCGGTGATGTCGGGCGAGGTGAACATGGGCTTTTTCAACACACCGACGGTGATCAGCCAGATCCGCGAAGGCAAGCTGCGTGCACTGGCGGTGACCAGCCTGACGCGCTCGCCGCTGTTGCCGAGCCTGCCGACGCTCGACGAGCAAGGCGTCAAGGGTTACGAAGTCAACACCTGGTTTGGCTGGGTCGGCCCGGCCGGCCTGCCGGCGGAGATCACCCTCCGCCTGAACGCGGAGATCGCCAAGATACTGGCGCGGCCGGATGTGCGCGAGAACCTCGCCCAGCAGGGCTTTGACGTCGCCCCGCCCGCCCCGCCAGCCGCTTTCGGCAAGCTGATCGCCGATGACCTGGCGAAGTGGATTCCGGTCGTCAGGCGCTCGGGCGCCAAGGTCGATTGAGTCTTGCGCTGATGCCCACTTTTAGTATGATGCGCGCCGTTCGCGAATCCTTCCCTCAATGACAACAACATGAACAGCCGTCGACCTGCCCTTTCCCTGATGCTTCCCGCCCTGCTGGCCTCCCTCTTGGGCGCCCCCGCCACCACCACCGCCCAGACGGCGCCCACTGTGCTGCAGGGCGGTGCTGCCAGTGGCGGCCCGCAAACCGGCGGCCCGCAGTCGGGAGGTCCTCAGGCAGGTGGCCCCCAGACCGGCGGCACCGCTCCCGCGTCAGCCCCGGCAAGCGCGCCTGCTCCGGCACCCGCTGCTGCACCGGCTGCAGCGCCGGTACCTGCCGCGGCGCCGGCTGCAAAGCCGGCGGAACCTGCGGTCAAGGTCGACCCCGCCACGCTCAGCCTGGACCGGGTGCAGATGAAAGACAGCGGCATGAGCTGCCCGCAGATCAAGGGCGAGGTCGACGCGCTTGACATCATCGAGAAAGAGGCCCGCGCCAAGGCCGGCGGCACCGGCGAGCTTTCCAACGCGGCGACCGCCAATGCCGCCGGCAATGTGGCGCGCGGCGCAGCGGCCGCCTCGGGCTCGTTCGGCGGCATGGGCTTGTTTGGCGGCCTGGCGCAGCTGGGCACGCAGTTGGCCATGGATTCATCGGCCAAGGACGCCCGTGCCAACGCCGAGCGGGCACAGGCCGCCAAGGCGCGCAAGGAACATCTGGTCGAGCTGTTCATCAAGCGCGACTGCAAGCTGTAGTTCCTGCCGTATTCCCGGCTTTCGCCATGCCTTGGCAGGTGGCATGGCACGGCGCTTGCTGCATGAGGACATCCCATCCCTGCAGCGAGGCTCCCCATGCATTCCCAGCGTTTGACCCTGTTGCGTACCCTTATGGCAATGGTGCTGGTTCTGGTTGCGGCGGGGGCCTCGGCGGCATGGCCTGACAAGCCGATCCGCATCCTGGTGCCCTTCCCGCCCGGCAGCGCATCGGACCTGATTGCGCGCACCCTGGCCGAGAAGCTGACGCTGCGCTTTCCCTCTGGCGTGCTGGTGGAGAATCGCCCGGGCGCCGGCGGGACCATCGCCACCAATGAGATGCTCAAGACGGCCAAGGATGGCTACACCATCATGACCGGCACCATGGGCACCCACGCGATTGCACCTTCGCTCTACAAGTCGCTGCCCTTCGAACCGCTGCGGGACCTCACCCCGGTCTCGATCGTTGCGGAACTGCCGCTGATGGTGGTGGCTGCGACCTCCCTGCCAGCCAATTCGATGAAGGAGCTGGCCAAACTGGCTGCTGACAAGCCCGGTGCAATCAGCTATGCCTCGCCTGGCAACGGCACGCTCAACCACCTGATGGGCGAGCTGTTCAAGCAGACGGCAAAGATCGACATGCAGCACATCCCTTACAAGGGCGGTGCATTGGCCTATCCGGACATGATCGCCGGGCGCGTGGCGATCATGTTCGACCCCATCGTCGCCGGCATCGCACAGGTGAAGGCAGGCAAGATGAAGGCCCTCGCTGTCGCTGCGCCGCAGCGGGCCGCCGTGGCGCCGGATGTGCCCACCATGGCCGAAGCCGGCTTCCCCGGCATCGACTCGACGCTGTGGATTGGTGTGTTTGCCGCTACCGGCACCCCGCCGGAGATCCTTGCGACACTGAATGCCGAGATCAACAAGGTGATCCAGTCTGCCGACGTGAAGGAAAAGTTTGCCGCACAGGGCGCACTGACGGTCGGCACCTCGCTGGAGGCTGCAGCGACGCGCTTTCGCACTGACACCGCAAAGTGGAAGCCGGTGATCCTGCAGGCCGGCATCAAGCTCGATTGATGCTCTCGCTCGGGCTGCGCGTATGACGGCTGCGCGTATGATCGCGCCATGTTCCCCGCCTCCTATGCCAAGCGCCTGATGCTGATGCTGCTGTCACCCCGGCCCATGTGGCGGGTGATCGCAGCGGAGAGCCGCTCCGGCTTTCGCCTGTTCGTGTTTTACATCCTGCCGTTTTCGCTGGCGGCCGGGGCCGCCGTGACGGTGGGCGTCTCCACCTTCAACCGCGAATGGCATGAGGACTTAGGTTACGGCGCGCGTGCGGTCGACGCCATTCCGATCGGCATGGTCACGGCCATCTTCGCCGCCTTCTCGACCTACGTGCTGGCCTGGGTGTTCCAGCGCATGGCGGGGCTGTACAAGGCGCGCTTCGATTTCGTCACCGCCCTTGCGGTATCGGTCTACGGCACGATTCCGATCTGGCTCATCGGCACCACCCTGTTCTTCATGCCGATGGTGGTACCGGGGCTGCTGGCCTTCGGCTACAGCTGCATGCTCTACAGCATGGGCGCAGAAGAGGTGCTGGGCATCCCCCGCAGGGAGGCGCCGGAATTCGTGGCAATGTCGCTGCTGTTCTCGGCGATCATCCTGTCGATCGCCGGCATGCTGGCCGCCAGCACCGGGTTGTACTGAGGGCCGACGGGGCGCGCCCGACCAGGGGCCCGGCGCAACCGCCTTACTCCGCCTTGATGCCGGCGCGCTTGATGATGGCCGCCCACTTGGTGAACTCGTTGCGGCGAAAGCCTTCCAGTTCCGCCGGCGTGCCGCCGACGACCTCCGCTCCGAGGCCGGCCAGGCGTTCCCGCACATCGGGCAGTGCCAGTGCCTTGACCAGCTCGCGGTGCATGCGCTCGATGACGGCGGCAGGCGTGCCGGCCGGGGCGAACATGGCATTCCATTCATACACCTCGTAGTTGGGCAGGCCGGCGGCCTCCGCAATGGTCGGCAATTCGGGCATCGAAGGCGCGCGCACGCGCCCGGTGACGCCCAGGGCCTTGACCTTGCCCGACTTGATGTGGGCGGTGGCAGACGCGAGGTTGCCGAAGAACATCGGTACCTGCCCACTTATCACATCCACCATCGCCGGTGCCCCGCCCCGGTAGGGAATGTGCACCATGAAGAGCCCCGCCTGCGCCTTGAACAGTTCGGCCGCCAGATGCTGCGCCGAGCCGTTGCCACTGGACGCATAGGAGTACTGACCGGGCTTGCTCTTGATGTCCGCCATCAGGGCCTTGACGGAATCGAACTTGACGGATGGATTGACCACCAGCACATTCGGCACGCGCAGGATCAATGACACCGGCACCAGGTCCTTGAAGGTATCGAACGGCATCCTGCTTTGCAGCGAAGGATTGACGCTGTGCGAGGAGGCGTCGAGCAGGAAGGTGTAACCGTCTCCGGCGGACTTGGCCGCTGCCTCGCCGCCGATCACGCCGCCGCTGCCGGCCCGGTTCTCGACCAGAATGTTCTGGCCGAGCGCTTCGGAAAGTTTGGGAGCGAGCAGGCGTGCCGTGATGTCGACACCGCCGCCAGCCGGGTAGGAAACGATGAAGCGGATCGGCTTGGTCGGCCACGCTTGCGCCTGCGCCATGCCGGGCAGGCACAAGGCCAGCGCCCACAGGCAGGTGAGCCAGCATTTGATTGCGTTCATGTCATCTCCTCGAAAAGGCCTCGAAAGCCTTGTGTACCAACGGTTTCGGCACATTATGCCAGTGTGGTCGATGGTGTTTCCACCAACTGCCCAAGCCGCTAACCGCGCGCCGGCACGCCGGCCTTGCTCAACCAGCGTGCGTCAATCGGCCCCGAGCCTAAGCTTGCTGGGCTGCCGCTTTTCGATCGCCCATTTGAGCAGGGCCGCACTGCGATAGATGCCGTGGGCAAACTTGCCATACGGCATGGTGAGGAACAGCGCCATCACCACGCCAAGATGAATCGCCAGGAGGCTGGTCATCGCGGCGGTATCGCGCAGGAACAGCAGCAGCAGCCCTGTGAGACTGGTGAAGAACAGCAACCAGATCAAGCCATGGTCCATCGCCTTCTGGCTGCGATCGCCATGGTCGGGGTGGCGCTTGATGTTGAGGACAAACAGGCCAATCGGCCCGATCAGAAGGCCCAACCCACCGACGATGCCCAGCAGCACCGGCAGGCTGGTCATGGGATAGGGTGCCGGCTGCTTCAGCACATAGTGGTACAGCGTGGCGACGCTGGTCGAGGCGAAGCAGAGCATGAAGCCGTAGAAGGTCAGGTGATGAAAGCGCCGCCGCCACAGGGTAAAGGCGTCATCCTCTTCATTGCAGCCGTCGCCATGCCCGCCGCCCAAGAACCGGAGGCTCAACGCGGCACCCGCGGCATCGATGGTGGCCGCTGATGAAGCAGGGCCGGCATCCCAGACGCGCCAGAAGCGTGCAACCCCCACTGACAGCGCCACCACCACCCAGGCGAAGACGGCGCCGAACAGCGTGACCATCAGATTGTGGGGAAACACGGCGTAGAAGTTGCCGCCATTCGGCGGACGCACCAGGCCGCCCGATTGCATCAGGGCCAGCAGCAGGAACAGCGCGAGGCCACCCGCCAATGAGAGCGCCACGTACACACCGGCCTTGCGATACAGGCCGCCAAACGCTTTGGGCCACGCATATTCCGAATAGGTATGGACGCGCAGTTCGGCCAGGGCACGCGGCAGGTTGACGCCAAACTCGTGCGGCGGTGCGTACTGGCACGCGTGCAGGCACGCGCCGCAGTTGTGGCACAGGTTGGCCAGGTAGTGGACGTCGTTGCGGCCGAACTCCAGCCGGCGCGTCATTGCCGGAAACACGGCACAAAACGTTTCGCAATAACGGCAGGCGTTGCAGATGGAAAACTCGCGCGCCGCCTCCGCCTCGGCGGCCTGGATCAGCTGGGCCAGTGCCACGGTCGTCACGCCGGCACCTCTTCGTCAACCCGTTGAAGTACCGGCACCGTGGTTCTGCCGAGCATGCCATGGATGACCTTGCCGGCCTCGCGGCCGGCGATGCGGCCGCTGGACGTGCCGATGGTCATGCCGATGCCGGCGAGGTAGCCCTTGCCCAGAATGTTGCCGGCCATCAGTTCACCGGCGGCAAACAGGTTGGGTGAGGGCTGCCCCTTGAAGTGCACACGCATGCTGGTATCGATCTTCACGCCGAGATAGGTAAAGGTGATGCCGGGCCGCACGGCATAGCCGTAGTAGGGCGGGGTATCGAGCGGTCGCGCCCAGTGGGTCTTGGGCGGCGTGAGTCCTTCGGTGTGGCAGTCATCGAGCACGGCGTGATCGAAGGTACCGACACGGCAGGCGGCGTTGTACTCGCGCACGGTGGCCTCGAAGGTTGCCGGATCCAGGCCCAGCCTGGCGGCCAGTTCGGCCAGCGTGTCAGCCTTGTCGCCAGGAAACACCGGCGGCATGAAACGTCCCACTGCCTTCGCATCGATCACCGAATAGGCGATCTGCCCTGGCTGCAGGGCGGTGAGACGGCCCCAGATCGCGTAGCGCTTGGGCCAGAAATCCTCGCCTTCATCGTAAAAGCGCTTCGCCTGCTGGTTGACCACCACGCCAAGCGACACGCAGTCGATGCGGGTGACGATGCCGCCGTCGTACTTGGGGGCACGCGCATCGATGGCGACACAATGGCACTGGGTGGGGTCACCAATCTCGTCGGCACCGGCGTCGAGCAGGGCACGCAGCACCACGCCCTGGTTGTAGCGGGTGCCACGGATGAGAAAGTTGTCGGCCGGCCACTCGCCCTGCGCGTTCTGGCCCCAGGCTTCGCGCAGCCACGCCAGGTTCGATTCGAACCCGCCCGCAGCCGCGACGCACACGCGCGCGGCAATCCGTTCGCTGCCGACACGGACAGCCTGGAACACGCCATCGACCAGTTCGATCGCGGTGACGGCCGCGTTGTAGCGAATCTCGATGCCCAGGCGTTCGGCGCTGCGGTAGTAGGCATTGACCAGCGCCTTGCCGCCGCCCATGAAAAAGGCATTGGTGCGGGAGAGATGCAAGGTGCCGGAGAGGGATGGCTGGAAGCGCACGCCATGTTGCTGCATCCAGCCACGGCAATGCGCCGATTCGCGAATCGCCAGGCGCGCGAGGGTCTCGTCGGTCAACCCACCGGTGACCTTGAGCAGATCCTGCCAGTACTCCTCTTCCGGGTAGGCTTCGGTCAGCACGTCCTGTGGTGCATCGTGCATGCAGCGCAGGTTGCGGGTGTGCATGGTGTTGCCACCGCGCCATTCACGCGGCGCGGCTTCGAGCAGGAGCACGCTGGCGCCGGCCTCGCGTGCCATCAGGGCGGCACACAGGGCGGCGTTGCCGCCGCCGATGACAATGACATCATGCATGCGTCTGTCTTCAGTCGGCCTTGATGTTCGCAGCCTTGACCACCTGGCTCCAGCGCGCCTGTTCCTTCTTGATGAAGTCGGCGAACTCCTGCGCGCTCGACCCCACTTCCTCGGTGCTGTCGCCGGCGAAAGCCGCCTGGGTTTCCTTCGACTTGGCCGCTTTGCCGGCTTCGTCTGCCAGACGCTTGATGATGGCCGGCGGCATCTTGGCCGGGCCGATCAGGCCGTACCACTGCACCGTCTCGAAACCCGGATAGCCCTGTTCTGCCACGGTGCCGACATCCGGCAGCTCGGGCAGGCGCTTGGTGGTGCCCACCGCAAAGGCGCGCAGCTTGCCGGCCTTGACATGCGGCATCAGGGGCGGCGTACCCGCGGAGGCGGCCTGCGTCTGCCCGCCGATCAGGTCGGTCAGCTGCGGACCAGTCCCCTTGTAGGGTACATGCTGGATATCCATCTTGGTCTGCAGCTTCAGGTATTCAAACGCCAGATGGCCGGCGCTGCCGTTGCCGGCCGAGCCGTAGTACACCTTGCCCGGGTTGGCCTTGCAGTAATCGATCATTTCCTTGAGGTTCTTGACCGGCACGCTGCTGTTGACCACGAAGATGCTTGGCACCTTGGCGAACAGCGAGATCGGCGCAAAATCACGATTGGTATCGAACGGCAGCTTGGCAAACATGTAAGGGTTGACCGCCAGCGTGCCGATGTGGCCCATGATCAGCGTGTAGCCATCCGGTTCGGCCTTGGCAGCCGCTTCCATGGCGATGTTGCCGGCGCCGCCGGGCCGGTTGTCGATGATGATCTCCTGTCCGAGCGCCTTGCTCATGTAGCTGGTGAACGCACGCGCCACAATGGTCGAACTGCCGCCCGGGGCAAACGGCACGAGCAGGCGAATCGGCTTGCTGGGGTACTTGTCCTGCGCCCCCACTTTGGCAGCGATGGGCATCAGGGCGGCAGTGGCGACAAAGTCACGACGTTTCATGCTGGTCTCCTTCGATTGGAAAGGCGGGTAGAAAAGTGGGGTCAGACCCCATTTATTCCCTGCTTTTTCTTGAAGATGAAGTTGCGATCTGCGGGGACTGTACAGCGGTCACGCCTTGCGCGCTGCCAGTACCCGGTCCACCATCACGCCTGCCTGCCCCAGGTTGTTCATCGGGTCGCAAAACTCGGCCAGTTTGGCGCGATCGACGTGCTTGTTGATCTCCGGGTGCTCCGCCAGCAAATCCAGCAGGGGCCGGTTGGTCTTGATGGCGTCGCGGCAGATGTCGTACACCAGATCATGCGCATACTCGCGGCCGATGTAGGGGCCCAGGCCCATCATCACCGCTTCGGACATCACCAGGCCGTTGGTGAGATCGATGTTGGCGCGCATGCGCGCTGCGTCCACCTCGAGACCGGCAAGGATGAACTTGGCCTGCTTGAGTGCGCCGGACAGGAGGCAGAAGATTTCCGGCATCGACACCCATTCGATTTCCCACGGGCCGGTGGAGCGCTCGTGGTCGGCGACCATCGCGTCCATCAACGCGGCGGCGTGCTGGCGCGCCACGGAGATGTTGGCGTGAATGTACAGACAGGAAATCGGGTTGCGCTTTTGCGGCATGGTGGAAGACGAGCCGCGCCCGGGTGCAAAAGGTTCGTATACCTCGGCCACTTCGGTCTGCATCATCAGCTTGACGTCCATGGCGATCTTGCCGAGCGAGCCGCCCACCAG
>CAYUEG010000052.1:0-23788 GCA_964443245.1 uncultured Burkholderiales bacterium | reverse complement strand
TTGAAGCGGCCGTCGGTCGCGGCGTACTTCTGGAACTCGCCGTCGACGGTTTCGTGCAGACGGCGCAGCAGCGCGCCTTCGTGATCACGCGCGAACAGCGCATCCCAGTTCGACCCCCACAACAGCTTGATCACGTTCCAGCCCGCGCCCGCGTAGAGGCCTTCGAGTTCCTGGATGATCGAGCCATTGCCGCGCACCGGGCCATCGAGCCGCTGCAGGTTGCAATTGACAACAAAGATCAGGTTGTCGAGCCCTTCGCGCGAAGCCAGTGCCAGGGCAGCGAGCGATTCCGGTTCGTCCATCTCGCCATCGCCCACAAAGGCCCAGACCTTGCGGCCCTCGGTCTTGGCAATGCCACGGTGTTCGAGATAGCGCATGAAGCGCGCCTGGTACAAAGCCTGCAAGGGGCCGAGGCCCATCGAGCCGGTGGGGAATTGCCAGAAATCCGGCATCAGCCACGGATGCGGATACGACGACAATCCGCCGCCGCCGGTCTCGCGACGGTAGTTGCCGAGTTGTGCTTCGGTGAGGCGCCCTTCGAGAAAGGCACGCGCATACACACCCGGTGCCGAGTGCGGCTGGAAGAACACCAGGTCAGCACCTTCGGCGGCCTCCGCCGCCTTGAAGAAATGATTGAAGCCCACTTCGAACAGATCCGCGGCCGATGCGTAGCTGGCGATGTGACCGCCCAGTTCAGCGGAGGCACGATTCGCACGCACCACCATCGCCAGCGCGTTCCAGCGAACGATGGCAGTAATGCGGGCTTCGAGCGAGACATCGCCAGGAAACGGCGCCTGCTTCTCCAGCGGAATGGTATTGCGATAGGGCGTGGTCAGGCCGCGTGGCGCGTCGATACCCATGCCGCGCGCAAACTCGGTAAGGCGCTGCAGCAGGAAGGCCGCGCGCGCATCGCCCTCCGTGGCGGCAACGCCTGCCAGGGCATCGAGCCACTCACGTGTTTCGGTAGGGTCAAGGTCGGCCTGCGCGGCAGTGCGCAACAGGCTGCTGATATCGGAAAGATCGGTCACGACGTGGCTCTGGCGAGATGGGTCAGGGGAGTACCCAGGGAGGGGTGCCCGAATGGTATCGGTTAATCCGCCGCCGGATATTGTTAATTCACCTTTCCGTTCAGTCTATTTCAGCATAAAATTCTTATATTCTTCTTATTCATAGAATTAAATGTCAAACCGCCCTCGCCCACCGGTAACCCCCGCCGAACCGGCTGTTGCCCGCCCGTGGCTGGCACGCCTGCATCCGGGCCTGTTCTCCATCCCGCTCGGCTTGCTCGGCCTCTCTGGCGCGTGGACCCGGATCGTGCCCCTGGGCATCACCATCGGCAACCCGGTATCGTTGACGCTGGTGGCGGTCGCCATGTCGTTGCTGGTGACGCTTTCGGTTCTATGGCTGCTCAAGATCGTGCGGCATCGAGATGTCACCCGTCAGGAGCTTCAGCACCCCGTACAAGGCGCATTGCTGGCCCTGGCACCGTTGGCCTATCTGGTCGCTGTCGCGCTGCTGGCGCCGGCTTTGCCCGAATTCAATGTGATCTGGTGGCCGCTCACCCTGATCGGTCTGGCGCTTGAATTCTGGATGGCGTGGATCGTCGTGGCGCGCCTGTCCGCTGGTCAGATGCCCACGGAACTCATCACGCCGGCGCTTTACCTGCCCACCGTATCGGGAGGCCTTGTCGGCGCCATGGCATTGAAGGTGCTGGGCCAGCCCGGCTGGGCGGCCGTCCTGTTCGGCATGGGTGTCGGCGGCTGGGCGCTGCTCGAGATTCGCATCCTGCACCGGCTTTTTTCCGGCCCGCTGCCGGTGGCCCTGCGTCCGACCATTGGCCTGGAGATGGCGCCAAGTTCGGTCTGCACGCTGGCCATCACTGTCTTGTGGCCCACGCTGCCGGTCGAGGCCTATCTCATCTGCATCGGTGTGGCCAGTGCACCTGTCATGGCCGTTCTGACGCGCTGGCACAACTGGAAAGCGGTTCCCTTCAACGCAGGCTTCTGGTCTTTCTCGTTTCCCCTGGCCGCCTTGTCGAGCGCCATGATTTTCGCAGTCAATCTGGGGAACTGGCCTGTCGGCGTTGCCGTCGCGGTGCTCAGTGTCTGCAGCGCTGTCATCGGCTATCTCGTGGCGCGCACCCTCGTCCTTCTGGTCAAAGGAACCCTGCTGCCGCCGCAGTAACAGTCATCCAAACGCCACCTTACCCCCACCTCGATTCGCGCCATGGCCACTGACACGCTCGATGCCACCGACTGGAAGATTCTCGACCGGCTCCAAGGCGACGCCCGTATCTCCAACGTCAAGCTGGCCGAGAGCGTCAGCCTGTCCCCTTCGCCCTGCCTGATGCGGGTGCGCGAACTCGAAGCCGGTGGATATATCGACAAGTACGTCACCTTGCTGAACCCGCTCAAGCTGGGCCTGACGGTTTCCGTATTCATCCAGGTCACGCTGGAAAAGCAGGTGGAGAAGCAGCTGGGCAGTTTTGAAGCCGCCATCCAGAAGCGCCCTGAAGTGATGGAGTGCTACCTGATGACCGGCGATGCAGACTACCTGTTGCGCGTGGTGGTGCCGGACATCCAGGCACTGGAACGCTTCATCGTCGACCACCTGACCAAGATTCCGGGCATCGCCAACATTCGTTCGAGCTTCGCGTTAAAGCAGGTGAAGTACCAGACCGCGCTGCCGCTGCCGGCAATGACCGTCAGCAAAAGATGATCCGGCGAACATGTGCCCAAACCGGTCCGGCAGGGCAGCGAAGGTGAGATAGACTGCAGCTGATTTGATGGAGGATTGCCCCATGCATCAACCTGTTGATTCAATATCGCGCCGCCGCCTGCTGGCCGGCCTTGTCGCCATCGGTGTCACCCCCGCACCTGCTTTCGCCCAGGCGGCCTACCCGAATCGCCCGATCCGGCTGATTGCACCCTTCCCTCCCGGCGGCACCAGCGACGTGCTGGCGCGCCTGCTGGCACAGAAGCTGTCCGAACTGCTCGGCCAAACCGTCACGGTGGACAATCGCGCGGGCGCCAGCGGCAACATCGGGCACGAAGCGGCGGCCAAGGCAGCGCCGGATGGCTACACGATCCTGCTTTCGAACAGCAGTACGGTGGTGACCAACCCGCATCTGTTCAAGAGGATGCCGTTTGATCCGGTCGGCGATTTCGCCCCGATCTCGATGGTGGCATCGGCAGGGCAAGTCCTGGTGGTCCATCCGTCAGTGGCGGCCACGAATCTTGCCGAAGTAACGGCCCTGGCCAAGGCCAACCCCGGCAAGCTGAACTTCGGCTCGGGCGGCAAGGGCATTCAATCCCACATCAGCGGCGAAATGTACAAGAGTGCCGTCGGCGTGGACATCGTCCACATTCCCTACAAGGGCACGATCCAGGCCGTAACGGATCTTGTCGCCGGGCAGATCCAGATGGTGTTTTCGGACATGGTGCCGGCCATGCCGCAGATCAAGGCCGGCAAGCTGCGGGCCATTGCGGTGACCAGCGTCCAGCGCTCTGCCGCACTGCCGGATGTCCCGACCATGATCGAAGCGGGTATTCCGGGGTTTGACTCCGGCGTCTGGTGGTCGATTGTCGCGCCCCGGGGCACTGCGCCCGAGGTGATCAATCGCATCAACGCGGAGCTGGCGAAGATCATGCAGATGCCGGACGTCCGCGAAACCTATGCCAAGCTCGGCGTGACGACCCAACACAGCACCCCGGCCAAGGTGACAGAAACCATCCGCGCCGAATCGCCGGTGATGGCGCGCATTCTGAAAGCGGCTGGCGTCGAGGCCGAGTGACCCTGAGTCTCCAGCGAGATGGGCAGCCCTATTTGGTCGCCGGTGCCTTTGGCGCCGCCGCCTGCGGCGCGGATTCGAGCACCTGAAAGAACACTTCGTTGTCCTTGACCATCCCCAGTTCGAAGCGGGCACGCTCTTCAATGGCCTCCAGGCCGTTCTTCAGGTCCTTGACCTCGGCTTCCAGGCCGCTGTTGCGGCGCTTCAATTCGTCATTGGTCTTCTTTTGCGCCGCCACCTGACGATCCAGGTCCCAGGCGCGCATCCAGCCGCCTTTGCCGAACCACAGGGGATACTGAATCAGAACCAGAAGCCCTGCAAATACCAGGGTCAGGGCGCGGCTCATTGCGAGGCGGGCTCCGGCGGGATTCAGCGCAGGTTGTAGAACGCGTCGCGTCCCGGGTAGCTGGCGACGTCTCCCAAGTCTTCCTCGATGCGCAAGAGCTGGTTGTACTTGGCGATGCGGTCGCTGCGGCTCATCGAGCCGGTCTTGATTTGCAGCGCGTTGGTGCCGACGGCGATGTCGGCAATCGTCGCATCTTCGGTTTCGCCGGAGCGATGCGAAATGACGGCGGTGTAGCCGGCGCGCTTGGCCATTTCAATCGCGGCGAACGTCTCCGTCAACGTGCCGATCTGGTTGACCTTGATCAGGATCGAATTGGCGACGCCCTTGGCGATGCCTTCACGCAGGATTTTCGGGTTGGTGACGAACAGGTCGTCACCGACGATCTGGACACGCTTGCCGAGACGATCAGTGAGCGTTTTCCAGCCATCCCAATCGCCCTCGGCCATGCCATCCTCGATCGAGAGAATCGGGTACTTGTCGCACCAGCTTGCCAGCACATCGGTGAACTGGCCGGAGGAGAGGATCATGCCGTCACCGTCCAGGTGGTACTTGCCATCCCGATAAAACTCGCTCGCCGCACAATCCAGGCCCAGTGCGATTTCGGTGCCCGGCTCGAAGCCGGCCTTCTCGATCGCCTCGAGAATCAGCTTGATGGCCGCCTCGTGGTTCTCCACATTGGGTGCGAACCCGCCTTCATCACCCACCGCAGTGGTGAGGCGCCGGTCATGCAGGATCTTCTTGAGCGTGTGGAACACCTGCGCGCCGTAGCGCACCGCCTCGCGAAACGTGGGCGCCCCCACGGGAATGATCATGAATTCCTGCAGGTCCAGGTTGTTGTCGGCATGGGCGCCGCCGTTGATGACGTTCATCATCGGCACCGGCAACTGCATTTGCCCCGAGCCGCCCAGATAGCGGTACAAAGGCAGCCCGGTTTCTTCTGCCGCTGCCTTGGCCGTTGCCATCGACACCGCCAGAATCGCATTGGCGCCCAGGCGCCCCTTGGATTCAGTACCGTCCAGTTCGATCAGGGCCTTGTCAAGAAATGCCTGTTCGTTGGCATCCAGCCCCGCCACGACTTCGGCAATTTCGGTATTGATGTGTTCAACGGCCTTCAGAACACCCTTGCCCATGTAGCGATCGGCGTCGCCGTCGCGCAACTCGATCGCCTCGCGCGAGCCGGTCGAAGCGCCGGACGGCACGGCGGCGCGTCCCATGACCCCGGATTCGAGAAGCACGTCACACTCGACCGTGGGATTGCCCCGCGAATCGATGATTTCACGCCCGACGATATCGACAATTGCACTCATGCGTCTCTCCTTATTCCAGACCCTGCACAATGATCGCCTTGGCGACAGCCGCCCCGGCGCGCGCTGCACGTGCAGACTGATACTCCGGCGAATTCCAGAACTCCTGCGCCCGCTCGTAGGTGGGAAATTCGACCATCACCACGCGGTTTGGCTTCCAGTCGCCTTCCACGCTCTCGTGCTTGCCGCCACGCACGACAAACTTTCCACCATAGGCGGCGATGGCGCCGGGCGACAGGGACTTGTACTGCTCGTACTTCTGTGGATCGGTCACGACGGCGTCATAGATCAGGTAGGCAGGCATGATGCTCCCTATAGATTGTTTTCAGCGAATCCCCGTACCTTGACGGCACGGTCCAGCACCACCAGCGTTTCCAGCAGATCCTGCATGCGATCCAGCGGCCAGGCGTTGGGCCCGTCCGACAAGGCCTTGTCCGGGTCCGGATGGGTTTCCATGAAAATGCCCGCGATACCCGCAGCCACGGAGGAACGTGCCAGCACCGGCACGAACTCGCGCTGACCACCCGAGCGATCGCCCATGCCGCCGGGCTGCTGCACCGAATGGGTGGCATCAAAGACCACGGGGCAACCGGTGTCGCGCATCACGGCGAGCGAACGCATGTCCGAGACCAGCGTGTTGTAACCGAATGAGGCGCCGCGTTCGCACACCAGGATGTTGTCCGCATGCCCTGCTTCGGCCGCGGCTTCGCGGGCCTTGGCCACCACGTTCTTCATTTCCCAGGGCGAGAGGAACTGCCCCTTCTTGATGTTGACCGGCTTGCCTGATGCAGCGACGGCGCGAATGAAATCGGTCTGGCGGCACAGAAACGCCGGCGTCTGCAGCACATCCACCACAGCGGCAACATCGGCAATCTCGGGGATGTCGTGAATGTCCGTCAGCACCGGCACACCGATGGCCTGGCGCACCTCGGACAGGATCTTCAACCCTTCGCTGATCCCCAGACCGCGAAACGATTTGCCCGAACTGCGATTGGCCTTGTCATACGATGACTTGTAAATGAAGGGGATGCCGACGGCCGCAGCGATCTCTTTCAGGCGCCCGGCCGTATCCATGGCCATCTGGCGCGACTCGACCACACAGGGCCCGGCAATCAGGAACAGGGGTTGATCCAGGCCGACCGTAAAGCCGCAGAGCTTCATGGGTCAAGCAGCCTGACCAAGCAGGGAGGCCGCCTGCGTTGCCGCCTGGCCCCCGGTTGCAGGTGCGTGCCGGGCCGAACGGTACTTGAGCGCTGCCTCCACATAGGCGCGGAACAACGGATGCCCGGCGCGCGGTGACGAGGTGAACTCCGGGTGAAACTGCACCCCGACGAACCACGGGTGCCCCGGAATTTCCATCATTTCCGGCAGGTCTTCCGTCGGGGTACGCGCGGAAATGACCATCCCGGCCGCTTCGAACCGCGCCACGTAGTGGTTGTTCACCTCATAGCGATGCCGATGCCGTTCGTTGACGGTGGCACCGTAGATTCGCTCGGCCAAGGTACCCGGCTTGACGGGGCACTTTTGTGCCCCCAGGCGCATGGTGCCCCCTTTGTCCGACGAGGCATCGCGACGCTCCACATTGCCGGAGCGATCTTTCCATTCGGTAATCAGGCCGACGACCGGATCGGCCGTCTCGGGTTTGAACTCGGTGCTGTTGGCATCCGGCAACCCGCACACATTGCGGGCAAACTCGATCGTTGCCAACTGCATCCCCAGGCATATGCCCAGGTAAGGCACGCCGTTTTCCCTGGCATACCGGATTGCGCGAATCTTGCCTTCGACACCACGCACGCCGAAGCCGCCCGGCACCAGCACCGCGTCGACATGCGCCAGCGCCTTCGCCACAGCCTTCGGGTCGGCATCGCCGAGCGCTTCCGAATCGATGTACTCGATCTTCACGCGGGAACGCGTGTGGATGCCGGCGTGGGTCAGCGCTTCATTGAGGGACTTGTACGAATCGGTCAGATCGACATACTTGCCCACCATGGCAATGGTGATCTCGTGCTGCGGATGTTCAAGCGCCTCCACCAGAGCCGACCATTGGGACAGGTCTGCCGGCTTGGCCAGGATGCCCAGCTTGTGGCACACGATTTCGTCGAGCATCTGCTCGTGCAGCATGCCGGGCACCTGATAGATGGACTTCGCATCCCACACCGACACCACGGCCTGTGCCTGGACATTGCAGAACAGGGCAATCTTGCGACGTTCATCCTCCGGAATCGGCCGATCCGAACGGCACAGCAGCGCATCAGCCTGAATGCCGATCTCGCGCAATTCCTTGACGGAGTGCTGGGTCGGCTTGGTCTTGATCTCCCCTGCCGAGGCAATGTAGGGCACCAGCGTCAGGTGCAGGTAGCAGACATCCGAGCGGTTGCCCTCCAGGCCCATCTGGCGGATCGCCTCCAGGAACGGCAGTGACTCAATGTCGCCGACCGTACCGCCCACCTCGACGATCGCTACTTCGGCCTCGTAGGACGTTCCCTCGCCGGCGCCGCGCCGGATGAAGGCCTTGATCTCGTCGGTGATGTGTGGAATCACCTGCACGGTGCGCCCGAGGTACTCGCCGCGCCGCTCCTTCTTGATCACCGATTCATAGATCTGGCCAGTGGTGAAGTTATTGGCCTTGCGCATCTTCGCGGACGAATAGCGCTCGTAATGCCCCAGATCCAGATCGGTCTCGGCGCCGTCATCCGTCACGAACACCTCACCATGCTGAAACGGGCTCATGGTGCCCGGATCGACATTGATGTAGGGGTCCAGCTTGAGGTTGGTGACCTTGATGCCCCGCGATTCGAGGATCGCGGCGAGTGACGCGGCGGCAATGCCCTTCCCAAGGGAAGAAACCACACCACCGGTGACGAAAACGTATTTAGTCATGTGCTGACGTCTTCGGAAATTTGAATTTTACACCAAACACATTGCCGCACTTCGGAAATTGATGCGGGTGAACAGGAGGGAATCAGCGCGCGTGCATCAAATCCCGGCTGGTGATTTCACGCTGCCACAGCTCGCGCCCGGAAGGGTCATGGCTCTTCATCGTGAGGCGCCGATTGCTCCACGGGCCGGAAAAATCCAGGGTGCAGAAATTGCGCTGTGTCACCAGGGTATCGGCATCGGTGTGTGACATGTCTTCTGCCTTGATCGGCGCGTGTGCCCCCGAAGTCAGTGGTGAACAGGTGAAATCGAGCAAGGGGTAAGCGCCCTGCCGCTCCAGCCTGGTCAGCACCGTGTGGTGGCGGTCACCCGAAAGGAACAGGACGCCGTTGACGCGATGTGCAGACAGCCAGTCAAGAAACTCCGCACGCTCCTCGCGGAAATTGCTCCAGCCTTCAAACTGCGGCGGGACGCTCTTGAGCATCTGGTTGCCGTTGACGATGATCTTGAAATTGGCGGTGGAGGCGAGCAGTGCGTTCTTGAGCCAGCGCAACTGGCCGGCGCCAAACATGGTTTTGCCGGGTAACTGCAGTTTGTCACTGTCACGATGAAAACGGTTGTCGAGCAGGAACACGTCCGCATCGTTGAGGCTGACGACGCGAAAAACCCCGGCGACATCAGGCGTACCGTACGCACCATTGGCCCAGTAGCGCTGGAACATCTTGAGCGTCTCGCCTTTGTAGACGAAGCTGCTGTTCGAATCGTTGGGGCCGAAATCATGATCGTCCCAGATCGCGTAGTGATGCCCGGTGCGCAACAGGGGTTGCAGTTCGGGCAGGGCACGGTCCCGCCTGAAACGCGCTGCAATCCCGCCCGGGCTGCCGTAATCCGATTCGCGCAGGTAGGTGTTGTCACCCAGCCAGAGCATTACATCGGGTTTTTGCGCCGCGATGCTCGAGAAAATTTCGTAACTGCCACCATAGGGTTTGCCGGTGGGAGCCAGTGAACGATCAAATGGCGGGTCGTTGAAGTAGGAGCAGGCGCCAAACGCCACCTTGAAATCGGGTGGTGTATGCCCCTGCGCGGCAATGAACGAATGCTTTTGCCACTGCCACAGCGCTTCGGTGCGAAACTGCAGATCGTGCGACACCGACACCGGGCGCCCATCCAGCAGCACCCGATAGCGATAGGTCGTGCCGGGCTGCAGGCCATCAAGGGTGATATGCCCGGCAAAATCTTCCCCGGCTGCCAGCCCCAGCGGACTGCTGCGCCGCCGCTGCTCCGCGCGCTCGATCGGCCAGTACTCGATCTGCGCCTGTGCCTTGGCATCGGCCTGCAGCCAGAGCACGACCGAGCGCGCATCGCGATGGCCGGCCATGGGACCGGCAGCCAGCCCCGCAGCGTGGGCCGCGCCAACGCAGGCAAGCCAGACGCACATTGCTGCGAGCTTGCACACAGCATCGAAAAGGCCCCGGGGAAAACCGCCAGAACCCTTGTCCCACAACGGTTTCCGGGGCATGATCATTTCCAGTGCACCATCGGCAAACCTGCCACCGGCGAGCGGAAATAGGGAATGCGGGAGCCCATCAAACTGCCCAGATAGACAGTGCGCAGGTCCGGGCCACCGAAGGTGACGCTGGCCATCCACGGGGCAATCGTGCCGCGCGCCTGGATCATCAGCTCAGGCGCCACGTGTCCCGCCCGCATGGCATCAATCAGTGCCTTTGAGGCGGCCGGGTCACCGTCGTCGAGGAGCAAACGCTTGTCGCCTTCGGGGGTGATGGCGACCAGTTGGTCGATCATCACCAGCGTGCACCACAGATTGCCATGGGCATCAAAGGCGATGCCATCGGGAAAGCCGCCCAGATGCGAAGGTCCGTACACCTCGCGTTGCGAAAGGGAAGCGTCGGCCCCGACCCGCATGCGGGTAATGTACGGCCCGGTGGTCTCCACGATGTAGAGCCACTCCTCTTTCGCATCCAGGCGAATCTCGTTGGTGAAATAGAAACCATCGGCCACAATGCGAATCCCGGCGGCGTCCACCACGGCGATGTAGCCGTCACGCACGCGCGACGACGCGGCCGCCGTCCAGGGGTTGACCTTGGTCGACACGGTGATCCAGATCCGGTCCTGCGAATCACGCAACACAAAATTGACCTTGCCAATCGGCGCACCGTCGATGCGGTCATACAGTGTCCGTGTGGCACCCGACCGGGTCATCACTTCCAGGAGGTCAGTGCCGAAATTGGAAATCAGGATGTCACCGTTGGCCGCAAAGGCCAGCCCGTTGGGCAGCGTCCCCTGGGTGAATTTTGATTCCACATCGCCCGCGCTGGCGGTACTGGCAATGGCAAAGCGGTCATCCGCCTTCTGGCCAATGAACTCCTGGGTCCCGTCGTGTGCGAGCCGGGTAACGCCGCCGCGTGCATCCGCACACCACAGTGTGCCGTCGCGTTCGGCCAGAATGCACTCGGGCCGCTGCAGATCGCGCCCCAGATATTGGATCGCCGAGCGATCAACGGCAAAGCCATCCAGCGGATTTTTCATGCCTGGTCTCCCCTTCCCCGTCATTCATTGGACTGCGGTGCTGAAACAACGCGCGCTGCGGTACCGAAGCCTGCCTGGACCCCGGGGCCGCTGCGAATTGCCCCGCAACCCTTACTTTTTGGCCGTCGCCACCATCACAATGGCAGTGACGACCACGAGCATGCCAAAAAACTGGATCGGCAGGATGGTCTGGTTCAGTATCAGCCAGCCCATCAGCAGGGCAGCAATCGGTTCAAAGTTCATCAGTGCGGCGTTATTCACCATCCCCAGCTTGGGCAGCAATACGAACAGCGAGGTGATCGCCGTGCCATAGAAGACGGTCAGCAAAAGCAGCCCCCACCAGCCGGCCGTGCTGCGCGGCAGCGCAAAGCCGTCGATCGCGAGGCCGACCACCAGGCCGACTGCCCCCACCACGGCCATCCCCATGAAACTGCGCATCCTGCCGTCCACTTTGCCGAACCAGCGCCCGGTCAGAAAGAATGTCGTGGCAAACGCGATCGATGCGGTCAAGGCGAATGCCACACCTGCAGCAAAGCGGGCATCGAATGCCATGCCCTTGCCACCGGTGACGCCAAGCGCAAACGCCAGCCCTACCAGGGCAATCGGCATCGCGATGGCCACCTGACGAACCGGTCGTTCCCCGCCGGTAATCCAGGAAAGGATGGCATACATGATCGGGAACGTATTGAAGGTCAGCAATGCCAGCGCCACCGGAATGCGCGCCACTGCGGAATACAGGCAAAAGCTTTGTACCGAGATCATCAAGCCAAATACGATGACCTGCCAAAGGCGCGCACCCGGAACCGCCACTTTCACATGGGTCAGGCGCATCAGGGCCCACACCACCAGCGCGGTGCCGAGAGAACGGATCGTGACCGCCGTCAACACGTTGGTGCCCGCATCGAAGGTCACCCGGGCAGCGATGTGATTGCTGGCAAAGGTGGCGGCGATGGCCAGCAGTGCGGCGACGGCAATCGCGCGCGATATCTGCGCTTGAGGGGGCCCCGCGACGGGCTGCGGACCAGGGGGAAGCGCGCTCTTTTCGGCCATGTCGCCATCTTACCCGCAGGTCGTACCTTTCCCTCTCCGGCCGGGCACCGTGGCCCGCTATGCCCGGTCCACCCCACTCTGGGGAAAAAAAGAGTGTCAAAAACCCCTCAAGTCCGGTTTTGGACTGCCGTAATCAGCGACGTAAGAGCCGGTATGGCGTCCATTTCATCCGCCGACCGGCCCTGGCCCCATCCTCTGACGATTTCGACCCACATCCAGGAGTTCATCATGCATCCCTCCCAAAGCAGCCAGCCCCGCAGCATCTACAGCCAACGCCTGGCGGTGTTGTCCCAGTTGACCGACTGGGACCGCGAACAGGCGCGTGCCCTGCTGCGCAAGGGCCGGGCCATGGGCAATACGCTTGATCTGGCACGCCGCCGCAAACTGATGGAAGACCTGCCGCGCTAGGACAAACGCAAGGTGCAGGACAAGAAAGCGTCATGCCACAATGGCGCCTTCTTCATCCCGTGCTTAGCTCATGTACTGGAACTGCCCGCACTGCGATCACGCCATTACCCCCAAGACACTGCAATCGGTCAAGCTGCCTGACCAGGGCAATCGACGCGCAATGCAATGCCCCGCCTGCCACGGCGAGGTGGTCATGAACGTCAATCCGGCCGAATACTGGCAGCTCTTCATTCCCGCCATGGGGCTGCTCGCCCTCTGGGGCGCATCGCGCAACAACACCACCGCCTCGATGGTGGTGGCCGCTGTCGTGGTGGGGGGCGGCCTGGTCGCCACCATCTATATCAAGAAGGTGGTGATGCGCGAATGGCGGCGCTTTCGCAAACCCGATCCCAAGCTTGACTAGGTCGTCGCCCGGACTGCCTGCCACCCCCCTTCAGGTCTCTCAGGCCGGCGGAAAACAGGGCCGGGAATGGCTTCTGGAGCCACTCCCGGCCATTTCACGCGGGCGGGACATGCGCCCACCCGCTTGCATCAGCAGCTTACTTGCCGTACAGCACACTGGGGAGCCACATGCCGATCTCAGGCCAGATATACAGCATCACCAGCGCAACGACCTGAATTCCCATGAAGGGCATCATTCCCAAGAATATGGCGTTGAGCGTCACGTGGGGCGGCGCAACGCCTTTGAGATAAAACGCCGCCATCGCTACCGGGGGCGAGAGGAAGGCGGTTTGCAGGTTAAGCGCCACCAGCAGGCCGAAAAACAGCGGGTCAATGCCAAACTTGGGCAGCAGCGGAATGAAGATCGGCATGAAAATGACGATGATTTCAGTCCATTCCAGCGGCCATCCCAGAATGAAAATGATGAACTGCGCCAGGATCATGAACTGGATCGGCGTCAATCCCAGGGAAAGCACCCATTTCTCGACCAGTTCCTGCCCGCCCAGAAGGGCGAATGCGGCCGAGAAAATCGATGAGCCGACAAATAGCCAGCACACCATGGCGCTGGTCTTGGCGGTGAGGAACGAGGATTCCTTGGCAATGCTGCCCAGTTCCTTCAGCGTGGACCATGCGGGTGACGGCCCGCGAAGGTGGGCGATGTAGCGATAGGCACCGGCAAGCAGGAATCCGCCAAACGCGCCCACCGCCGCAGCCTCCGTGGGGGTGGACAAGCCAAACACGATGGAACCGAGAACCGCCAGAATCAATACTGCCAGCGGAAAGAACGAACCGAGCAGCATCTTGAAAACCTCAAGGCGCTCCCAGGTCCAGAGCCAGTAGAGGAAGGCCAGCGCAACCAGCGCCCCCAGGGTGACCCACCAGAACCAGCCCGGTGCCTCCAGGCGCGGTCCCGGTTCAGTCGCCACTGTCGACTTGCCTGCCTCGGCTTTGGCGGACGCCGGCGGCGCTGCAACAGCGGGCGGCCCCGATGTTGGTGGCGTGGCCAGTTCAGCCGGCTTCGCACCAGCGCTTTCCTTCGGCGGCTCCGCCAAGCCAGTACTGCTCTCCGCCTTGGGTTCGGACAACCCGGTGCTGGTTTCAGCTTTCGGCTCGGCCAAGCCGGTGCTGCTCTCTGTCTGCGGCTCGCTCAGTCCGGTGCCGCTTTCGCTTTTCGGCTCGGCCAGGCCTCCAGACTCCTCTTTCACGTCAGCCGCAAGCGCACCGCCGGATTCGGTCAGGCCGGTCGTATCGACCTTGGCTGCAGGAGCGGTCAGTGCGTTATAGACCAGACCCAGCATCAGGGCCAGCAACAAAGCCGGCATCAACGACACGAAAAACTGGCCAAGCGCCGACAACCGGTTCACCTTGCCGCCTGCCACGGCACGCGCGAGACCGGCCAGAGCATTGCGCCCGTTGCCGGAAAGTGATTGGGCCAACGGTGGCAGAACGACTTTGCGTTCACTTTCCGGGAGTGGGGGCATCAGGTTGGGTTTGAGCAAGGCCAGAACGATGATGTACCCGACGTACAGGGCGGCCAGCATCAAGCCCGGAAAGAAAGCGCCGGCATAGAGCTTGACCACGGACACCCCGGCCGTCGCCCCGTACACGATCAGCAATACCGAAGGGGGAATCAGGATGCCCAGGCAACCACCGGCGGTAATGGCACCGGCGCCGACCTTGGGGTCATACCCGGCGCGCAGCATGGCCGGGTAGGCCAGAAGGCCCATCAGGGTGACAACGGCGCCAACAATACCGGTCGCCGTGGCAAAAATCGCGCACGTGACGATCGTTGCTACCGCCAGCGAGCCTGGTACTCGCGCCATGGCCAGGTGCAAGCTCTTGAACAGACGGTCGATCAGGGCAGCACGCTCCACCAGGTAGCCCATGAACACGAAGAGGGGAATTGCAATCAATACATCATTGGACATGACGGCATACGTGCGCTGAACCATCAGATCCAATACCTGCCGGGTTGCCGTTTCGGCATTGATTCCCCGGTAGTTGAACCATGCAAACATGACCCCCATTCCCATCAGGGTGAACGCCGTCGGAAATCCCATCATGATCGCCACCACCACCAGTGACAGCATGAGCAAGCCCAGGTGGCCGTTGGTCATGTTGCTCCACGGCATGAAGATGACGGTGACAGCCAGAATCAGCCCCATCAGCGAGAAGCCGAACCAGAGTTCCTTGCGAATTTTCATTTGGCGGCTCCCGCTCCGTCCACGTGCACCATTTTCTTGAGCTTGTCGACATCGACCTCTTCCACGTCCTCCCCGCGCGAAGGCCAGGCGCCCTGGCGGATGCAAATCACGCAGCGGATGATCTCGACGATGCCCTGCAACAGCAGAAACGCGCCCGCAACCGGTATCACCGTCTTGAACGGATAGACCGGTGGGCCATCCGCCGTGATGTTCGAGTGCTCATTGATGCGCCATGAATCGGCGGCGTAGTCGTAGCCGGCATAGGTGAGCGCAATCACACCGGGAATGAAGAACACGAAATAGAGAATCAGGTCGAGCGTGGCCTGAGTACGCGGCTCAAAAAACCCGTACAGCACGTCACCGCGTACATGGCCATTCTTGGAAAGGGTGTAGGCGCCTGCCATCATGAACAACGTGCCGTACAGCATGATCATGCCGTCGAACGCCCACGCACGCGGACTGTCGAGTACATACCGTGAGTAGACTTCCCAAGTCACGTGGAGAGTCAGCACCACAATCAGCCAGGAAAACGCCTGCCCGACCCAGGTGCTGAGCTTGTCGACGAACAACAGCAGTTTTTGCATGATCACTTCCGCGAAATGAAACAGCCATCCGGCAGATGCCGGATGGCTGTCGTTTACGACATGAATGCCCTTACGCCTTCTTGGCCGGGGCGGCGGGCTTGCCGAAGTAGTGGTTGTAGGCCATGCGGCGGTTGACGTTGGTATCCAGATCCCAACGCACGGCACGCTGTGCAAACGCCTTCTGCGATGCCTCAATCTCGACGAACAAGGCGTTGTCCGCCCGCTTCTTGGTCGCCGCATCGTAGGCCGTCAGCTGCTCCTGCAGAACCGAATCGGGGGTCTTGTAGAACTTGACGCCCTTCTTCTGCAGTTCGATGTAATCCTGCGAATAGCGATGCACAGCCTTCCACGACATGTCTGCCGAGGAGGCTTCGACGGCGCTCTCGATGATGGCTTTCATCTTGGCCGGCAGGGCATCGTACTTGGTCTTGTTGAACATGATCTCGAACTGCTCGGCATTCTGGTGGAAGCTTTGCAGCATGCAGGTCTTCGAGACGTCGGCAAAACCAAGCAGGCTGTCGGAGGTAGCGTTATTGAATTCGGCCGCATCCAACAAGCCGCGATCCATCGCCGGGACGATCTCGCCACCAGGCAAGGCATTGACGGCCGCGCCCATGGCGGTGAACACATCAATCGAGATACCGACGGTGCGGAACTTCAAACCCTTGAAATCTTCCTTTTTGGTGATCGGCTTCTTGAACCAACCGAGCGGCTGCGTCGGCATCGGGCCGTACGGGAAGGAAACGACGTTCGCGCCGATGGACGCATACAGCTTGGCCAGCAACTCCTTGCCGCCGCCATACTTGTGCCATGCCAGCATCATGTTGGCATCCATGCCGAAGGCCGGGCCCGAACCCCACAGCGCCAGCGCATTCTGTTTGCCGTAGTGATAGACGAGCACGCCGTGGCCACCATCGAGCGTTCCTTTGGAAACCGCATCGAGCAGGCCAAAGGCCGGCACCACGGCACCCGCCGGGAGCACTTCAATCTTGAGGTCGCCGCCGGTCATGTCATTGACCTTTTTGGCGAAGTCATTGGCATATTCGTGGAAGATGTCCTTGGCCGGCCAGGTCGACTGCCATTTCATGCTGATCGGGCCTTGTGCCTTGGCAATCGTGGGGAAGCCGAGGGTTGCAGCGCCGGCAACAGCAGCGGCGGAACCACCGCTCAGGAACTTGCGGCGGGATTGTGTCTTGTCAGTCATGCTTGTCTCCTTCTGTGGAACCGCTTTTGGGGGGTAAACCAGAGGCGCCACGATCAACCATCAAGCCAAACAAGGTCTGACCAGAAAGCAGGCGCCAAGTAAAACGGGAAGGATTATAGTCCCGCCGCCCGGCCGGTTGGGAGAGCAGCCAGCCCGCAATGGCTCAGTGCAAATCTGCCGGATTGACCGGACTCACCTCGTCCCAAACGGCCACCGGGGCATCGCCGGTACCGATGCCGCGCACGTATTGGCGCAGGCGTTCGTCCTGAATGAAGCTTGCCGTTGAGTCTGCCGCCAGAATCAGTTCGGGCGATTGCGGCCGCGCGACAGCGTAGCCCTGGATGAAATCGATGCCCGCCTCCACCAGCGTTTCGACAGTGGCGCGATCCTCCGCCCATTCCGCAATGGTCTTCATTCCCAGGCTGCGTGCCAGGCTGACAATCGCCTCGACAATCGCCAGGTTGGCCGGGTGCGTATTGACCCCGCGGATGAAGGCCCCGTCAATTTTCAGAACGTCTGCCGGCAGATCCTTGAGGTACGAGAAAGACGTGTAGCCGGCGCCAAAATCATCCAGCGCAACCTTGGCCCCGACACTGCGTGCAGCATCGATAAAGCGACGCATGTTGGCCAGATCGTGCAGTGCCACGCTTTCGGTAATCTCGATGCACAGCCGCTGGGCCGCGCGCGGGAAGCGCGTCAGGAGCGCGAAGGCATCGGCGACAAAGTGCTCGTCGTTGAGGGAGGCCCCGGAAAGGTTCATGCACACGAACCGGGTCCGCTGCAGCCGGTCGCCGTTCGCGTTCAGCCAGTTCAGCACAGATGCCAGCACCCAGCGGTCAATGATGCCGATGCGCCCCTTGTCTTCGGCCACGGGGATGATGCGGTCCGCACCGATCAGCGCGCCGTTCCGATCCCGCATGCGCAAAAGCACCTCGAAATCGAGAGCGGTAAACGGATCACGTACCGCCAGCAGCGGTTGCATTTCAAGAAACAACCCCTCCGGCCCGTCCGGCCCGGAGAGCCGTTCCAGCATGCGCAGATCGGCCTCGCGCTCGCGGAATACGGCGGCGTTGATCTCATAGACCATGAGGCCTTCGTGGTGCCCGCGCTTGGCCTCCCGACAGGCCTGATCGGCAAGCGAGATGACATCGCTGACACGATTGGCTGGCTCAACCTCGACCAGTCCCATCGAGCCACCGACCTGAAATGCCTTGTCTCCCACATTGAAAGGCTGCTCGGCAATCCGGTCCAGGATGCCGCGGCAGGTCCAGGCGGCAGAGCGAATCGGCGTCCCGTCAAACACCAGAACAAACTCGTCGCCACCGACACGGCCGATCAACTGCCCTTCAGCCAGCATCCCGGCCACACGGGTACAGACTTGCTTGAGCACGTCATCACCGGCTGAATGGCCATAGAGGTCGTTTACCAGCTTGAAGCGGTCCAGGTCGAGATAGGCAACGGCCAGGGGTCGGCCCCGTGCCAATCCCTCAAAGGCCGCCTCCAGCCGTTTCTCGATGCCACGGCGGTTGAAGACACCTGTGAGTGAATCGTTCTCGGCCAGGAAATGCAGGCGCGCGATGGCTTTGGCTTTTTCGGTCACATCCTGCAGCGATCCTTCAATTCGTTCGCCGGAGCGGGCAGCCTTGACCAGAAAGCGCTTCTCTTCCCCGGGTGCGGTCCCGCTGGCGGCACCGATTTCGAGTTCACTGTTCTCCTTCGCGTCGAGCAGTCGCTGCAATCGCAGCCACGCATCGGGCTCAAAAAAGTCGCTCCAGCGCCCGCTTGTCGGCAGGGCCGGCAGATCGAGCATGCGCAGCAATGCCGGGTTGGCGCTCAGGAACTGCCCGCCGGTCGAAAGCGTGAAAAGACCGATCGGACTGGCATCGTAGGTTTCGCGCAACTCCACTTCGGCCTGCACCCGGCGCAGTCGCTCCTGACGAATCTGTTCGGCAATGGCAAACGCCGCCATCAGGCTTGAAGACAGTGCAGCGGTGACACTGTTGACGGCACCAATCAGATTCTTGACCCCGGCTGCAGCGGCGATCACCTCATACAGGGATGCGAACAGGGTGATCGACAGCGCCCCACCGTAGAGAAAAGCGACTGTCGACCGGGTCTTGCCCAGTATCCGCACCAGAAAGTACAGGAGCATCCCAATACTGCCGATACTTGCCACCCACATGATGGGCAGCGCCTTGGCATACGGCACCAGGATCGCCACAGGCAACAAAAGCAGGCACACCGCATGGACTGCGCGCATGCGGTTCTCGAAGCCGAAACGCGCCAATTCGTCGCGAAACATCTGGCGAAACAGCATGCCGGTCAACGTGTAGTAGCCCGCCACCGTCAGCGCCCTGCTCTGCGATAGCCAATCGGGCGGAACCGTCTGGCCCAGCCATTGCGTATCCCAGCCAGCCGATATCGCCCCCAGACGCAGATTGAATATCAGCCAGGCAGCAAACAGCACATAGACAGGCGCCCGATTGATCAGCGCCGTCATCAGAACAAAGATCGCCAGAACGATCAAGCCGCCGTCTAGCAGGCCGGACCGACGGTGAAAATCATGTGCAGAATTCTCGAAGTTTGATGCCGTCCAGCGCTGCGCCGTGATCCGAGCGGGCCCTACAAACTCTCCCCGGCACACCAGACGTTGACTGGTGCGGCTCCGCCCGAGATCGATGGCAAATCCCGCCTTGGCGCTGCGAATCACACCGGATGATTCAAGACGGTCAGCCTGACCCAGCGGCTGCGCCCCGCCGGCGCTCCAGCAAGCCAGGCTGACGGCGTGGCGCGAAGGGATCTCGATGATCGTAGTCTCATCGCCCCCCGGGCGCACCTCAACCAGGAACCAGAAGGGCGCTTCCGACAGTTTGGTATCCCGATATCCGACCGAAGGCTCCTTGTCGAGTACCTTCAATGCTTCCGCCGGGGACAAGGCAGGGCCGGACTGTTCCCAACTGCGCAGGTCCATCGGCATGCCGCCACCCGACGAATACTTCGGATCCCACACCATCAACGCCAGCAGCGAGGCTACCGCGATCAGCAACGGCAAGGCATAGATCGAAATCCAATACAACGCCTTGTCGAGCGCCATTTTTAGGTGGCGCCAGACGGCTTGCGAGGAGATGGAGAACTCAGTCATGTCCGTCCCTGGCGGGATTTCCCGTCGGGTCGACAACGCGTTCCGGCGCCGGATGCAGGTGCTGCATCATGTACCGCTTGCGCGGGAAGCTCAAGCACGCGATGTGGCGTGGCCGAATCGCTCCGCGCGTGGCAAACCGATGCCATTTGCGGGTACCTCGGTCCGGCGAAGATCTGCGACAACCGGCGCCGGTTGGCCCACCATGAGGTCCGGATGATGCGTACGCACCATGAAATCGAGCATCGGATGCCCCGCCCTCTCCCAGTTCATCGGCGCATTCTTGACATCAAAACACAGGGCACGATGCGGAATGTTGCCCCCATGGCGCATGGGAATGAAACCGCGTTCGGGATAGATGTCCGAGAACATCAATTGGTCATACTGCCGGTCCAGGGGCTTGCGCGCCGCAATCACCATCCACTCAATACCGTTGGCGGTGCAGTAGGCGAAAAATGCCTTGAACAGCACCGTCTTGACGAAAGTGCCCATTCGCCCCTGTTCCACCCCCAGGCGCGTCGCTTCGGCAAGGGGGCGCCCCCGCAACCAGTCGGGCAGTTCGATGGATTGTTCGATCGACAAGGGTTTGAAGCGATTCGTCTGGATGCGCATGGTTCCCAGCGGGGTACCGTCCAGTTTGGACTCCGCAACCAGCACCGCAACACCGTCTTCATAATCGGTTGGCTCCGGAGCCAACAGCTTCTCCGCCATCGCCGGAACATGGCGTGCGTAGGCGGCGTGGCGTACCTGCACGGCTTTGCGGATGGCTGTGTCGTCCGTAGCCAGACGCACGGTGAAAGGCAAATGCTCCTGTTTCATCGCCGGGGCGGTTCGAGCCGGACTCGCGGGAATGAAGGGGGAAGGTGTCAAAGGCGAGCGAAGAGCAGAGGCGGTGTGCGGCTGAAGCATGTCGAATCCCCTTGTCAAAAGATTGATGAACAGCCCCGCGGGGGATCCGCTGCACGGAATCCCCCCCAAGGATACCCAATCATAAGACGACAGCTGAGGCTTCGCCACCAAATACTTGATTTCGAACAGAAAATGTCACTTGCACACAACGTCTTCTTGCCTCAGCGCTGATCCACCTGGTGTCGCGAGAGCGCACAAGCACCTATTTCACAAATTGCGGCGGCGCAACAATTCCTTCCCTGATGACGTCAATGCGCTGGCAGACCTGGCCACCGTGCGGCGGCGCGCAGGGGGCTTGGCTGGTCGGTTCAAGATTGCTACACTCGCTGCCGGGATGGGGGAAATCGAATGCCGTTAGCGAAGGGGCTGGGACCGGAGGCGCCAGCGCAGGACAACCCTGTGCTGAGCAAGGTCTACCGCTTCAGTGATGCCCTGCATCGCGCCCGGACCCTCGACGAGATCTACGACATTGCCCTGGTGGGCGCGATGCGTGCCACCGGCGCCGAACGTGCGGCAATTCTCCTGTTTGATGACGCCGGAGTCGCGCGGTTCAAGGCCTGGGTTTACCTTTCCGATACCTATCGTGCAGCGGTCGAAGGCCACTCGCCTTGGTCTCGTGAGACAAGCAACGCCACCCCAGTTCTGGTCCCGGATGTCAGAGTCGATCAGGAACTGGCCAAGTATGGCACTTTGTTTGATGAAGAGAAGATTCGCGCCCTGGGCTTCATACCGGTCCCCGGGACCGACCATCTGCTCGGCAAGTTCATGTTGTATTTTGCCGAGCCACACGAGTTTTCGCCGCAGGATGTCGAAATTGCCCAGATCGTGGCCAACGACGTGGGCTTCGCCATCGAACGCAAACGCGCCGAAGAAACGCTGCGGGAACTGAACGCGAGACTGGAAGAACGCGTGCGTTCACGCACGGCAGACCTCGAAAAGGCCAACCGGGAGCTTGAAGCGTTCTCGTATTCAGTCTCGCATGATCTCGGTGCCCCGCTACGCAGCATCGACAGTTTCTCCGCCCTTCTCGCCGAATCCGCCCGGGAGAAGTTGAACAGCGAGGAACTGGCATTTGTCGACAAGGTGCGCGGCTCCGCGCGCCAGATGGCCGAACTGATTGACGACCTGTTGCAATTGGCGCACGTCAACCAGAACGCGTTGGTCCGCTGCGATACCGATCTGGCAGCGATTGCAGCACGCCACTTCGCACGGTTACAAGCCTTGCAGCCGGAGCGCAAGGTAAGCATCAGCTTCTCCGAGGCAACCCTGATGGCCAGCGCAGACCCTGAGCTCGCCGACATGTTGGTGGGCTGCCTGATTGACAACGCCTGGAAGTTCACCCGGCCGGTGGCGGAAGCTCACATCACGATCGGGCAGGAGAAACTGCCGGAGCGGCCGCCAACATTCTTCGTGCGCGACAACGGCATTGGTCTGGATATGCAATATGCCAGCAAGCTCTTCGGTCCGTTTCAGCGCCTGCAAGGCGGCAGCCAGTTTCCCGGCACCGGCATGGGGCTGGCAATTGCGGCACGAATCGTCGAGCGTCACGGCGGCAGCATCTGGGTAGAGGCAGCCCCGGCTGCCGGTGCAACCTTCTTCTTTACCCTTTCCCCTGCCTGAACCTGCCCGCCGACCTGTGCAGAAAAGCAACGGCCGGCGGTGGTGTCAAGCCTCCATCCGCTTGACGGCCGTGCGAACCTGACCCGACGGGGTCAGGTTCCCCAGGGGCGGATGGCAGCCTTGAGCGCCTTGTAGCCATCGATGTAGCGCGGACGGCCGGCGTCGTAGATCTTGTCGAAGATCGCGAGCTGGTCGTCGAGCCACTTGGCAAGCTGCGTGTTGCCCGGGTTGGCGGCCTTGTAGGCTTCGTTGATCAGCACGAAGTGGATGCGCGGATCGTAAGGCGCCTTGGTGCCGCCGACGGTCTCGTCACCGTCGAGCAGACGCAGCAGCATCGCGTCTGCCGACCCGAGGGTTTGCTCATAGATTGGCTCGCCGACCATGCGGTACATCACGCTGGTCATGTCCTTGCCGTTCTTCATGGTGAAGCCCATTTCGCCCCAGAGCTTGTTCATGTCGGTGCCCGGCTTGACCTTGTCGAGGATCATCTGGCCCCAGGCGCGCAGGAAGTCGGGCGCATCGGCCATCAGGTCGGTGAGGCGGTCGCCATCGAGGTCGGTTGCGTAGACAATGCAATTCTTCTTCTGCACCATGTCATGCAGCAGGATGCCGAAGTTGGTGTCGGAAATGTGCTCGGAAATCTCGCCACCCCAGTTCTCCATGCCGTCCTTGAAGTCTTTCGGCAGGAGCGCAGCAATCGCGTCGATCTTTTCCTTGTGCTCTTCATAGGCATCGACCGAGTATTTACGGGTCAGCTTGAACTTGGTGCCCTTCATCATCCAGCGCACCATGCCGGCGTTGATCGCGTCTTCCTGCGCCTGGGTCGGCTTGGTCGCAACGCGGCCGATGCTGCCGGTCTCGTGAACCATCTTGAGGAACAGGCGCACCGCGTAGGCCATGCGCACGCCCGGGGTGTTCATCTCGGAGTGGATGTTGCCGGTGGCGGGATCGACGCTGAATTTTTTCTTGTCTTGCGAGTACGGCAGACCCGGCATGAAGCGGATGCTGGTGATGGTGCCGTAGGGACGCACGTTGCAGTACACACCGGCCGCGGTGCGCAGGGGCGCATTGGCCGATTTGCCGTTCACGACGACCTTCTTGCCGCCGTCGTTGACCATGAAGTCACCGGCCGTGGACCACTTGAGCGAGGTGTAGTCGAGCTTGCCGAACCAGTCGAGCGAGACCAGCTTGGTGTCGTGGCGGAACTGCGCCATCATCGGAACCCCGAGGAAGGGCAGGCCCAGCACATCAAGCGCCATCAGCGTGCCGTTGAGGGCGAACATGTCGGTGAACGCATGCGCAACCGGCTTCACGCCGCCGGCAGGATTGCCGCCTTCCCAGATGATCGCGTCGGAAATGCCACGC
>CAYUEG010000051.1:14858-24633 GCA_964443245.1 uncultured Burkholderiales bacterium | reverse complement strand
GGTCCCACAGGGCAATGGCAAACATGCCGACTGCCTTCTTCAGTGTCGCTTCAAACCCCCAGGTCTCGCAGGCCGCCAGCAGGGTTTCGGTGTCCGAATGGCCGCGCCAGGCCTGATCACCCAACTCGCCTCTAAGTTCAAGGTGGTTGTAGATCTCGCCATTGAACATGATGACAAAGCGGCCGCTGGCCGAAGCCATCGGCTGGTGGCCGGCGGGCGAAAGATCCTGGATCGAAAGGCGGCGAAACGCAAAGCCGATGCCGGCGGCCTCATCCAGCCAGATGCCTTCATCGTCCGGCCCACGGTGGCGAATGCTGTCCGCCATGGCGGTGAGCACCTGGGCGCTGACGGGTGCGTCAGCAGTGAAGTAACCGGCAAGGCCGCACATGGCTCAGGCGTACAGTCTCAATAGTGTCGGTAAGCTGATGACTAAAGCCGCCAGAAGCGGTACCCCGTGGCTTGCACCGCCGCCGGGTCGAGCACAGACTTGATATCGATCACGCTTCCCCCTGGTTTCAGCTTGGCGGTCAAACGTGCAATCGGCAATGCGCGGAACTGTTTGTGTGCGACCGCGACAACCAGCGCATCAGCTTCGGGTAGTGCCTCGAAATCCATCAGTGCAATGTTGTATTCGTGCGCCGCTTGTGTGCTGTCGGCGCAAGGGTCATGCACATTCACGACAATCCCATAACTCTGCAGTTCGCGAATCACGTCAATGACGCGTGAATTGCGCAAATCCGCAGTATCTTCCTTGAAAGTCAGCCCCAGCAAGTTGACCGTTGCACCAGGTCCGAGCGGGCAGCCCGAGGCAATCATCAGCTTTGCCGTCTTCTCGGCAATGAACTTGCCCACCCCATCGTTGATGCGCCGGCCGGCCAGGATCACTTCCGGGTGATAGCCCACCATCTGCGCTTTGTGCGTCAAGTAGTAAGGATCAACACCGATGCAATGGCCCCCTACAAGCCCCGGTTTGAATGGCAGGAAATTCCATTTTGTGGCGGCCGCTGTCAGTACTTCTGTTGTGTCTATGCCTAGCCGGTCAAAGATGATCGCCAGTTCGTTCATGAAGGCGATGTTGATATCGCGCTGGCTGTTTTCGATGACCTTGGCAGCTTCCGCCACGCGTATTGACGAGGCGCGGTAGATCCCGGCCGTGACCACGCTGCCGTACAACTGCGCGACCGCTTCCAGTGTTTCTGCCGAATCGCCCGACACAATCTTCAGAATTCTGGTGAAGGTATGCTCCCGGTCGCCGGGGTTGATGCGCTCGGGAGAATAGCCGACGTTGAAATCCGCCTTCCATGTCATGCCGGAGTGTTGTTCCAGAATGGGGACGCACACTTCTTCGGTAGCACCCGGATACACGGTCGATTCGAAGACGACGATGGTTCCGCGCCCCATGTGCTGCCCAGCAGTTTTGCTTGCGGCCACAAGTGGCCCAAAGTCCGGGGTGTGCGCCTCGTCCACAGGTGTCGGCACCGCGACGATGATCACATCGGCTTGGGCCAGGGTGGCAGGGTCATCCGCAAATTCAAGTCCGCTGGCTGCCTTCAATTCTGCATCGCTCAATTCACCCGTCGGGTCACGCCCCTCCCGGTATGCCGCAATTTTGGATGCGGAAGTGTCATAGCCGATGACGCGAAAGCGGGATGCAAAAGCCACTGCCAGGGGCAGGCCCACATAGCCCAAACCGATAACGCCCAGGGTATTGATGCGAATCACAGGATGACACGGGTACAGTAGGTGAAAGTGGCGTGCATCATAGCGGTAGACGGGCGGCGGTGCATGGAGCGGCTAAACTTCGTGCCTCGAAGCATTGACAGCCTTCTCTCCCAACGTTTTGCAGACGAACTATCCGATGCAAGCCCCCATTGTGCCGCATGTGCTCTGCGGCGGATTCGGCACCCGCCTGTGGCCGATGAGCCGCGAGGCCTACCCCAAGCAGTTCGTGCCGCTGATCGATGGGCGCAGCCTGCTGGCGTGCACGCTGGAGCGGGCCGCGCTGCTCGGCCCGCGCCTGGTGTGCATCGGCAATGCCGAGCATCGCTTTCTGGTGGATGCGGCGTTTGGCGAGTTGAACACCACAGGTTTGCCCGGTGGCGCGCCAGTGCTCGCACAAGTCCTGGAGCCACTGGCGCGCAACACGGCGGCTGCCATGGCCTGTGCAGCATTGCTGGCAGCCCCCGAAGAGCTGCTGCTGTTCCTGCCGGCAGATCATTACATCCCGGATACACAGACTTTTGCCACGACGATTCGCGCCGGGGTGCCGGCCGCCCAGGCCGGGTATATCGTCACTTTCGGGGTGGCCCCCACGTTTCCCAGCACCGGCTTTGGCTATATCGAGCAGGGTGCGGTGCTGGCCGGGTTGCCCGGGGCGGCGGGAGCCCGGTCAGTGGCGCGGTTTGTGGAAAAGCCGAATCTGGAGAAGGCACAGCAGTTGCTGTTGTCCGGGGGGCACTTGTGGAACGCGGGGATTTTTCTGGTGCGGGCGCAAACCCTCGTCGATGCGCTGGAACGGCACGCGCCGGACATCCTGCAGGCCTGCCGCGCCGCCTGCGCTGAGGCGACCCATCCGTTCGGGCACACGCTGCTCGGTCAGGCGGCGCTGGAGCAATGCCGCAGCGAATCGATCGACTATGCCGTGCTCGAAAAGCACGACCGGGTGGCCGTGTTGCCGTTTGCCGGCGCCTGGAGTGATGTGGGCAGCTGGAACGCGGTGGCGCAACTCACACCCGCCGATGCCCAGGGCAACCGCCTGGCCGGGCAGGCCTACGCGTTCAGCAGCCGCAATGTGTTTGTGCGGGCGCAGGATGAATCGGCAGCCGGGCGGCCTGTGGTGGCACTGGGCCTGGAAGACGTGATCATTGTCGATACACCGGATGCGCTTCTCGTGGCCCACCAGAGCCATGCCGAAGCCGTCAAGGAGGTGGTGCGCCAGCTCAACCTCGATGGTGCCGGGCAAACCCTGCAACACCGCAAGGTGGCGCGGCCCTGGGGCTTTTATGACAGTGTCGATACCGGCCCGCGCCATCAGGTCAAGCGGATCACCGTCAAGCCGGGAGAGAAGCTGAGCTTACAATTGCACCACCATCGTGCCGAGCACTGGGTGGTGGTCAAGGGAACGGCGCGCGTGACATGCGGGGAAGATCAGTTGGTGTTGTCCGAGAATCAATCGACTTACATCCCCGTGGGGGTAAAGCACCGGCTGGAAAACCCGGGCGAGATCGACCTGGAAATCATCGAGGTCCAGTCGGGCAGCTATTTGGGGGAGGATGACATCGTGCGATTTGACGATGCCTACGGCCGTGAAACCGGGCTGCAGGGTGGGGTGAAATGAGTCGAGAGCCCAGGATATTTGTGGCCGGCCACCGCGGCATGGTCGGGTCAGCCATTGTGAAGGCGTTGACGCGGCGGGGCATGACCAATCTCATCGTGCGCACCCGCGCGGAGCTTGACCTCACCGATCAGCAGGCGGTGCGTGCCTTCATGGCGGCCGAAAAGCCGGACCAAGTGTACGTGGCTGCAGCGCGGGTAGGGGGCATTCATGCCAACAATACCTATCCGGCCGAGTTCATCTACCAGAATCTGATGGTCGAAGCCAATCTGATTCACGAGGCCTGGGTGGCCGGTGTCAAGCGCCTGCTGTTTCTTGGGTCAAGCTGCATCTATCCGCGCGCTGCGCCACAACCAATGGCAGAGTCGGCGCTGTTGACCGGTACATTGGAGCCGACCAATGAACCGTATGCGATTGCCAAGATTGCCGGCATCAAGCTCTGCGAAAGTTACAACCGGCAGTATGGCGTGTCGCACGGAATCGATTACCGCAGTGTGATGCCAACCAACCTGTATGGTCCTGGCGACAACTATCACCCCGAGAACAGCCACGTGATTCCGGCACTGCTGAGAAGGTTTCACGAAGCGCGGCAGGGCGGTGCACCCGAGGTGGCGATCTGGGGGTCAGGCCAGCCCAGGCGGGAGTTTCTCTATGTGGATGACATGGCAGAGGCCTCCGTCCATGTGATGGAGCTTGCCGCAGAAGCCTACCGCAGCCACACCAGCCCGATGCAAGGGCATATCAACGTCGGCTACGGTGAAGACGTCGAAATTGGGGAACTGGCCAAACTGGTCGGGCGGGTGGTGGGGTATGAAGGCGCCATCGTGTTTGACCGCACCAAGCCGGACGGGCCGCCGAGAAAGCTGGTGGATAGTGCGGTGCTGCGCAAGCTCGGATGGCGGCCTCAAGTCGGGCTGGAAGCAGGGCTGCGCCTGGCGTATGCCGATTTCCTCACCGGGCATCGCGGTTAGCCGGGCGAAACCATGGCGTCACAGAAATCAGGCTTGGCTGCGCAGGCCGTGGCGCGGCCCAAGGTTGCGCTGATTACCGGCATCACAGGGCAGGATGGCTCTTACCTCGCCGAGTTGTTGCTCGAAAAGGGCTATGTCGTCCACGGCATCAAGCGCAGGTCCAGCCTGTTCAACACGCAGCGGGTCGATCACATCTACGAAGATCCGCATGTGTCCAACGCGCGCTTCCGGCTGCATTACGGGGATCTCACCGATTCGACCAACCTGATTCGCATCGTCCAGGAAGCCCAGCCGGACGAAATCTACAACCTAGGCGCCCAAAGCCATGTGGCGGTCAGTTTCGAGAGCCCGGAATACACGGCAGATGTGGATGCCCTGGGGGCGTTGCGCCTGCTGGAGGCGATCCGCATTCTCAAGCTGGAGAACAAAACGCGGTTCTATCAGGCATCCACATCCGAACTCTACGGTTTGGTGCAGGAGACCCCGCAACGGGAGACGACGCCCTTCTACCCGCGCAGCCCGTATGCGGTGGCCAAGCTGTACGCCTACTGGATGTGCGTCAACTACCGCGAGGCTTACGGCATCTATGCCTGCAATGGCATCCTGTTCAACCATGAGAGCCCCCGCCGCGGCGAAACCTTTGTCACCCGCAAGATCACCCGCGGGCTGGCCAACATTGCGCAGGGGCTGGAGACCTGCCTTTACCTGGGCAACATGGATGCGCTGCGCGATTGGGGCCATGCCAAGGATTACGCGCGCATGCAGTGGCTGATGCTGCAACAGGAAAAGCCCGAGGATTTTGTGATTGCCACTGGCGAGCAGTACAGCGTGCGGCAGTTCGTCGAGAAGTCTGCTGCCCGTCTGGGCGTGTCGATCGGATGGGAGGGTAAGGGGGTCGAAGAGGTCGGCGTGGTGCGGGCGGTCTCCGGTGATGCCGCCCCCGCATTGCAGCCAGGCATGGTGGTGGTGCGTATCGATCCGCGCTACTTCCGGCCCACCGAGGTAGAGACCTTGTTGGGGGATCCATCGCGTGCCAAGCAGCGGCTAGGCTGGGCGCCCACCATCTCGTTCGAGCAGATGGTCGATGAAATGGTCACGCACGATCTGGCGCAGGCGCGCCAGAACAGCTTGTTGAGAAGCCACGGGTATCCGGTGCGGGTGAGTGGTGAGAACTAAGTGGTGAGAACTGAGCGATGAACACGGAGCGTCGGGGCAGCTAATGCGAATTCTGGTTACCGGTTGTGCCGGCTTCATCGGCATGCATGCCGCGGAGCGGCTGCTGCAAGGCGGCCATGAGGTCGTGGGCATCGACTGCGTCAACGACTATTACGACGTGCGGCTCAAGGAGCGCAGGCTGGAGCGCCTGTCGGGAAAGAAGGGATTCGAGTTCCACCGGTTCGATCTGGCCGATCTGGCGCCCTTGCAGGAAGTATTTGCACGCCATGCATTTGATCGCGTGCTGCATCTGGCCGCGCAGGCGGGAGTGCGCTATTCGCTGACCAATCCGCATGCCTACGTGCGCAGCAATCTGGCTGCCTTCATCAATATGCTGGAGTGTTGCCGTGCCCAGCAGAGCGCCCATTTCGTCTACGCAAGCAGTTCCAGTGTGTACGGCACCAACGCCAAGCTGCCGTTTTCCACCCACGATGCGGTGGACCATCCGATCAGCCTGTACGCGGCGACGAAGCGGTCGAACGAACTGATGGCGCACACCTACAGCCACCTGTTCGGCTTGCCCACCACCGGGTTGCGGTTCTTTACGGTGTATGGGCCCTGGGGTCGTCCGGACATGTCGATGAGCCTGTTCACGGATGCCATCGTCGCGGGCCGCCCGATCAACGTGTTCAACAACGGGCAGATGCGCCGCGATTTCACGTACATTGACGACATTGTCGAAGGGGTGGTGCGCGTGCTTGACCATATCCCCCGTCGATCTGCAGTCGCCGCCGACAGCTACGCCGACCCGTCCGAAAGCGCGGCCCCGTTCCGGGTGTTCAATATCGGCAACAGTGCGCCGGCACCCCTGATGGAGATGATCGCGACGATCGAGCGCGCGGTCGGGAAAAAGGCCATCATCAACTTCATGCCGATGCAGCCGGGAGACGTGGCCGAAACCAGCGCGGACACGCGTGATCTGGAGGCGGCAGTGGGTTTTCGCCCTTCAACCCCGCTGGAAATCGGGGTGGGGCGCTACGTCGAATGGCACCGGCGCTACCACGGCGTTTGAGCGTTCAATCGGCGAAATTCCTGGCAATGAAGATGTCGTGTTCGATATGCCAGTGCAGCTTGTTGCTGCGCGCCCAGTCGACCAGAAGGTCCAGCGCGGGGTAGCTCGCATACTCTGCGCGATGCGGCTGGAAGCAGCGGATATCGTCTACCAGCACGCAAACCTTCTCGAAATGCGGCAGGTTGTCCGCGATGGAACGTAGCTCATCGAGAACAGGCGTGTCCTGAGGCCCCTTGTGCGTGATGCCGGCCGAATAATGGCCATCCAGCCAGAAATTGACGTTGCCGGAAATGCCCGGCAGCAACGTGGGAAAGACGTCCTCGCTCAGACCGTTCACGATTTCCACGTTGGCAAAGCGGGTGAAGTATTGCCGAGCGTTGGCAAACAACGTCGGTTCGGGCTCGATGCTGACCACCTTCGCGCCATGCCGGGCCAGCAGTTCCGTGGTCTCTCCCAGAAATGTGCCGGTTTCGATCCAGGTTGCATTCGGCGTGCTGTTCCTGAGCAGGCAGGCCTGTTTGATGAGGTGCGGGCTGGGCGCGGCAAACTGGCGCTGACGCCAGCGCAGGTAATCGCGCAACAACAGCGCCAGGCGAACGGGAAGGGAATTTCTCAGAAAGGGTTTCATGTTTGTCCTGGTGTCCGCATCAAGCCTGCATCTTGCGCCTCTGGCCAAAAAACCGCGCGCTGCCCCACGTATAGGCCACAAAAATCACCATGCTGAGCCAGAACATCCAGTGTTCCGGCACCCGCATGCGTTCGGCAAACAGGGCGATGCCGCCAAAGGCGACACTGATCGCCAGCATCAGCACCACGGCCTGCCCGGTGGTAAAGCCTGCGTCCTGCAGCAGGTGGTGAAAGTGCTCGCGGTCGGGCGTGAAGGGGCTGCGCCGGCGCAGCACGCGCCGCAGCATCAGTGAGACCGAATCGCAGATCGGCACTGCCAGGATCCACACTGCGGTGACCGGCTTGAGCGACGGGAAGGGGCCCATGGAGAGCGCGATCGCCAGCCACGCGAGGATCAGGCCCGCCAGCAGGCTGCCGGCATCGCCGAGGAACACCTTGTAGCGTTGCGCCAGCGGCGGCCAGGCATTGAAGGCGAGGTAGGCGGCCACGGCACACGCGGTGATGACAATCAAGGTCACCATCGCCAGCTGCGCTGCCAGCGCGGCGGCCAGGCCAAACCAGAGCAGTGCGCTGAGTGTGATGCCGCCGGCCAGACCGTCGGCACCGTCAATCATGTTCATGGCGTTCATCACGCCGACGATGCCAAGCACCGTGAACGGGACGGCCAGCGTGGTGCCCAGCCCCTGCACCTCGGTGGTGAAGAGCGCACCAAGATGCGTCAGCACCACACCACCGAATTCGACCACGATCACCGCCGCGATCACCTGCAGCAGGAGTTTGGCGCGTGCGGAAATTTCGTGCCGGTCGTCGGCAATGCCGCCCAGCACCGTGAGGCTCGCGGCCCAGGCCAGCGCCACCGGCGCCGGTGCCAGCGTGCCGTGCCACAAGAGCGCCAGGGCCAGGCCGGTGAAGATGCCGATGCCCCCGATCAGGGGCACGGGTGCGGCGTGCAGGCGGCGCCCGCCGGGATGGTCGATCAAGTCAAAACGGGGTGCCCAGCCGTGCAGCAACCGCAACGCGAGTGCCGTGGCAAGAAAGGCAACCGCGCAGGGAAGCATCATGCCGGGGCCGCAGCGTCCATCTGCGCGCCAGCGGGGCAAGACGCGCAAACCCTTGTCCCCCAACGGTTTCCGGCCGGTGGGTTGGTGGGTCCAAGGGATTTGCTTTGCATCAGCAAATTATCCCATACGGCCATCGGCATGCTGATTGCATGGAGAGGGCAGCACGCGCGCAAGCGAGACCAAGCGAAACGGTTGGCAGCCAACCCGCGAGAGTGCTGGTTTGCGTAATTGAAACGGTTTTGTCATTCTTTCCCCGTCAACGGTCTTTCTTCATGGGAGTTAAATGAAGTGTCGATGATCCTCAGAGGTGATTCCGCCATGCACGAAACTGCCAGGGAGGGCGCCCTTCCGGTGCCCTACAAGCCGCTCAATATCCCGATCGCGGGGATGAAGCAGGTCTACGACGTGCGCAAGGTCGACAAGGCCCTGCAGGAGGTGTCCAGCCAGAACGACGCCCTGCGCGATACCTACCAGAAGATGCTGCGCGCCGGCGGCGAGCGCTTCACCGTCAAGCCTTCCGGCCTGCCGGAAATGGACGAGCTGTACGAGGATCTGCCCAATTTCAGCGAAGTGCTCGACGACATCAAGCGCCAGCTGGCGCTGTGCGTCGACAGCAAGGACCGCCTGGAACTGACGCCGATGCTGCTGCTGGGCGACCCGGGCATCGGCAAGACCCATTTCGCCAAGCGCATCTCCAAACTGCTGGGCACCGGCTTCGGCTTCATCTCGATGAGTTCGCTGACGGCCGGCTGGATCATCGGCGGCGCCTCCTCGCAATGGAAGAACGCCAAGCCGGGCAAGGTGTTCGAGCAGTTCCTGCACGGCGAATATGCCAACCCGGTGATGGTGGTGGACGAGATCGACAAGGCGTCGAGCGACGGCGCCTACGACCCGCTCGGCGCGCTCTACAGCCTGCTGGAACACGACACCGCTGCCGAGTTCATCGATGAATTCATCGAGTTGCCGATCGACGCGTCGGACGTGGTGTGGATGGCCACCGCCAACCAGGAAATCCGCATTCCGGAACCGATCCTCAACCGCATGAACGTGTATCACATCGAAGCGCCGGATCACGATGCCGCCTGCCGCATCGCGCGTTCGATCTACAAGGAACTGCGCGACGGCCACGAGTGGGGCGCGCAGTTTCCGCCGGACATGGCGACCGATGTGCAGGACAAGCTGGCGTCGGTGGCGCCGCGCGAGATGCGGCGCCTGCTCAACCAGGCCTTCGGCAACGCCAAGCTGGAGGGCCGCCACGAGCTCACGGTCGACGATATCCGCTCACGCGAGGGGCGGCGCCAGCGCATCGGTTTCTGACACCACCCGGAACAGGCGAGGATATCGTGCTGCAGTGGGAAGACGCTGGCCATACCGGCATTGCCCTGCAGGGCTTGCCCCAGGCGCTGCCTGATGCCGCACCGGACCGCTTGCCGGGCTTCGTGCGCGATGCCGCCTTGCCGATTGTGCTCTTCGCCGGGCAGCGCGCCGCCGTGCGCGGCACTGCCACGCTGATTCGCGCCGGCCAACACCTGTTTCTGCTGACGGCGGCCCACCT